>CAZMBK010000011.1:0-25181 GCA_964564315.1 uncultured Sulfurimonas sp.
ATTCAGCGACAAAATCAGAAATCATGATTAACGACCAGTAATCTTTTTAACACGACTACTCATTTTAGCACCAACGCTTAACCAGTAATCAAGTCTTTCATTATCAACAACAAGTGTTTTCTCTTCATTCATTGGATTGTAGTGACCGATAAGTTCAATCCAACCACCATCTCTACGTTTACGGCTATCTGTTACCGCTAAACGATAAAATGGTCTCTTTTTTCTTCCCATACGAGTAAGTCTAATTACTGTCATGTTATTTCCTTAAGAATTTAATATTTTTTGGGGTGTATTTGCAGAATAAATGTTTGTAGTAAATACAAGTAGTTTATTGTGCCTCTTACCGCCATTTGGCGTCTTATATCTCAAAAGAGATACCTTCTAATCACAGAGGGATTATTTCAGAAGTTATTACGATAGTGAAATTATATCGAAGTTTATCTTAAATCTAAATTGTTTAACGAGGAAGACCTGGCATTCCACCAGCTCCACCCATTCCGCCCATCATAGACTGTAACTGCTTCATACCATTTTTTCCAGAAAATTTCTTTGCCATTTTTCCAGCATTTTTAAACTGTTTTATCATTCTATTTATCTCAACTACAGTTAAACCACAACCCTTTGCAATTCTCTGTTTTCTTGAGTTGTTAATAAGATCTGGATTTTCACGCTCTTTTTTAGTCATAGAGCTTACCATTGATTTAATATTTTTTAGCTCACTAGAGTTTTCAAAATCAAAATCTTTAATAGCCTTACTCATGCCACCCATACCAGGAATCATTCCCATAATAGAGCTCATTGAACCCATTTTTTTCATAGACTCCATCTGTTCTAAAAAGTCATTAAAATTAAACTTTCCTTTTTGTATCTTTTTAGTAAGACGTTTAGCATCTTTTTCATCAATAATATTTGCAGTTTTTTCGGCTAAACCTTCAACATCACCGAAGCCCATAAGGCGATTTACAATACGTTCAGGAATAAAGACCTCAAGATCTTCCATCTTCTCACCCATACCGATGAAACGAAGAGGAACTTGAACTTGAGAAGATAAACCAAGAGCTACACCACCCTTAGAATCACCATCATATTTTGAAAGTATAACACCATCAATACCGATTTTTTCCTTAAATGTTGTCGCGGTTCTAATGGCATCTTGACCAGTTAAAGAGTCTGCGACATAAAAGATCTCATCGGGAGATGCTACAGCTTTAACTTCAGCTAACTCACTCATCAGTTCATCATCTATAGCTAATCGTCCTGCTGTATCTATAAGCACAACATCAAAAATTTTACTTTTTGCATACTCTAACGCAGACCTTACAACCTCTACTGGATTTTTAGTCGCTTCATCCTCATAAAGTTCTACCTCTATCTGAGTTGTAATTTGGCGAAGTTGCTCTACTGCTGCTAAACGCTGTAAATCGGCTGCAACGATTAGAACTTTTTTCTGCTTATTTTTTAAATATGTTGCTAACTTACCAGTTGTAGTAGTTTTACCAGACCCTTGAAGCCCTGTCATTAGAATAGTAGTTGGAGGATTTGGAGCAAAAATAAAACCTTTATTACCACCTATTTCTAAGAGTTCGTTGAGTCCTACCCTTAGTGCATCAAGAAATTGATCTTTACCAATACCCTTTTCTTTAGTGAGAAGCTCTACTCGACTGAGTAACTCTTTTACAACTTTATGATTTACATCAGCCTTTAAAAGATTTTTCTTTAGTTCATTCAATGCTTTTGTTAGTGCCTTCTCATCATCATGAAAACGAATCTTTTTTATGGCATTTGTAAAGCTATCTGTTAATGTATCAAACATATATTTCCCTCTAATTTTAGGTGTAAAAAGTTTTGGATTATATCTTACACTTCTTTAAATCGTGATTATAAAATCAACTATTGAAAGTTTACAAACTCTTTTGGTTCAGGAGATACAAACTCCATACCTAATAATCTTACTTTATGAGCATGAAGCATAACACGTTTTGCACGACGACCTCCATACTGTTCATCTCCAACTATAGAGTGATCAATGTAACGAAGATGCACACGAATTTGATGTGTTCGTCCATTATGAATAATACACTTCACTTTTGTTTTATTTGCACTAATTATATCTGGGAAAAATTCACTTCGTGCTGGTTTTCCTTTTGGAGATACATTTGAATATGCTTTGTTATTTTTCTTTTGAGTTGTAATTGCTTTATCAACCTCAATAGGCTCACTCATCATCCCTTCAACCCAAGCGATATACTCTTTATAAACCTTATCTTTACGAAACTCTTTAATCGCTTTCTCACGAAACTCTTCATTTTTAACAAGCATTAAAACACCTGATGTTTCACGGTCAAGTCTATGAAGAAGGACTGCTGGTTTAAACTGACGCTCAATTTCATCTGAATTAATATAAGCTGGTTTATCCACAACAACAATATCATCATTTTCAAATATCACTTTTGGTCTCTCTACTTTAATAACTCGAAATCTTGTCTCTGCGTTTAACTCTCCACGAGCTATTACTACTTTTTTGTTTCCAACATACACTAGCCCACGGTCTATCATTGACTTAGCACTGTTGTTAGAAATACCCTCTTGCAATGCAAGAATTTTATATGCTTTTTCTGTCGCCATAATATATTTTCCTTTTAATTTATTCTAAATTAACACACTAACTATTGAGTATTTTATTCACAATAGGCTCTAAGTCTATTGTCTCCTCTACCATTGATGGTGGTAACTCTTTTGCTGCTCTTAATGCTCTATGAATTTCACTTGGCGCAACATACTGCACATGATGCACATACTTAAAAAGCTCTTTTTGATGAAAAAAGTGCTTTCCTGTAATAATTTTACATCCAAAGAATGCAGGTTCTAGTGGGTTATGACCACCAACATCCTCTTTAAATGCTCCACCTAAAATAGCTATATCACTTATGGCATAGATATTGTTGAGTTCCCCCATCATGTCTACAAGTATAATATCTGCTTCAAAATCTGCTTTTTTAGAAAAACGAGAAAGTTCTAAATTAGCTTCTCTTGCATATGTTTTTAAAATTTCATAAACAGTGTCAAAACGTTCAGGATGCCTGGGAACTATAACAAGCTTTGCATCAGCACTTTTTCTGTACTCAACAAAAGCTTTAACAATAGACTCCTCTTCACCCTCATGTGTACTTCCTGCTACTATAAGTTCAAGAGATGGTTTTTCATACACTTTTGTTTTTTTTATTTCACCTGCAAGTTTAATATTTCCTATCACTTTTATGTTTCTTGCACCTAAAGCAATAAAACGATTTTTATCTATTTCACTCTGCACATAAAGAGTATCTACATAAGAGAGTAGTTTTGCATAAAACCATCCAAATTGTAAGTATTTTTTTACACTTTTATCTGATATACGTGCATTAAGAAGAACTACTTTAGCACCTCTCTTAAATGCCACTGCAAATAGCAAGTACCAAAACTCAGCTTCAAGAACTACAAGAAGCTTTTGTTTTTTTATCCAAAAAGGTAAAAACATTTCATAGGGTAAATAACGAACTTCCGCATCATATTTTTTAGCTTCAGAGTATCCTGTTTGTGTTATCGTAGTAATAATAACCTCTTTATCAGCAACTAATTCAAGTATAGGTTTTAAAGCTTTTGCTTCACCAAGTGAGCAAACATGAAACCAAATAGCATTCTGTTTTGAAAAAGGAAGATTTTTAAAAAGAAAAAAACGTGCGGGGATTGACTCTTTATACTTACTCTTAAACGCTAAGTAAACAATGAGAGGCAGTGCTATAAAGTATAGCAAAAGACTCACACTGTAATAAAAAAGCGTAAAAAGTTTCAAACTACTCTTCGTTAGGCTTCATAAAAAGAATACGTCCACAATGAGGGCATGTTGTAATCTCTTCAGCTTTAATAACATCAGCATAAACCTTATCACCTATAACCATATGACAACCCATACAAGCTTGATCTTCAACAGGAACTACTGTTGTATTTTTAGCCCATCTACGGATTTTTTGGTAAAATGCGAGACCTTTTTGATTCATCTCACTAAGAAGTTTCTCTTTTTTTACAAACTCCTCTTGACGATCTTTATGAATAGTCTCTAGTTTTGCATCAACATCTGCTTTTACAGACTCTAAAGATGCAGAGAGCTCTACTAAAGAAGCTTTTGCTACTTCGACTTGTTCATGTTTAAGTTCTATAATTTTTTCTAAACGTGCTATCTCTTCATTTGCAAAAGTAACTTGCTCTTTAGCAATCTCTTCTTCAAGTTGTAGTGATTTCATTTCACGTTCAGTTTTTATATCTCCACTCTTTTTTGCATTCTCTTCTAGTTTTTGAGAAAGTTCCGCAAGATGAAGCTCATTTTTACTCTTTTTAACTTCTTCTTCTTTTATTTCAGTTGTTAAGTTTTCAATATCTGACTCAATACTTTTTGTCTTAGCAAGTGCTGCTTCGTAATTATAGTTTGCTTCTTCGATTTGAGGCTCAAATGCGTCAATATCTCTATCTACAAATGATAGGTCGATTAGTTGTTGCAGGTGCTTGTTCATTGGTGTCCTTTAAGGGTGTATATATGTAAATGGATTTTCTGATGACGCAATTATAACTTTTAAACCTAAAATTTTCAAATGTTTCTCTAAAATTTGTGCAAAAAAGTGCTCACTTTCATAATGTCCAATGTCAATAAGTGACATATTTATAGATTTTGCCTCCATAGCATCATGGTATTTTATATCACCTGTTAAGAAACAATCAGCCTCTAAACTTTTTATAAGTGAGCAGCCTGAACCTGTGGTGAGTGCGACTTTTTTCACTCTTTGACTACACTTAACACAGTGTACTATTTCTAGTCCAAATGCCTTAGAAACTTTTGATGCAAAGGTGTCAAAATCTTCATCAACTTCTAAGTAAGCAACAAATCCATCTTTTTTTGAAATTTTATACCCAAGTACCTCAGTTGCAACATACTCATTGAGGTGTGTTTGGTCAAAATTGGTATGCATTGCAATATTGCTAATGTTTTTTTGTATCATTTTTTGGATTAAATTTACTGGATATTTTGAAAATTCCAACTGCTTTAAGCCACTAAAAATGATAGGATGATGTGTAATTAAAAGTGTATTATTAGCAAGTGAATCAATTAACTTTTCATCCACGTCAATGGAGAGTGCTATTTCACTTATCTCTTCATCAAAAGATCCTATTAGAAGTCCAGAATTATCCCACTTCTCTTGCAATTCAAAAGGAGAAAGTCTGTTTAAAAAACCGTATACTTCAGATATTTTCATACTTAATGCTCTGCATTTAGTTTATCTAATGCTGTTTGCGCTTTTTCAAGTTCAGGGTCTATCTCAAGTGCTGCATTTAAGTGTGTTCTAGCACTCGCAAACTCACCCTCTTCTATGTAAACTAAAGCCATTTCAAGATGTGTAAATGGATTTTTATTGTCTACTTCTAAAGCATCTTTGAAGTACTCTAAAGCTTCTTCATTTCTCTTTTGGAGTGCTAAAACATAGCCCATTTTAAAGAGAACTTCACCATTACCTCGCGCTTTAATATTTGCTTCACTATAGATAGCAAGTGCCTTATCTAAGTTACCACCTACTACCTCCTCATCTGCTTTTTCTATTAAAGAGGAGGAGTCAAAAGTAGAAAATGCCTCTGCTGTTCGCTCTGGAGCATTCCCTGTTTCATCAGACTTTTTTGGTTCTTGAAGTGTTTGAATATGCTCATAAATTTTAAATGCAAAAAATGCCGAAGCCCCAAGCATTAGTAGTTGAAAAAGTGTCATTTGTTTAATTTCCTGTTAATAAATTTTTGTTCATTATCTCTATAAGTTGTAAAGGATCTACCTGTACTGCATTTATTCTAGCTGAAAAATGCAAATGGGGACCGGTAACTCGTCCAGATTTACCGGAGAATCCTAAAATTTCTCCACGTTTAACCATCGAACCCTCTGAAACTTTAAATACACTCATGTGAAAGTAACAAGTATAAATTCCTTCTCCATGGTCTATTAAGACTGTACCACCTGAGTAAAACCTATCTTTTACTAAAACTACTTTTCCACGGTTCGAAGCAATAATGGGAGTTCCTACTTTTGCACGGAAGTCAGTGCCACTATGATAGCCTTTTAAAGAACCATTATAGACTCTAGCCTTTCCAAAATCACTAGTAATTTTACTCTTTAAAGGTAAAATAAAAGGCTCTTTAATGTAACTTAGAGGAGTAACCGTTCCATAAATTTGCATCGCTTCTTTATACTCACGAGATATTCTAGCCTTAATCTCTTTACTCTTTGGATTGACCTTAGAAGAGTCTACTTCTATTGTCTCTTTTTCGTATGTGCCCTCTGTAACCTTTAAGAGCATACTTTCTTTTTTTTCCTCTGTAGCCTCTTTATAGTGTATAAACACCTCTTTGTTTTCTGGTTTTTCATAGTAAGAAAAAGGCACTAGAGCATACATCTTATCACTACTATTTGGCATTAAAAAGATTTGAAATTGTTTCTTCCCTACTGAAATACTCTTATAATCTATACCCTTTTGTGGAGTAAACTTCAAAAGTGCAGTTTGTCCCTTTGGTATCTTATAACTTACAACATCTATCTTATCTATATCAAATGCTACTAAAAAAGTGACAACACTAAGTAGGAAAAAAAGAACTCTCATTAGTACTCTTTCATAGCCCTAGCAATATCTCTTTTTTGATCTTTCTCTTTTAAATCTTGGCGTTTATCATGAAGCTGTTTTCCTTTTGCTATCCCTATCTGTATCTTTGCTAAGTTTCTATCGTTAAAGTAGAGTTGTAAAGGAATAATGGTATAACCATCACGATTGACAGCTTTTAACATCTTCTCTATCTGTTTCTTATGAAGGAGAAGATTACGAGAACCTCTCTCCTCATGTCCATAAAAGTGATGTGTAGTCTCTAAACGCCCAATATGTGCATTAAATAGTACTGGTCTATCCTTTACAAACTTTATAAAACTATCTTTTAAGTTCACACGATGTGCACGGATTCCCTTCACTTCACTTCCTGTTAAAACCAAACCAGCCTCAAACTTCTCCTCAACGAAGTAGTCATGATATGCCTTCTTATTTTTTGCTATTGTTTCACCCATTATTTACTCTTTCTCTTTTTATTTTCACTCAAAATATTAATCACTATATTTTCAATCATACTGGTTTCACTCTAAAAAAACTACTACCACTACCACTAAAATAGTAACCTTCTTTAAAATAATTTTTTAATGGTTTATACTCTTGCAGTGCTGGTTTAAAAAGATCATTAGCTTCCTCTGCACTCATATTTTCCAATGCTTCTAAAGAGCTTATCTCTTTTAGTTTTTCTCGCTCACTCTCATCTATAGGATTAAAAAAATCTTCTCTATAAATAGTATAAACACAAGGAGTACTTATCTCTATTTTTGGAGTAAAAGTCTCTATGCTTAAGAGTGATTCTTTAAACTCCTCTACTACTTCACCAATGCCACTTACATTTGCACTATCATAGCCATATATAAAGAAAGGAACATCTGCCCCTACTTTAAGACCTATGCTTGCTAACTCCTTAGGAGTAAGTCCTAAATCTAAAATATTGTTACACATCTTAAGATAAGTTGCAGCATCACTACTCCCACCACCAAGACCAGCAAATGCAGGAATATTTTTATCTACTTTTATAGCATAAACCTGCATAAGCTCTTCAAGCTTTTTTGAATGGGTAAACTCTTTGAGTGCTCTATATGCTTTATAAATACTATTTTGCTTTACCTCACATGAGAATTCACCTATGATATCAAACTCACTCACTTTTACATTAGTATCTTCTTTTTTAACAAATTCTAGCTCATCATAAAGATTTTCAACTTTCATAAATCGAGAGATTATCTCATGATAAACACCACGAGTCCCTGTAATTTTTAAAAATATATTTACTTTTGCAAAAGCTTTATACTTTTTCATAAGACTATTTTTTACCTAAAAGCTTATTAAGTTCGCTAATTTCACTCTCATCACTTACATGAAGTGCTGCTCTATTTTGCTCGGTCACCTCTTCTATAAGTTCGTTTCTCATAATACTGACATCTCTGGGAGCATCTATACCTAACTTTATAACACCATTCTCAATTGAAACAACTTTTACTATTATATTGTCACCAATAACTATTGACTCACCTAATTTTCTTGCTAATACTAACATTCTATTCTTCCTAATTCATATTTTATTTTTTTATCTTTTATTGTAACAATAGAGATATTTTTTTCATTATCTAACCAATATGTACCCTCTTCTTGAATCTTCATATCTTCTAAAACAAGAGGTCTACCAAATCGGATATTATCATAATCTCCTAAATAGTAGTTCAAAGGAATATTAAGTGCTTTTTTTATATCTAAAGCTTTTTCATTCTCATAAAAAAATTGTCCTTCATTCAGACGCTCTAAGGCACTTAAACTCCCCTCACTCACTCCAAGCCTTTGTGCAATTATACGACCAAGTGAACGAATATATGTTCCCTCACTTACTGTAGCTTCAAAAGTCACAAAAGGATGAGAATAGTGGATAAGTTTGGCCTCATAAATAGTTGAGTTTATTTTATTGAGCACAACCTCTTTTCCAGCACGAGCTAAATCATATGCACGCTTACCATTAATGCGTTTTGCACTAAAGATAGGAGGCTCATACTCTAATGCACCCTCCAAAGACTTAATTGCATCAAAAACTTTTTGCTCTTCTAACTCAGGAAGAACAGCCACATCTTCTATCATCTCACTATCTAAACTATCACTCTTTGCCCCAAGCCATAGAGTTGCTCTATAAACTTTTGGTGTTTTGTTTAAAAAACGAAATAGTTTTGTATAACTACCAAAACCGACAAGAAGCACCCCTTTTGCAAAAGGATCTAGTGTTCCAGAAAAACCTGCTTTTTTATCACTATACTTGCGTTTAAGAGAAGAGAGAAATTTATTTGAGCCTATTCCACTTGGTTTATATGCTACAAAAAGACGGTTAAGTCCCATGCTAAAGTCTCTCTATAAATGAGGCTAAAATTTCCCTCTGTGTTCCAGCAAAATTTATGTTGAGTTTAAACTCTTTTCCTGCACGACTTACACCATTTACACGACCTGTTCCAAAAATTTTATGACGGACTAAGTCCCCTTTCTTAAAGGATGTGTTTTTTTCTACCTTTAAAGAACCTGTACAGAGTCCCGCTTCATTAAAAAAGCGACTTTTTTCTAAATTACTTCTTCTTCCCTTATAAAACCTACTTCCCACATGAGAAAGTGTTAAGCCATCTTTAGCCCGTGTCATAGAGACATAACCAAGTCGTCTCTCCTCTTCTAAATCGCTTCCATCACCGACAAGAGGTAAAAAACCCTCTTCCATTCCAATAATAAAAACATGCTCAAATTCAAGACCCTTTGAAGCATGAATACTCATCATATAAATCGACTCACCCTCTACTTGATCCTGTTCACTTTGAAGGGTAAGTTCATTTAAAAACTCATCAAGTGAAGCATCTGGAGATTTTTTCACAAAATCACGAAATAGTCCATAAAACTCATCCATATTTAAAACTCTATCAGACTCATCCTGCATCCCTTTATAGATATCTTTAAGGTGAAATGTTTCCTCAAGTATATCTATAAACTCATATGTTGACTCCTTAGAGACATTTGCAACCTCATCTAAATTCTCCACAAAAATTTTCAAGGTATTTGCATTTTTCTTTTTCACCAAATTTACTAAGACCGAAATATCAGAATCTTTTAAGAACTGATAAATAGATGTCTCATTTGCATGTGCTGCTAATTCTATTTTATCAACACTTGCTTTTCCCAAACCTCTTTTAGGTTTGTTTACAATGCGTTTAAGTGAAAAATCATCATGAGGATTTGTTATTACACGAAGATAAGAGATTAAATCTTTAATCTCAGCTCTATCGTAAAAACGTAAACCGCCAACAAGCCTATAAGCAATTCCTGAACGATTTAAGCCCTCTTCTATAGAACGGGAGAGAACATTTACACGATAGAGTACAGCTATCTCTTTAGCGCTTACTCCACTATCTAAAAGTTTTTGAATCTTCATAGCAATTTTACGAGCTTCTTCATTTTCATCCATAGAGTTCAGTGTACTAACTGCTTCACCATCTCCACGAGTTGCTATAAGTTTTTTTCCCAAACGAGAACGATTATGTTCTATAAGTGCATTTGCAACTTTAAGAATAGGTAACTTAGAACGATAATTTTCTTCAAGCTTAAATACTTTTGCACCTAAAAAATCTTCATCAAACTCCATAATATTACGAATATGTGCACCCCTCCAACCATAAATAGATTGGTCATCATCACCTACAACACAGATGTTGTTATGTGTGCTACAAAGCTTTTGAATAAGCTTTAATTGCAGTTCATTTGTATCTTGATACTCATCTATCATGATGTATTGATACTTTTTCGATGTTGCTTCTGCTAATGCTTTGTTCTCATCCAAAAGTTTGTATGTAAGCGATATCAAATCATCAAAATCTACCAAATTATTTTCAAGTAGATATTGTTCATATTCTCTGTAGACCTCAGCAATTTGCTTGTAATTAAAGAGTTCTGCTTGTTTATATGCATCATCAGGAGAAAGCAGTGAGTTTTTATAACGTGATATTTCACTAGCAATAAGTGGTGTAGGTAACTCTGCATTTATTTTTTTTATAATTCTTTTTTTATCATCTGTATCAATGACAACAAAATTATTTTGACGACCTAAAAGGTGTATATTAAACTTTAAAAAGAGTAAACCAAACTTATGAAAAGTACAAAGGAGTGGTGGATAAGCTACATTTTCTATCATTGCTAAAGAGCGTTCTTTCATCTCTTTTGCAGCCTTGTTTGTAAAGGTAAGAGTCAATGTATTTGATGCAGGGATACCAAGAACCTCAATTAAATATGCTAAACGAGATATAATTGTTGTAGTCTTACCACTTCCTGCTCCTGCTAAAATGAGTACAGGACCCTCACTCTGTTTGACAGCATCTGTTTGTGATTCATTGAGTTTATTAAATATTTTTTCCATAATTACCACTATAAATTTATATAAGTTCGATTATATCTTATAATATCTTCTATAATACTTTAGACTGTTTTTTTCAAAGAACTCAGGAATAAATGCTATAATTTTATATGCTAAGAACAGTGCCTTTATTTTTATTTATTCTCTTGACCTCTTTGAGTGCTAATTCAGAGAAAAAAAGTTTTTTCACTCCAAACTACACTTTAAAATATTACTACTAAAATAGGTACTATATTTGCTAGAAGTAAAAGAAAAATTGCAAGGTAATAAATGGCAGAGTTAAAAGAAGAGATAATTATCATTGAAGATAGTGCTGCTATTGAAGATGCACATGAGAATAATGCTGTAGATACTAATGCGGAAGAAGAAAAAGCAAAGAAAAAAAAGATAATAATTTTTTCTGCACTTGGAGCTCTTATTCTTATCATTATCATTACTGTAACTCTTTTTTTATTAAGTGGTAACGATTCACAAGAGATACCTATTGATATGGATTTTATTGATGAAAAACTCGATAAAAATATTACTAAGCAAATTGAACCAAGTAAACTAGAAAACATGATTGCAAAAGCAAACTATCTCTATGCAAATGGTAATCAAGAAAAAGCTCTCTCCTTATACGAAACTATAGCCCACTATAGCGAAGCTATCTCTGAGTATAACTTAGGTGTTGCACAACTAAAGAACAAACAGTATAAACTAGCCCTAGATACTTTTTCTAAGGCTATTAGTAATGATGAGAAACGATGTGTAAGCGCTATAAATGCAGCCGTTTGCTCTATTCACCTAAAGGATAAAGAGAGTTTTAAGTACTATATAGACCTTGCCTATGCTTATCTCCCTTATGAAAGTAATTCACCTCTTTATTCCTACTACTATACATTAATAAGCTATTATAATAAAGAGTACTTTAATGCCCTTAACTCCCTTAAAAACTCTAACTCTCAAGAGTATCCCCTTATTCAAAAAAACTTAAAAGCTAAAATCAATGTTCTCTACGGTAATGACTATACTGCTATTGAAGCTATGGAAAAAAACTATGATGATGCGGATGATCTAAGTTTAGGACTTCTTTATGCTAGAGTTGGAGACTTTCCTTTGGCTCTCAACCATCTTAATGATGCAATTGTAAAAAATATTCAACCTATAAGAGCACAACAAGCCATTGCACTTATTCATCTCAAACAGGGACGTTTGAAAAAAGCAGCAGCAGAGATAAAAAACATGACAGATATGTTTCCAAAAGAGGTTTACAAATACTACCCTCTTCGTGTTAACCTTAAAATGTCTCTCTTTGATACACAAAAAGCTCAATATTTATATAGAGAGACACATGTTGACTCAAAAAACAGTATTTATCAAAAGATATTCTCTTTTTCTCCCTACAAAATATTTAATGCAAATCAAACTATTAGCTATATTCGTAAAGGAAACGCAAATATATACATAGATAATGTTGTCTCAGCACAAAAGTATCTTCAAACAGGGGCAACTGCTTCAAATGTTAATGCAGGTATTGCCAAAGCGATTACAAAAGCCCTACAACTAAAAATTCGTGAAGCAAACAGAGAACTTTTAGAACTTGTAAAACTACAACCAAAACACTCTATTTTACAATACAATTTAGCACTTACCTATGCACAAATGGGAAGTATAAACAAAGCAAACGAACACTTTTTACGCTCTTACTATCTTGATGCTAAAAACTACCTCTCTGGTATTTATGCTATTTATACAAGTCAACTTATTAATAAAAGTTCAAAAAAACTTAAATCTATCCTTATGGAAAGACTTACAGATGAAGAAGATAGTGAAGAGAAAGAACTCTACTTAACACTGCTCTATATTAGTGAAAACAACTATATTTCTGCCATCGACTGGCTAGATAAGGAGAGTAAAGAAAAACCTCTCTATCTTCTACTAGATACACTTATAGCTCTTAAACTTAATAAGATTAAGGATGCAAAAAATGCAACAGAAAAACTTACAAAACTTCTTCCAAAAGAAATTTTGCCTCACTTGCTTTATATCGATGCACATTTTTATGATCTTACTCCAAAAAAATATGCAGCGAGTGTACATAACTATCTTAAAAAACAAAACTTTAACTTCGATGACCTCTATTATGGTCCGTATATAACAAGATTTTTATATATTCAACAGAGTCTTATAACTGGACAACTCTATTTTCTACGCCAACAACTCAAACATCAGTTAGAGTCTTCAACAAGAAATACTTATGATATTGAGAGTGCTTTAGCACTTGCTTCACTCTATGATAAACAATTTGAAGAGTCATATTCACTCTACAATCATCTTATAGATGATCTAAAAATCAGAGATTCATACACACTCTTTTTAGGTGCGGTAGCTTCTACTGCAGCAGGTCACCATGAAAATGCCATTGCACTGCTTGAACTCTCGAAACTTAAAAATGGAAACTTTTATGAGAGTAGATTTGCACTTGCACTTTTATATATGGAAGTAAAAAATAATGAGGGAGCAAGTATTCAACTCTCTAAAATCAAAGTAGATACATTTATATCTACATACTTTGACTTTAGTATAAATACTGATGAATTACTGATTAAGAGAAATAACCAATAAGCGATTCAGAAGCTTTAAGTCTATTTCCTCTTTGAATATTAAGTCTAAAGTTTGATGGAAGATAGAGTGTTGTTACCCCATGAAGCATAAAACCAAATCTTGCAGCTTGATTTAATTTTTGTGCTACAATAAGATTTGATTCTAAAGAACAAAAACTATTTTTAACTCTAAATTCTACTCTAAAATTGTTATTCTGCTCATCTTCAAAAGTTAAAGTGAGATTTTCATTGAGAGCTTCAAATAGCGAACTTTGCTTAGAAACTCTAGTTCCATTATATTTTTGAGAGCTTATAAGTTGTGCCTTCATTGGTACACGAAGAAGAGCAACATCTAAGTAACTCCCTTCAATCTCTACTTTATAAAGATATCCATTTTCGTTAATTTCTTCAATAGAATTTACAACACCATCACTCGGTGCTAAAAAACTATTTGCTTCGAATAAAGGAAGTTCTCTCTCTGGATTTCTAAAAACATAAAAAGAAAAAAGTGTTATTATAAAAGTTATAAAGGCTAAAAGATTCCAATCAACAAGTAAAAAGAGTATAGATAAAGGAAGAGAAAGAAAAAGATATTTCCATCCCTCTTTTGCTATAGGAAAAAGATTATTTCTCATCTTTAGACTCATCTGCTTTGTCTATCATAGATGCATCTACTTTTAACTCTTCACTAATTTCATCTATACTATCATCCAATTTTGATTCCATATCATTTACTTCTTCAAAACTAGCGATAATCTCTCTAACCTCTTCGCCGCTAATATTCTCTTTTTTATAAAGAAGTGCCACCATATCTTCAATGGCATCTCTATACTCTTCAAGACGAGCAACTACAGACTCATAATGCTCTTGAAGTGATGTTTTTATATATGTATCCATCTCTTCAGCCATTTTTTCACTATACTCACGAGTTGCTTGTCCCACACCACCTAAGAAAGATTGACGAGATTTTTCAAGAACCATAAGACCTGCTATATCACTCATACCATAAGTCTGTACCATAGACTTAATGATATCTGTAGCACGCTCTAAATCATTTCCAGCACCAGTTGAGATTTCACCTATAAAGACCTCTTCAGCAGCACGTCCACCAAGTAGTACATCGACCTCAGCCCACAACTCATGACGTTGCATCATAAATTTGTTCTCTTCTGGCTTATTAAGTGTATATCCTAATGCTGCAAGTCCACGAGGAACTATACTTACTTTAGATACTTTTTTCGCACCAACAGTAGTCTCAGCTAAGAGTGCATGACCACTCTCATGATATGCTACAATTTTTTTCTCTTTAGGATTAATACGTCGAGATTTTTTAGCAAGCCCAGCAAGAGCTCGCTCTACTGACTCAAAAAGATCTTTCTGTTTAACAGTTTTTTGACTTTTACGTCCTGCAAGAAGTGCTGCTTCGTTGATAATATTTGCTAAGTCTGCACCTGCTAGACCAGCAGTAAGACGAGCGACTTCTTCAATCTCAACATCACTATCCATCTTTACATCTTTCATATGCACTTTAAGAATTTTCACACGACCTTCAAAGTCTGGCTTATCCACAAGAACTTGTCTATCAAAACGACCTGGTCGCATAAGTGCCTGATCTAAGATCTCCGGTCTATTTGTCGCAGCCAATACAATAACAGGAGTGTCTGTTCCAAAACCATCCATCTCAGCTAGTAGTTGATTCAATGTCTGTTCACGCTCATCGTTTCCACCCATATTTGCACCACTAGCACGGCTTTTACCAATAGCATCAATCTCATCTATAAAGATAATACTTGGTGCATCTTTTTTCGCTTGCTCAAATAAATCACGAACACGTGCAGCACCAACACCGACAAACATCTCAATAAAACTAGAACCAGTTACAGAGAAAAATGGCACTTCAGCTTCACCAGCAACTGCTTTTGCTAAAAGTGTTTTTCCTGTACCTGGAGATCCTACTAAAAGGACACCCTTAGGTATTTTTGCCCCTATTTCTACATAACGACCAGGATACTTTAAAAAATCAACTATCTCTTGTACTTCTTCTTTTGCCTCTTCAACACCAGCAACATCTTCAAACTTTGTTTTTGGTTTTTCAGAGTTTACCATCTTCTTAGAATTACCCATTCCAAGAAGACCTCCTCCCATGCTTTTTTGCATACGTCCAGCAAAAAACATCCAAATACCTATAATAAGTAAAAATGGAAAAAGCCATCCAAACATCTCAGTAAACCAATTTGTCTCAGAAAAACCTTCATACTCAATACCCTCTTTATCAAGAGCATCAACAAGTTTTGTATCACCTTTAACAATTCTTGTAGTATAAACCGTAGAACCATCAATTGAAGTTGCTTTTATGTAACTTTGACCAATTTCTACCTTGCTCAAAGATTTTGAATCAACTAAAGATTTTAACTCCGAGTAGCTCACCTGTTTTACTCGTTTATTTGCACCACCTATAACAGCACCGTTTGCACTTGCACCATCACCAACTAAAACCTTAAATAATCCAATAATTACAATTGAAAAAATTGCAAATGTTATAAGAGGATTTTTATTAAAGAAGTTATTATTATCGCCATTATTATTTTCTTGATTTGACATTTATTTATTTATCTCTTTTTTGTTAAAATAAGTGTAACCCATTCATCTTGAGTTATTTTTTCTACTATGTCACAATCTTTATAAAAGGAGAGGACTTTTTTTTCATACTTGTCTAGTATACCTGAAAGGACTAAAATACCATTATCTTTTAATGCTTTTTTTAAATCATTTGCAATAAAAGTTAAAACATCTGCAACAATATTTGCTACAACTATTTCATACTGCTTTGTAATAAGAGAAGATGAACCTTCCCATATATTTGAAAACTCTAATTTATTCAACTTTGCATTAAGAAGTGAGTTTTCTACCGAAATAGGATCTGTATCACAAGCATCTACTTCTGCACCAAGCTTCATAGCAGCTATACTTAGTATACCACTACCACACCCAACATCCAAAAGAGTATCACCCTCTTTTACATAAGTAGAAATAGCTCTTAGTGCTGATGCAGTAGTAGGGTGATGTCCTGTACCAAATGCTAAAGCAGGATCAATAACAATGTTTATAAGATCTGGATTTGGTACATCCCAAGTTGGATGAATATAAAATTTATCTATAGCTAAAGGCTGTATACTCTTTTGATAAGAGGTCACCCAATCACTATTTTGTAGTTTTTGTTGTTCGCACTCTATCTCTATGGTCTCACCAAGTGCCTTTTGAAGTGCTTCAGCAAACTGCTCAAGTCCCCAAACAATAGTATCTAAGTCATCTTCACTTCTAATTATAAATCCACCCTCGATCTCTTCGAAACCGACAGGGAGTGTATCTGATAAAAAATCGGAAAAAAGTGAGTGGTGAGATGAAACTTTGACTACTAGTTCATAGTAGTACTCTTGCATTACTCAGTAACACCCATAACAGCACCTAGTTTTTCTTTAAGTACTTGAGGAGTAAATGGTTTTACTATATAGTTATTTACACCTGCTTTAAGTGCAGTAATAACTTCAGCTTTACCACCCTCAGTAGTAACCATAATAATAGGAGTATCTTTAAATCGAGCATCAGCACGAACTTTTTGCACTAACTCAAGACCATTCATCTCTGGCATATTCCAGTCAGTAATAAGCATATCGATATCTGGATTTGCATCCATTGCAGCCCAACCCTCAACACCATCAGCACCTTCTAATATATTTTTATAGCCCAAACGAGCTAAAGTATTTTTAATAATACGACGCATTGTAGAACTGTCATCAACAACAAGTAATTTCAATTGGAGTCCTTTTTTTATAATAATTTACAAATTTTAGTAAGCTAATAATACCTAAATTTTCTTGTATTTATAATTAATCTAATAATTTAAACATATTTGGTAAGTCTAGTGTACCCTCATAGTAAGCTTTGCCTATAATAACACCATCAATTTCTTTGGTAGCTATTAAAGCTTCTATGTCACCAGCATCTTTCACACCACCACTTGCAATAGTAGCAACACCAGAAGCTCGTGCTATATCTAAAGTAAAATCGACATTTACACCAGAAAGTGTACCATCTTTTCCAACATCCGTACAAATAATAGCCTCAACCCCTGCATTTGCAAACTCTTTTGCTAAATCTGTCGCTTTCATTGTAGAAACTTCACCCCATCCCTCAACAGCAACATATCCATCTACAGCATCTATTCCAACTGCAATAGGATATTTTACTGCCATATCACGAACAAACTGAGGATCTTTTACAGCGATACTTCCTAAAATAATTCTATCAATCCCTATATCAAGCATTTTTTGAATAGTTTTTTCATCACGAATACCACCACCAAGTTCAAGTTTAACATTACAATTTGCACGTATTTTAATAATAGAGTCTAAATTTTTAGGCTCCCCTGCAAATGCTCCATTAAGATCAACTAAATGTACCCACTCTGCACCCATCTCTTCAAATTTTTTTACAAGTTCATACGGTTCATTTGAGTATATTTTCGCACTATCCATAAGCCCTTTTGTAAGTCTTACTGCTTGCCCATCTTTTAAGTCTATTGCTGGATATAAAGTCATATTTCTATTTTCCTATAATTTAATAAAGTTTTCTAAAATTTTAAGCCCGTTTTTATGGCTTTTTTCAGGATGCGGTTGTATTCCCATAATATTATTATGTGCAACAGCAGAGGTAAACATATAACCATACTCTGTTTCACCAATAATATCACTACTCTCATCACAAGTTACATGAAAAGTATGAACAAAGTAGAGATAATGATTTTTATCAAGCCCTTCAAAGAGAGGATGATTTTTTGTAAACATTCTATTCCATCCCATGTGTGGTACTTTTAATGGCTCACTAAACTTTGATGTATCAAAAGCTTTAACATGCCCTTTAATAAGAGCGAGTCCTTCGTGCTCTCCAAACTCTTCACTACTTTCAAAAAGAAGTTGCATTCCTAAGCAGATACCAAAAATTGGTTTACCACTCAGTGCAAATGCTTGTATGGCTTTAACCATATCTCGCTCCTTAAGATGCTCCATAGCATCTCCAAATGCACCCACTCCGGGAAGAACAAGCTTATTATACTCTCTAAATTTTTCTGGATTACTCTCCACAACTGTATCTTTCCCTAACTTAGCAAAAGCATTCTGCACACTTGCTAGGTTTCCCATATTATAATCAACTATTGCTATCATTATTCATCTATCTTTAATTTTGTAAATTTTATATATATTGCTAAGCTTATCAGTAACAATGAAACACCTGTTAAAATAAAAATTGCATATACTATTTTATTTGGATCAGTTATGGCGAACTTAAAGACAAGCATTAAAGCTTCTATGGAAAGTGCAATAATAATACTTCCCAAAAAGCGAACCATTGTCTTATGTGGTCCTGAAATATTATGCTCTTTATGCCTACCAAGTATCTCTTCTTCTATTAATGTCTTAGCCAAATCAAAAATAGCTAAGGAGAGGGTAAGAAGTATAGTCGCTTCAAAGACATACTTTATCTGAAAATTTTCAGGAGAGATGCCATGAACAAAAAAACTTCCTATACCTTTAAGAAAAAGAAGTATTGAAATTGCTGTAAGTGCAAGTGCAAATCCCCCATAAGAGTACTTAAAAAAGTTTCCAAAAAAGGAGTCAAAACTACTTACTTTAGATATTTTTAACACCTCATCTAAAGGCATATCTAAACAAGCAACATACTTTAAGTCACCATTTTCACAAAAAATCGGTACTGATGCTGTTACTGTTAAGTTATCCGTTATTAATGAAGGATAAGGATCCGTAATACTACATCTCTCTTCCCTAACCGCTCTATAATAATAAGCACGATCTGCTCGAATTTTACCTATATCATCCTTGATCTCTTTATCTGCAGTATATGTTGGTGTAACTTGAACACCCTTACTATCTAAAAGATAGACACCTTCACAGTTTTCTAAATCCGCTTTTATTTTAAGTAAACGTGGCATAATCATCTCAACACTTAAGGAGGGAAGCCTATTTGGAATATTTTTTGAGAAAAGATAACAGAAATAAGCCCTCGCTTTTGTACGACCCTCACTAAAGTGTTGTATATCTGCAGCTACCATACTTTTTCTCCTTTGTAGAATTGTGGCATCATAGCAAAGTTATTATGAGAGAAAGATTTATTTACTCTCAAAACCTTCAGGTAAGTCACCTATCTCTTTGACTGTATCATTTTGTTGTGTAAGACTTGGTCCAAAAACTTTTTTAATTATAGATTTAAACCCTTTTTCATTTGCTTCGTACTCTGTTTCTGCCTCTTGCAATGAAGATTCCCAAGCAGAAGAGAAACCAGGTGCTTTCATCTGCATCTTACGCAATGCTGCATCATAAATATTGAGTAATCTTATCTCCGCACGACCTGGTTTTTGACCTAAGGTTTGTACACTGATTCGAAGATTCTCATTCTCTTGTTTAAGCTTAGTTAATGCCTCTTCAAGGTTTTTACTTCCCTCATTTGTTATTTTCATTTGACGATTAAGATGCTCTTTATACTCTTGTAGCTCTTTTTTATAGCCATTTATAGTAAACTTCGACTTTATCATAGTTATAAACCAGCCAACTGCCAAACCAAAGACAACACCACCAATAATAAACAAAATTGCTTGAAAACTTAACTCCATAAGAACTCCTTCTTTTTCTAAGTGTAACAAAAATCGGTTAATGATTAGCTATAATAGCACTTATGAAAAACGATATATATAAAATAGCTATTGTACGTTTATCTGCTTTAGGCGATATTATAAACAGTGCAATTGTTTTACAGTTTATACACAGTAACTATCCAAATGCAAAAATTGACTGGATAACTGAGGAGATGTTTGCCTCTGTTCTTAAGGATCATCCTCTTATAAATAAGCTTCATACTATTAATCTTAAGAAATTTAAAAAAGAAAAAAAGCTAAATATCTTAATTGAAACAATAAGATATCTTCGTTCACTTGGTAAGTATGATAAGATTATAGATATGCAAGGACTTATAAAATCAGCTATAGTTACGAGAGTTATAGGAAAAGAGAGTCATGGATTTGATAAAAATTCAACACGAGAACCTCTTGCTGCACTCTTTTATAAATCATCCTCAAATATAGCATATGAATCTAATGTAGTTAAACGTAACACTTTTGTAATTAGTGATGCCTTAGGATTCAACATTGACGATAGAATGATTTTAAATAAAAAGCAAATCTTTCCTGTTACAGACAACTTCTCTTTATCACATGATAAAAAGAATATTCTCTTTGTTATAGGTGCATCTTGGGAGTCTAAAGTTTATCCAAAAGAGTTAATTGTAAAACTTTGTAACAAATTACAAGAAAATGCATATATTATTTGGGGAAATGAAGAGGAGAAAATCCGTGCTGAGTGGATTGTTCAGCACTCTAAATTCGCAGAAGTTGCCCCAAAACTCTCTTTGAATAAACTGATCTCTTATATATCTCATATGGATTTAGTTATAGGAAATGATACTGGTCCCACACATATGGCATGGGCACAGAATATTCCATCAATTACACTCTTTGGTCCAACTAATCAAAGAATGATATATGAAACAGCAACTAACATTGGAATAAAGTCACCCTCCAAAGTTAATATTTTAAAAATAGATAAAAATGACTTTTCTATTAAAGAGATAGCTGTAGATACGATTACCACAAAAGCAAAGGAGCTACTATATGGGCTATAAACTTTTACTACTACTAGAGAAAATCTTAATGTCCCTTCCTAAGAGTTTTAGAAAAGGATTTTTCTCTCTCTTAGCAACACTAGCATACTACTCTTCTAAAAAGTATAGAAAAATAGCGAGAACAAACATTCGTTTTGTACTTGGAGACTCTCTCTCTGAAGAAGAGGTTGAAGCAATTGTAAAATATAGTTTTAAAAATTTGATTTTTAATTTTTTACATATAATGGAACTTCGAAACATCTCTCTTGAAGAGCTAGAAAAAAGAGTTACCATACAAAATAGTGAAGCTGTCCAAAAAGTACATGATGAGGGTAGAGCTATTATTTATGTAACAACACACTACTCCTCATGGGAATTAGGCGGTGCAGCTCTGGGTGCTTTTGTAGAGCCTGTCGCTGCTGTTTATAAAAAACTAAAAAACCCTATTTATCAGGAGTGGCTCTTAGAGGGTCGCGCTCGTTTTGGCAATAGTAACTTAGAAAAAACAAGTGTTGTAAAACCTCTCATAAAACTTATTCGAGCAAAAAAAGCGAGTGCTATTCTGATAGATACAAACATTAGTGCTTCTGAGGGTGTTATGATTAAGTTTATGGGAAGAGATCTACGTCAAACCTATACCCCTGCTTATTTAGCACGTAAATTTAATGCAGCTATTATTCCTGTAACTATGCGAACTGATGATGAAGAGAACTACACACTTATGCTCTTTGATGAGATTCCAGTTGAAAAGACAGCTGATGAGAAAGCAGATATTTTAAAAGCGACACAACTACAAGCTGACTGGCTTGGTGATCTTATAAAGAGAGAACCAAAATTTTGGTTTTGGCTTCATAGACGTTTTAAAACTGACCACCCTGAAATTTATAAATAACCCTTTAATTGGACTCTTGATACTCTTTTGAACGAGCTTCAAAGAGTCTCAGTATTGTTAAGAAAAAAGCAGTAATAGCTGGCCCCAAAATCATTCCCCAAAAACCAAATGTTGTTAATCCTGCAATAATTGCAAAAAAGATTACCATCTCATTCATTTTTTTATCATCTTCATTTAAAAGTCTCTGATTAATTTCTTTAATAATAAGAGGTTTTATAAAAGTATCTGCAATAATGGAAATAACAATAAGAGAATAAAATGCAATAAAGATCGCATTTGCATTCTCTCCCATTGCAAACTCATAAAGCATAAAAGGTAACCACATTAAAATACCTCCAACAACGGGAATAAGAGAAGCAAAACCATACATAATCCCAAAAAGAAGCCCATTGTATCCCATATAAGAGACTGCAACACCAAAAAGAATGCCTTCAAACATTGCTGTAGCTAAAATAGAGTAAAACACAACACTCATCACATCGGAAAGTTCCCTTGCTAAGAGTGTAGTCTCCGTAACAGACATGTGAATACTTCGTTTTAAAAACTCTACAACATTACTCCCGTTATACTGTGCAAAAAAGTAAAACACAATGACTAAAAAAGCATTTTTTAAAAATCCTGCACTAAATGCACCTATTTTACCTGCTATAACTAAGGCATCTGCCGTAAGTGTATTTATATTTAAATTTTTGACTATTTCTCCAAAATAGGGCTTCAAAAAAAGCAAATAAGAAGGTGGGTTTATCAGTAAATCTCTAAGATATATGTCCAGCTTAGCAATTGTATCAGCTGAAAGAGAGTTAAGTTCTATGGTTAATGTTGCTAAAAAATAACCAAGGGGTGCAAAAAAGAGTAGTGCTAATAAAAAACTTGAAAGAGCTGTTGCAAATAACTTACTCTTAAAATGTTTGGCAAAAAAAGATTGAATATTTGATGTTGAAATAGCTAAAAGAGCGGCTATCGTAATAACAAGTAGATAAGGAGCATAAAGAAGATACATCCAGTAGAGTGCAGTAGCAAAAAGAGTAGCAATAAAATATTGTGGTTTCATCTAAAAGAGTGTCCCATCTGCATTTACATACTCCATATTTAACACATCGTAAGTAGCACGAGTAGCACGTCTTCCCTTTGCAGTTCTCTCTAAATAACCATTAGCTATAAGATAAGGTTCTAAGACATCTTCAACCGTTCCCTCATCTTCGCTAAGCGATGCAGCAATAGAGCTAAGTCCCATTGCTCTTCCTTTTGCACTTACAAGGAGGTTAAGTAAACGTAAATCCATCTCATCAAACCCAAAAGAGTTGATACCAAGCTCATTTAAAGCATACTCTGTACGAGAATGATTAATACTTTCTTCATTGGCAACCTCTGCAAAATCTCTTACACGTCGCAGTAAACGTAGAGCAATACGAGGTGTTCCACGGCTTCGTTTGGCTATCTCAACAGCTGCTTCTTTTACTATTTCTCGCTCTAGTTTATCTGCTGCTTGAGAGATAATACGAGCCAACTCATCAGCATTATAAAACTGCATACGAAAACTCATTCCAAATCTATCTCGTAGTGGATTCGAAAGCATACCTGCTCGTGTTGTTGCTCCAATTAGTGTAAATCTTGGCAAATCAATTTTAACAGTTTGAGCTGCAGGACCACTCCCTATAATAATATCTATACGATAATCTTCCATAGAGGAGTAAAGAATCTCTTCAACAGCAGGAGAGAGGCGATGAATTTCATCTATAAAAAGTATATCACCCTCTTCAAGGTTTGTTAAAATTGCTGCAAGATCACCGCTCTTCTCTATCATAGGTGCCGCAGTTACTTTAATGTTTGTATTCATCTCATTTGCAATAATAAGCGCTAACGTAGTTTTCCCAAGTCCAGGAGGTCCATAAAATAGTACATGATCAAGTGCTTCTGCTCGTTTCTTACTCGCTTCTATAAAAACACCAAGATTTTTTTTAATCTGCTCTTGCCCTATGTATTCACTCCAAGCATCAGGACGTAGTGTCACTTCACTACTCTGCTCTTCCATACTAAAGGTTTCTATCTCTACGAGTCTTTCATCCATAAAATCACTCATTAATAAGTGTGTTCCTCTTTTGGAAATGCTTTAGTCTGCACCTCATGTGCATATTCAGCAACTGCACTACGCACCTGCGATGCCCCATCCATATACTTTTTCACAAACTTAGGAGTAAAAGATTCAAAAAGTCCTAGCATATCTGAAAAAACTAACACTTGTCCATCTACATCTTTTCCTGCACCTATACCAATGACAGGAATAGAAACAGCTTCTGCTACTTCTTTAGCAACTTCCGCTTTAACACCCTCTATAACCATACAAAATGCTCCTGCTTTTTCTATTGCTTTTGCATCTTTTATAAGTTTTAGTGCTTCTTCTTCTGTTTTTCCTTTTACCTTATAGCCACCCTCACCTCTTACCGACTGAGGAAGAAGCCCAATATGACCACAAACAGCAATACCATTAGATGTTAGATGTTTAACTATCGAAGCTTTCTCCTTTCCACCTTCTATCTTTACACAATCAGCAGAA
The DNA here is from genome assembly GCA_964564315.1 of uncultured Sulfurimonas sp. Lineage (GTDB taxonomy): Bacteria > Campylobacterota > Campylobacteria > Campylobacterales > Sulfurimonadaceae > Sulfurimonas. Next base: position 24,827 of record CAZMBK010000011.1, read on the forward strand.
GTCTCTTGAAACATTTTTAGTGAATTTTTAAGAGCCTCTTTTTTATTTATATATGTTCCAAAAGGCATATCTGCAACTATAAAGCTATTTGGTGCTCCAGTACAAACAGCATTTGTATGATAAATCATCTGCTCTAATGTAGCACTAAGTGTGTCACTCTTTCCAGCGAAGCTCATGTTAAGACTATCACCTACTAAGATCATATCAGCACTCTCACTCACAAGTCGTGCAAAAAGTGCATCATAAGCGGTTATCATAACTAAAGGTTTTACCCCTTTGGTCTTTTTAATAGAAGAAATTGTTAATTTTTTATGCATTTAAAAACTCTTTATATATTAGTTGGGGTATTTTAACG
>CAZMBK010000012.1:0-24940 GCA_964564315.1 uncultured Sulfurimonas sp.
GTGAGATTAATAAAGGATAAAAAGTAATGACACAAGATGAAGAGTTTGATAAAGAGTTAGAACTAGAGAACTATGAAGAGAATGTAAATGAGGTTTTGATTGGGACACATGAGAGAGTAAATGCTGACTTATGTGGAGAGATCATCCTCCTTGAACGTGGATATGTTGAAATAAAACTTACAACAACTTCGGAGATGATTGCTGATGATGTTGGACTTGTTCATGGTGGGTTTATTTTTAGTGCGGCTGATTATGCAGCGATGCTTGCGGTAAATGAAAAAAATGTAGTTTTAGTAGGAAGTAATTGTCAGTTTCTATCTCCTGTAAAATTTCATGATGAAGTAAATTTTGTAGCAAAAGTAAGACATAAAGAGGGTCGTAAACGCAATGTAAATGTTGAGGGTTTTGTTCTTGATATTAAAGTTTTTGAAGGTGAGTTTAAAACAGTTGTAACAGATCGTCATGTCTTAAGACTACAACTTTTAGACTCTAATGGAGAAAACTTAGAGAGTTCTACTGCTTAGTGTCTAGCAGTAAGTAAAAAGACTCCAAAAATTTTGTGAGGTTTTTTACCCCAATCTTTTGCACGATCTTTAAAATGATTTTTCATATTATAATCCTCGTATCCAGTAGTCAGCATTTTTTTGCTCTTGTTTTATAGTTGTAGTACCACCGTGTCCTGGGTATACTGTTTTATCGTACTCGATTTTTTTAAATTTTTCAAGTGACTTTTTCATATCTTGGGGATCAGACATAGGAAAATCTGTACGACCAATACTACGTTCAAATATAAAGTCCCCACTAAACATAGCATCTTTTATCTCTATAGTAGAACAGCCTGGACAGTGCCCCGGAAAGTGACGAAATTTTACCTTCACTCCATCAATGTTTAACTCTTCATCGCCACTTACCAGTATATCTGGAGTAGAGGGTGGAAGATCTGCCATCCAAGTACTATCTTGAAGCATAGGAGCATCTCCTTTTGGTGTGTAGAGTTTTATGTCAAGTTTTTCTTGTAACTCTGCATTTGACCAGACATGATCAAAGTGTCCATGTGTATTTAAAATAGCAACAGGATTTGTTGTATTTTCCAAAACCCATTGTGTTGCATTTACTCCAGGGTCTATAATAAAATCTTTACCATCAACAGTAGCGATATAGCAGTTTGTTTGATAAATACCCATTGCTTGTATTTTTATTTTCATACTTAACTCTTTTATTTTTATTGTAGCATCTTAGTGTTAATAATCTATTTGTGATGGAATTATGACATTTTCAGTATAAGCTTATCTTAGTTAATGTAAGCTATTAGAGTAGATAAAATTGATAAAGAAAAGGTGTATGAATGTTGCAAAAAATATTGCTTTTTATTGTAATAAGTAGTTCTTTTTTGCATGCTCAGAGTGAATCATCTTTTCCAAAAGAGTGGCAAAACTATGAATCTAGGGAGACTTTTTTAACAAGTCTCAAAAGTATTCCAAAATGTGATGCAGATATTAGTGATTTATCTCCAATATATCAAGAGATGGTTTACACTTACTGTAACAAAGGAAGTGGAGAAATTTCCATATTTGTAAGTCCTAATGCAAAAAAATCTTTTACTGATAGAGAGGGTGTCTATCCTGATGGTGCACAACTCATTCTACATTTAAAAGATCAAAAAATTCTCTTTGTAACAACATATAAAAACAATAAACCTTTTTATAGTATTTATAAAGAGGATGGTAGCGATGTTTCTACTGCAACAGGAACAGGTTTTAATCCAAATGATTGTCGATCATGTCATACGGGCTACTCTGCATTTTGTCTTAACGGACAGTGTGCAACACAAAAGTAACTTAATAGATGGCAATAAAAAAAGCATTTCATAAAGGTATAGAAGCAATTTTAACTGCCAAAACACCTTCAAAGAAAATAGAACTTTTTTCTGATTTTTATAACGCCTATAAAGAGGGGTCTGTTTTTTTTGAAAAAGATTTTTTAGCTTTAGTATTAAAAAAACCATCTTATAACCCTTTTTGTAAAATAATTTCTCCTCAAGATGTTCCCAAAAGAAAAAATCTAACTTCACAAGAGGGTCAGATAAATTTACTTCATGCTATAGCACACATTGAGTACTCTGCTATAGATTTAGCACTTGACGGGGCATATAGGTTTGTAGGTCTACCTAAGAGTTACTATGATGACTGGTTAGAAGTAGCGGATGATGAAATTCGTCATTTTTTGATGTTGGAGAAACTCTTGGAGGAGTTGTCTTCACATTATGGTGATGTAGCTGTACATAATGCCCTTTTTGAAGCGAGTCAAAAAACACAAACACTTTTAGAACGAATGGCAGTTGTGCCACGTTATTTAGAAGCAAATGGACTCGATGCAACTCCTCTGATACTCAAAAAACTCAAAAAACTTCCAAAAAATGATATGGTAGAAAAAATTGTGGATACTTTAACAATTATTTTAGATGAAGAGATAGATCATGTACGAAAAGGGGATGTTTGGTTCTCTTATGCTTGCGAGCAGGAGCAGCAGGAGAAGAGTATCTATTTTGAAATTATAAAGAAGTATTATCCTCGAGGTTTTTTACGACCTAATGATCTGAATTTAGAGGCTAGAAAAGAGGCAGGGTTTAGTTGCAGTGAACTTAAACATATGGCAAAAAGAGAAGTTTGTTAGAAACTTCTACTCTTCTACTTCTTTTGGTTCCTTAAAATGGTAATATTTTTTGTTAAGATACTTTGAGACATCTAATGTTTCATCATCAAACCAACCGGCATCATTCGCCTGTTGACATGCCTGAACAGAACTATTCAGTTTATGGAAATTTTTTGTTTTTTTAGGATCTGATTTGAAATCTTCTGTGTTGTGACATGACATACAATCAGCCTCTTGAAACAATTCGGTGGCCTCACTCTCATCAGCAGAGAGAGAAGAAACTAAGATTAAAGAGATAAAAGTTATAACTGTTTTCTTAAACATAATTGAAATCCTTACTTATAAATAAATCTAATTATAATATTATAGAGATTAACTTAAATTCTCGTTTGTTACAAAACTTAGTTATAATATTTTTTATTAATAAATTTTAAAGGTTAAATCTCAGTATGAGTAAGTATTCACAAATTACAGAGTATCTTGAATGTTTTTTAGAAAATGAGATAAAGAAGACAGGCTTATCAAAAGTTGTTTTAGGTTTGAGTGGTGGACTTGACTCTGCAGTTGTTGCAGTTTTAGCACAAAAAGTTTTTAAAGATGATTTGCTTTGTGTAAAAATGCCTTCTCATTACTCTTCTCAAAGCTCTTTAGATGATGCAGATGAACTCTGTCAAGATTTTGCTTTAAATGCTCAAACTGCTTCAATAGAACCGATGTTACAAGCATATGAAATAATGAATCCAGAGTTAAATAACTTACGCAAAGGGAACTTCTCTTCTCGTATGCGAATGGCAACACTTTTTGATATAAGTGCTCGTGAGAATGCTTTAGTCTTAGGGACAAGTAATAAGAGTGAACTTATGCTTGGGTATGGAACACTCTATGGGGATTTAGCTTCTGCTATAAATCCTATAGGTGATCTTTATAAGAGTGAAGTCTTTGAGTTAGCAGAGCATTTAGGTGTAACCAAAAGTATCATTAAAAAGCCACCTTCTGCGGACCTTTGGGATGGACAGAGTGATGAAGCAGATTTAGGTTACACTTATAAAGAGTTAGATTTCGCCATGCAACTTTATGTAGAGGAGCGACTCTCTCGTGATGCAATTGTAGCCCAAGGTGTTGATGCCAAAATGTTAGATATGATAATAAAAAGAATTTTTAGAAATCATTTTAAAAGAAAGATGCCAGTTATCGCGAAACTTACATCACGAACTGTAAATCATGATTTTAATTATCCAAGAGATATTACTTTATAAAGGACAAAAATGAAAGAGTTAAAAATACCATTTAGTAAATTTGAGAGTTCAAGAGATGCACACTCTAATGTAAGTGATGCCCTTGATGGTGAAGATATATGTCAAGTAGAAGAGTTAGAGAGTGAGTTTGCTTCTTATGTAGATGCAGAGTATGCCCTTGCTACTTCTCATGGAACTTCAGCACTTCATTTAGCAATGCTTGCACTTGATCTTAAGCGTGGCGATAAAGTAGTATGTTCTGTAAATGCCCATCCAAGTCTACCAGAAGTAGTACGTCATTTTGATGCAGAGCCCGTTTTCATAGATATAGATGCAGATAGTTACAATATAAATCTTGATAAACTAGAAGTATATTTACAAGAGAACGAGAGTAAAAAACTTAAAGCAGTTGTCATTACACACTTAGGTGGTGTCACTGTTGATCTTGATAGTGTTTATAAGATGGCAAAAACATATGATGTGAAAGTTGTTGAAGATGCTAGTGATGCACTTGGTGCAACGTATAAGGGAAAAAAGATTGGTGCAACAGGAGCCGATATTGTCTGTTTTAATTTCTCTTCACACTTAAAAAAGAACATATGTAATGGTGGTATGCTTGTTACGAATAATGAGGAAATTATGGAGCGAGCAAAACTACTTTCAAACCATGCTTTTGTGCAAGATGAAGACTCTTTAGAGTATATTTATGATGTTATAGATATTGGAAATGATTACTCTATGAGTGAGTTAAATGCAGCATATATTCGAGCCCTTGTGAAAGATCAAGAGTCACATATAGCACGTCATAAAGAAATAGCGACTATGTACTCAAAAGAGCTTGATGGGGTAGATCATATCACAACTCCAAATATGGAAAATGATGAGAATATTTTTTCTCTATATATTATTAAAATAGATAAAAATAGAGACTCTTTTGCTTTAGAGTTAAGAGAAGCAGGAATAGGTACAGGTCTTCACTATATGCCACTCCACTTACTCTCATACTATAAATCAAAGTATGCTTTAAGAGTGAATGACTATCCAGTAGCACTTCGTGCTTATCAGCAAGTACTCTCACTTCCTATCTATGCAAGCATGAGTAGTGATGATGTAAAAACAGTTATTAGTAAAATGAAAAAAATAGCGAAAACAAGAGTATAAACTTACTTGAAAAAATCATTTATTTTTTGGGTTGAAGCATATTTCTACAACCCAAATATCTTCCAAAAAATCATCTCATTCTCTCTGCTTCCTCTAAGTTATCTTTACTGCTTTATTATGTATCTTCGTTTTAGGAGTAAGAAAAGTGAAGATTTTGGTATAAAAATTATAAGTGTTGGAAATCTTACTGTTGGAGGTAGTGGAAAAACACCTCTTGTTACAGCACTGGCAAAAGAGTATAAAGATGTTGCAATAATACTAAGAGGTTATGGTCGAGAATCTTCTGGTCTCTATGTGGTTAAAGATAAAAAAAATATACTCATCGATGTAAAAGTGAGTGGGGATGAGGCGATGATCTATGCTCAAAAGCTCTCAAATGCCATTGTTATTGTGAGTGAAGATAGAAAAAAAGGGATACTCAAAGCAAAAGAGATGGGTGTGAAGAGAGTTTTTTTAGATGATGCGTACTCAAAGCATGATATTAAAAAATTGGACATTCTTATAGATGTAAAAACAAAAAATAGGGCTTGCTTGCCATCTGGTCCTTATAGAGAGAGACTTTGGAGTTATAAAGAGGCTCTTGTTTTAGAAGATGGCGTAGATTTTAAACGTAGTGTCAGTTTAAAGAATGAAACACAAAGAATGACACTAGTGACAGCTATTGCTCGCCCTGAGCGTTTAGATGCTTACTTACCCGCTGTTGTAGGTAAAAACTATTTTCCTGATCATTATAGTTTTAATAAAAGTGAATTAGAAGTTATACTAAAGAGAGACAATGCAGACTCTCTTCTGGTGACTTATAAAGATTTTGTAAAGATTGAGGGCTTTAATCTTCCCATATCATTATTAGATTTAGATATACAACTTACGCAGAAAATAGTTTCAATGATATAAGTAAAAGTAAGGCTTTTGTTTATGATTTTTTACTTCATAAAGTTTATTAGTGATAGGCTTCCTGTTTAAGAGAACAAATTTGTATGTTAATAGAGTTCCGATATAATAAAAGAAAAATATTTGGATAGTTTTTATGAATATACAAGAATTAGATAAAAAATATGTATTGCCTACATATGCTCGTGGTTCAATAGAGTTTGTAAGTGGAAAAAATGCTACACTTAAAGATAGTGAAGGAAAAAAGTATATAGACTTTACTTCAGGCATAGGTGTTGTAAGTGTTGGACATGCAAATGAGAGAGTAAATAGTGCAATATGTTCACAACTCTCAAACATTACGCATACCTCAAACCTTTATCACATAGCACCCCAAGCTAAAGCTGCTCAAGCAGTTGTAAATGCAAGCTCTTATGATATGCAGTGTTTTTTTGGAAATAGTGGAGCAGAAGCAAATGAGGGTGCTATTAAAATAGCACGAAAGCATGGTGAACGTGATGGTGAGATAAAACGATATAAGATTATTACATTAAGGCACTCTTTTCATGGTCGTACTATTACAACAGTAAAAGCGACAGGGCAAGAGTCTATGCACAACTACTTTGGTCCATTTCCTGATGGCTTTGTGTATGCGGACAATATAGAGAGCATAGAAGCTCTTTTAGATGACCATACCGCAGCTGTTATGATAGAGCTGATTCAAGGGGAGGGTGGTGTTGAACCACAAGATAAAGTACAAGTTCAAGCTTTAGAAAAACTTCTTAAAAAGAGAGAAATTCCACTTATCGTTGATGAAGTACAGACGGGTGCATATAGAACTGGTGAGTTCACAGCTTCTCAAGTTTATGGGATTACTCCTGAGATTATTACATTAGCTAAAGGTGTTGGTGGGGGTGTTCCTGTTGGTATAGTTATGACATCACTCAAAAATGTTTTAAGTGCTGGAGATCATGGCTCTACTTTTGGGGGTAACTACTTAAGTGCTACAGCTGTTTGTAGTGTTGTAGAGATATTAGATGAACTTCATGGCAGTGGAGAGTTAGAAAAAACTTCTCGCTACTTTAACGAAGTGTTAGAGGACTTTTATAAGAGCAATAGCAAACTTTTTACTCAAAAAGTAGGAATTGGAATGATGTGTGGACTCCGTGTTGTGGATCTAGATACACTTAATGCCATTATGTCAAATGCAAAAGAGAGTGGTGTTATGGTACTTAAAGCTGGAAGAAATACTTTACGCTTTTTACCACCACTTACAATTACAAAAGAGGAAATTGATGCAGGCTTCAAAGCTCTCACTAACGCTGTCTCTTCTTTGTAGTACTTTTTTACAAGCACAAGAAAATAACAGTAGTTTAGATAGTTATATATCGGGTCTAAAGCAAAAAGAGTTTGAGTATGATTACAGAAAAAATGAGGCAGAGAGTTCAAAGCTGAGAGACTCTTGGATAGCACCACTGCATTTAAATTATAGTTACTCTAAGAGTAAACCATATGAAGATGAATTAACAAATCAGAGTGCTGCAATTAAAATAGATCAGCCTATTTTTCAAAGTGGTGGCATTTATTATGGTATAAAGTTTGCAGAGGCGAGTAAACTTTATTCGGATTACTCTATAGATGTAGCAAAACGCAAGATGATAAAGAGCGCAATTAGTATCTTAATGCAGATAAAGCAAAGAGAACTAAAAATAAAAGCACAAAAATTACAAATTGAAAATTCTGAGATTAATTTAGAGCAGAAAAAAGAGCAGTATTTGAGTGGACAACTAGATTCAGGTTTTTTAGATAATGCTATTATTCAGAGAAATATTGTGCGTTCTTCTCTTTATGATATTGAGACTGCAAAAGAGCGACTTATTAATCAGTTTGCAACATTAAGTGATTTGGATTATAGAACTGCGGGGATTCCTCACTTAGAGTTTATAACAGAAGATGAGTTTTTAAAGCATAATATTGTCTTAAAACAAAATAGAGCACAGATAGTGAAAGATAATTACTTCCACAGTGTTACAGTTGCAAAATATCTTCCAAAGGTGAGTTTTGTGGCAGGGTATAACTGGAGTAAATCTGAACAACAGTTTAGTGACACGGTAGGTTTTAATAACGATTTGAACTACTATGATTATGGAGTGCGAGTAACAGTACCTCTTGATATAAATACATTTAGGGATATAGAGTCTATAAAGTTAGACTACTTAAAATCCAAAACACTTAATGAAGATAAGCGTAGAGAACTCCAAGCACTTTTTATTCAAGTTTTTCAAAATATAGAAAATTATGATAAAAAAATAGCACTAAGTAATGAAAATATTGAGCTCTATACAAAACTCTTGGCAGATACAAAAAAGCTTTTTAATGCTGGATATAAAACAGAGTATGATGTCAATACATTAAAAAACTCTTTGGCTATACAAAATATTGATACAGAGGTGTATGAGATAGATAAACAGATGGAACTTCTAAATCTGTATGAGATGTATATAAATAACTAAAATGAAAGGGTAGATAATTTGAAATTTAGTGAGTATATGGGTGAGTGGCTTTATGGTAAGGATGGTTACTATACGACTTATAAAAATATTGGAAAAGAGGGTGACTTTTATACAGCTGTGAGTACTAGCAAATTTTTTGGTGGGACAATCGCTAAGCATATTATATCCCTAGTTGATGAGGGATTTTTAGAAAAAAATGCAACTATATGTGAAATAGGGGCACACCATGGTTACTTCTTAGCAGATGTATGCGAGTTTCTTTATACTCTCCGTCCTGAGCTTTTACATACTCTTAACTTTGTAATTATTGAGCGTTTTGATGATTTACAGCAACAACAAAGGGAGTATTTTCAAGAGAGTTTCGAAGATGTCGTTAAGATAACTCACTATAAATCTCTGAGTGAACTCCATTGTAAGAATGCTTTTTTTATTGCAAATGAGATCTTTGATGCATTTCCATGTGAACTTTACTATAAAGGAAAAACTGCTAGTGTCGATGGGCATAATATAGAGTTTAATAAAGAAGATAGTTGGGTTACAGAAAAAGCAAAAAAATACCATAAGGATAGAGGTGAGATAGCTTTAGGGTATGAATTATTTGCAAAAGAGATGGCAGACTCTTGTGAAAAATTTGAGTTTATGAGTTTTGATTATGGTGAAATGTCCGCACGACCTGATTTTTCACTTCGTATCTATACAAAACATAAAGTAGTGCCATTCTTTATACCAAAAGAGAATGAAGACTACCAGTCAAGAGAAGCACTTTTTGCCAAGAGTGATATTACTTATGATGTTACTTTTGCACATATTAAGGATGCTTATGAAGAAGTAGGTGTTAGTTTTGTAGAGTTAAAAGCACAGATGGTAGCACTTATTGATATGGGTATTTTAGATCTATTAGAGATGTTGCAAAAGAATGTTGATGAAAAGTTATATAAGCAAGAGTTAGAAAAAGTAAAGATGCTTATTCTCCCTGAGTTCTTAGGTGAACGTTTTAAAACGATACGTTTTAGACAAGATAAGACTAAAGCCAATCACTGAGTGGCTTAGGTTTTCCTAGGAAATATCCTTGACCATATGTGATACCTATCTCGCGAAGAGTATCTACATCTTCTTGTGTCTCAACATATTCAGCTACTGTTTTTTGACCTTTTAGTTCCGTTATCTCATGTATATATTTTATAACAGCTTTGTCTATAGGGTCTTTATGCATATCTTTTACAAATGAACCATCAATTTTTACTACATCAAAAGGCATAGATTTTAGGTATTCAAAAGAGGCCATCCCTGTTCCAAAATCATCAAGTGCTAAACCTATACCAATATTTTTAAGCCAGAGTATAAACTCATTTGCTTGCTTAAAGTTTCCAACAGCAGAAGTCTCTGTTACTTCAAGCTCTAGCTTACTCCAAGGGAAGTTAAAATGAACAACTGCCTCTTTTACTTTTGCTTGAAATTCTGGATGTGTTAAGGATGATCCTGCTAAGTTTATATGAGCAGAGTGGAGATTTTTTAGATGTTGAGGATTTTGTGTGACTGTCTCAAGATAACTCCATAGTACCCATATATCTATCTCATGCATCTGTTGGTAACGTGATGCAGTTGGTAAAAAATTATCGGGTGGAATGAAATTGTTCTCTCTATCCCACATGCGAATGAGAATTTCATAAGAAAATTGTTCACTCTCATATTGAAGTGGAACTATAGCCTGTGCAAAAAGTTCAAACTTCGAAGGCCCCTCACCACTGAGTGCCTCTTTTATAAATGTTTCAATTTCAAGCTCTTTGTTAAATCGTTGTGCAATGATATCGTCGGGGTTAAATATATAGGATTTGTCTTTACCATGCAACTGTGCAAGCTGTAGTGCAGAATTTACATTTTTAATAAGTTCAGTGAGAGTATATTCAAAAGGCTTAAATGAGATAAAACCAATACTTGCTGATACACTATATGAGTTTTCATTAGAACTATATCTACAATCTTTAAGCTGTTTTAAACTCTTTTGTAACACTATGAGTCCACTCTCTTTTGAACTTTTTAGTAGTATGAGAAATTTATTACTATCTACTCTTGCAAAATGTGCTCCTTTTGGAAGGGATGGTGCATAATTTTCTACAATAATTTTAAGAAACTTATCTCCTTCTTGATACCCTTCTGTATTATGCAATAGATCAAAACCATCTAAACTAATGGCTAAAAGGTTATATATCACTTCTTCGCTATTTTGCAAAGCTTTTTTTAACTCTTTTTCTAAAAAAAACCGATTTTTAATGCCGGTTAGTTGGTCATGTTCTGCTTGATAGTGAAGTTCTTTTACAGAGTTTGAAACCTGTTGCATGAGTTGGTTATAGCCATTAAAGAGTTCTTCTACCTCATTTTTTGCTGATGTTGTAACAAGAAAAATTTTATTATCAGTTGGATTACTTTTTCGCATGGAGTTAAGAAGCTCTCTATAGGGCTTTGTATAACTTTCACCTAAAAAAAGAGTGACTATAAAGCCTAACAAAAGTGCAATAGGAAAAATCTTTAGAAGACTAAGAAGTATCTCTTTTTGGCGTTGTAGATGGAGGGAAAGGTCCGTATCTATAAGAATATAGCCATAGGTATAGCCATCCATACTTAACTCTTTTATTGTTAAGAGTGTATTGTTCTGAAAAAGTGTTTTCTCTTTTTCTATCTTAGCTTTTAATCTTTGTATCCTCTCTACTGATGCATATTTAAAAACTGTTTTCTTTGTATCGTCTAGTACTAGTACACCATTAACATCTTTAAATGCACTCACTCTATAGCTTATATCTGCAAAAGAGTCCGTTGTTGGATTAAGAATTACTTTTAAGAAGTCATTGTTAAGAGATTTTGAGAGAGCATCTACTTGTGATATAGCTGCATCTCTACTCTGTTTATTTTGGATTTTAAAGAGAGTAAAAAGTGTTGAGGCTTCAACAAGAGTTACTATAAGTGTTATGAAAAGTATAAGTTGCCATTTGATACTAAGTTTATTCCACATTTATATTTTCCTTGTATTTGCTAGGAATACTATTTTTTAGAAGGATTTACAATAGGGAGCTTAAAGTCATTTCCCCACTCTTTCCATGAAGCATCATAGTTTGAAACATTGTAGCCTAACTCCCTGAGTGCAAAGTAGTTTGTTGCAGAAATCTTTCCTATAGCACAGTAAAGAATTACTTTTTTCCCCTTGGGAATATCTTTATAAACATTTTTCAACTCATCAATATGTTTGAGTGTTTGTGTAGTCGAGCTACTATTAATATTATGTGTTGCAGGAATATTTTTAGCTTTGGGAATATGTCCAAATCTTTTTGCAGCAGAGACTTCACCAAGATAGGCCTTGACAGGTCTTGCATCAATAATAATTTGATTTGGATTTTTTATAGCAATTTGCGTTGAAAATTTTGTAGCAAGTCTATTGTTATCTATAATTGTGATGTAGTCACTTTTTACAATACTAGGGTTTTTAGTGGAGATTGGTAGAGCATTTTTTTTCCACTCTGTAAACCCAAGGTCTAAAAGTTTTACATTTTTAAAACCATACACTTCGAGTGCCCAAAAAAGTCTTGCTGCATCAAAAAAAGAACCATCATCATAGATTACAAGTGCATCATTTTCACTAAGTCCTAAGTTTTGAATAATCTTTTGCATACTAAATGGATCTGTAAGTTTTCCATTTATTGAAGCATGTTCATATGTAGAACTTGCAGGAAAATTAATTGCTTCTGGTAGATGGGCAAGTGTATAAAAATTCTCTTCTCTTGTATCTAAAATTTTATATTTTATATTTTTTTTTAAAAGTTCATTTGAACTTACTCTTAATGAAGAAGCATTTAAAGTTACTATAGAGAGGAGTAGGAGAGAAAGGATTAAAGTTATTTTTTTCAATGGATTACCTTTTTTAATATTAGTAAAATTAATTTTACATTAAAAAAGATAATACTGAGCTATGATTAGTAGTTTATCTCACGTTCAAGAGAGAGTGAACCATCAAAAAGAGTTTGTTCATCATAAGCTTTGGCAATAAGTTGGAGTCCAACAGGCATTCCATCTGTGTTCTTCATAACAGGAAGTGAGAGTGCGGGAAGTCCAGCAAGGTTCACACTTATAGTGTAGATATCACTTAGATACATCTCCATAGGCGTTGCAAGTTCACCAAATTTTGGTGCAACAGTTGGTGCAACTGGTGAGAGAATAAGGTCGACTTCTTCAAATATTTTATTAAATTCATCTTTAATGATATGACGAGTTTTTTGTGCTTTTACATAGTAAGCTTCATAGTATCCACTTGAAAGAACAAAGTTTCCAAGCATAATACGACGTTTTACTTCATCCCCAAATCCTTCACTCCGTGTTTTAATAAAAGTCTCTTCAAGGTTTTTCCCATCTACACGGTTTCCATATCTTATGCCATCATATCGAGCTAGATTCGTTGTAGCTTCTGCTGTTGCAGTAATATAGTAAGCTGAAATGTCAAATTTTGCATCCATCATCTCTTTTTCTACGATAGTATGCCCTTGAGCCTTAAGTGCTTCTATGGCTTTTTCGTAAGCATCTTTAATATCTTGACTTGCACTCTCTAAGTACTTTGGAAGAACTGCAATTGTTAGTTTCCTATCTGCATTTAGATTTGGAGTTACTTTGTCATCTAAACCTGCATTTGTAGAATCTTTTTCGCATGAACCACTGATAATATCATAAAGTATAGCAGCATCTTCAACATTTTGGGTCATTGGACCTATTTGGTCAAGACTAGAAGCATACGCTCCTAAACCATAACGAGAAACACGACCATATGTAGGTTTCATTCCAACTATACCACAAAATGCAGCAGGTTGACGGATAGAACCACCTGTATCACTTCCAAGAGCAGCTATAGCAAGACCAGCACCAACAGCAGCAGCAGATCCACCTGAACTACCACCAGGTACATGTGCAGTATTTATAGGGTTGAGTGTTTTACCATAAAAGCTAGATTCAGTTGTAGAACCCATAGCAAACTCATCCATATTTACTCGACCAAAAGGGCTTAGTCCAGCATTTGCAAGTTTTTCAATTACAGTAGCATTATATGGTGCTATATATCCTTGAAGGATATTAGAAGCAGATGTTACAGACCAGTTTTTAACTTGAATGTTATCTTTGATGGCGATAGGTACACCCTCACCAACACTTTTAAGATCTATGTATGCATTAAGCTCAGGGTTTGCTTCTATTTTTACTTTTAATTCTTTTTTAAATTTATTTAATTCTTCTTTACTAAGTGTTAGTGCTTCTTTTAATGTAATCACTTAAATTCCTATATTTTTAAATTATTAATGCTATTATAACCAAATGTATATTTTATTTTATAAAGAAATAATCCAAACTTAGATAGAATCACAAAATTATAACCATAGATAAGGATATTTTATTGCAAGCAAAAATAGAAACAGTTAAAACCCTCCTTGATGCACTTCCATTTATTAAAGAGTTTCGTAAAGAGATAGTTGTTATAAAGTATGGTGGTTCAGCACAAACTTCGCCACAACTTAAAGAGAAATTTGCTGAAGATATTCTTCTTATGTATCTTGTAGGTATTAAGCCTGTTATTGTTCATGGTGGTGGTAAAAAAATTACAGAAATGTTGGATGCCCTTAACATTGATACTAAGTTTATAGAAGGGCAGCGAGTTACCACTAAAGAAGTAATGCGTATTGCTGAGATGATCTTAAGTGGAGAGATAAATAAAGAGATTGTTTCACTTTTAAACTCTCACTCTGCAAAAGCAATAGGTGTCAGTGGTAAAGATGCACACTTCATTCGTGCTGAAGCAAAAGACTTTGCTAAATGGGGGCTTACTGGTAACATTACTGATGTAAAAGCAGATGTTGTTTGTAATCTTATTCGTGAAGGGTTTATTCCTGTTATTGCTCCTATTGCAGCTGGAGCTGAAATGGGACATCCTGGTTTCAATATAAATGCAGATTTATGTGCATCCTATGTAGCAAAAGCGATAGGGGCAAATAAGATTATATTTTTAACAGATACTTCAGGTGTCCTAAACAATGAGAAAGAACTCTTTTCATCCTTAACAAGTACAGAAGTTGAAGCACTTAAAAAAGATGGAACTATTCATGGTGGTATGGTTCCAAAAGTTGATGCTTGTTTGGAAGCTATAGAGGGTGGTGTTGCAAAAGCACATATTATAGATGGAAGGTTAGAGCATTCAATGCTTCTTGAACTCTTTACATCAGAGGGTGTTGGGACTGAGATAGTTAAATAAAAATGCAACTATTTCGAAGAGTTCTTATCACACTTTTATTACTTTTTAGTGTAAGTAGTGCACTTGATGTAAAAGATAGACGATTGGTCTCTTTAAAAAAGGATGAGCAAACAAGAATTCTTGTAAAATATGCTCAATATAAACGACTTTTTACATTTAGATGGACACTCTATAAAAATGAAGGGCTTGTTGTCTTTCGTTCTTATGACAAAAAAGTTGCACAAAATATTCTTTACTTAAACCATATAAACCAGAGTTTTAAACTCTTAATAAAAGCAAAGGGTGCAGATTTTTATAATGTTCCTTACTTTTTAGTAAAGTTTAAAGAGTTTAATGTAAAAAAACATGAAGCGGTTTTTGAAATATTTTTATCGGATTCACGAGATCAAATACGATTAAAATATTTGAAAAAAGGCGAGAAAGTAAAATAATTTAGAGTAGGGCAGATGCAAAGAGTAGAAAAAGAGTTAGAGAGACTGATAGACGAGATAGATTATGATGAAGTGACAAAGCTATTTGCAATGTTGCGTGGTGGAAAACGTCTTCGTGCTAAACTGATTTTAAAGATAGCAGGAGAGCATAAGGATGCACCATTATTAGCAGCTATTGTAGAGCTGATTCATGCAGCATCATTACTACATGATGATGTAATAGATGAAGCAATGACACGACGTGGTGTAGCCTCTGTTAATGCAACAGATGGAAGTAAAACAGCAGTTATGCTTGGGGATATTCTTTATTCTAAGGCTTTTACAGAGTTAGTTGCATTTGATAAAAATGTAGCTAGAACTATAGCAGCCTCTGTTACAGCTCTTTCTAAGGGCGAGATGATGGATGTGAAGATGGCAGAGCATTTCAACTCTGATGAAACACTCTATCTTGATATGCTTTATTTAAAGACAGCAACATTAATAGAAGCCGCTGCAAAAGCGAGTGCATTACTTGCTGGTAAAGATGCAGACAATCATGCACTTTATGGAAGAAATCTTGGTCTCTCTTTTCAAATTATAGATGATATTTTAGATATTACAGCAACAGAAGAAGTCCTTGGTAAACCTGCTATGAATGACTTTGTAGAAGGAAAATGTACACTTCCTTATATTTATCTTTATGAACAATTATCTGAAGATGACAAAAAACGATTGATCGCTTTACATGCAAAAAAAGCTACGAAAGAAGAGTCCTTATGGATACAAGAGAAGATGCAGGAGTTTCAAACTGTAGAAAAGTCATTTAAATTGGCACAAAAACTCTCAAAAGAGGCGCAGAATGCTATGAGCGAAGATCTTGAGCTTGTAATGATTTTAGAAACTATGATAAAAAGAAGTTATTAATGCACTATTTAAATATAAGTTTTACCCATAAAAACTCTACAATGGAAATACGAGAAAAGCTCTCTTATCCAGATGATGAGAACAAAAGAGGCTGTTTAAAAAAACTTCTCTCAAACGATAGTATCTCTGAAGCTATCCTCATTTCAACTTGTAATAGAATGGAAGTTCTCTGTAACTGTAGTGATATTCCAAATGCTACAACACATATATTTGAGATGTTACATAAACGTTCAGGTATAAGCATAGAAGAACTTGAGGGTCGTGCTGATATTTTTGATGATAGCTCGGCTATTCATCATCTTTTTAGTGTTACTGCCTCTTTAGACTCTATGGTAATAGGAGAAACACAAATTGTTGGACAACTTAAAGATGCTTTTAGATTTGCTTATGACAATCATTATTGTGGAAAAAAATTAGCACGGGCTATGAAGTCTGCATTTAAGTGTGCTGCAAAAGTAAGAAATGCTACAGATATCTCTTCTAAACCAGTTTCGATGGCAAGTGTAGCTGTAAATAAAATGAAATCTTTAGTAGATGATATTCATGGGAAAAAAGCATTAATTATCGGTGTGGGTGAAATGAGTGAAATAACAGCAAAACATCTTGTAAATGCTGGTGCAGATGTATATATTATGAACCGTACAAAGCATAAGGCAGAGGCTTTAGCAAAAGAGTGTAATACAAAAGTGATTGACTACTCTGAGCTTACAGATGCTGTGAATGAGTTTGAAATACTCTATACGGCTACATCTTCTCCTGTGCCTATTATTACTGATGGTATTATAGAACCTTGTGATTTTGATAGATACTGGTTTGATTTGGCACTGCCTCGTGACATTAACTATAATAAAGGTGAACGTATACATCTTTATGTAATAGATGATTTAAAAGTAATAGTCGATGAAAATGTAAGTGCTCGTGAAAATGCAGCAAGAGCAGCACATGGAATTATAGGTCGTGGTATTGTAGAATTTTTTGAGTGGTTAAATACACAAGATGTTGAACCTCTTATAAAAGAGATATATCAACGTGCAGATATGGCAGCAAAAGATGAGAGTCTCCGTGTTATAAAAGCAGGATATATTCCAAAAGAGTATGAAGAGGAAGCACAAAAAATGTGTGAACAAGTCCTCAAACGTTTTTTACATGAGTTTACAACAAATATGCGTAGTGCAAAAGAGGATACCCATACAGAACTCCTCAGTGGAGCAATGGCTTCAATAATAAAAGAAAAAGTTTAAGGATAAAAATTTGAGAAGAAGTAGAGCATTTATACCAACAAGTAAAGAAGCACCATCAGATGCACAGTTAGCGAGTCATATATTTTTATCGCGTGCTGGTTTTGTTACACAGACTGCAGCAGGTCTTTATAACTATCTTCCTTTAGCAAAAAGAGTTATTAAAAAAATAGAAAATGTAGTAAATGAGGAGATGACAAAAGTAGGAGCACAAGAGGTTGAACTCTCTTTTGTAACACCAGCTGATTTATGGGCTGAGTCTGGAAGAATTGAAAAATTTGGAAAAGAGCTTCTTCGTTTTCATGATAGAAAAGATAACATGTTCGTTCTTGGACCGACACATGAAGAGATGATGGTTGACCTTGTTCGTAATCGTGTAAACTCTTACAAAAACTTACCACTGAATCTTTACCAGATAAAAACAAAGTTTCGTGATGAAGCAAGACCCCGTTTCGGGTTGATGCGTGGTCGCGAGTTTATAATGAAAGATGGTTACTCTTTTCATGCTTCTACTGAAGATTTAGATAGAGAATTTAATGCTATGGAAGCAGCTTATAAAAAGATTCTTACTCGTTTAGGGCTTGATTATCGTGTTGTTGAAGCAGATAGTGGGGCGATTGGTGGCAGTGGTTCTAAAGAACTTATGGTTATTGCAGATAGTGGAGAAGATACTATAGCAATCTGTTCATCATGTGAGTATGGTGCAAATATTGAAGCCGCAGTACGTGCATCTCGTAGTGATATTCCAGAAGCTCCAGAAGCATCGTTTAACAAATTTCAAACACCAAATGTAAAGAGTATAGAGGATTTAGCACTGTTTTTTAAAGTTGATCCTTACTACACTGTTAAGTGTGTTGCTAAAAAACTTGTTTATGAAGAGGAGAGCGAAATTGTCCTTTTCTTTATGCGTGGTAGTGATAATCTTCAAGAGGTAAAAGCACTGAATGCTGCAGAAGCACTTGATATCGAAGATGTGAGTGAAGTGGAGTTAGAAGAGTTAGGATTAGTTCCTGGTTTCATAGGACCACTTGATCAAGACAAAGCAAAGCATGTTATAGATAGTGATCTTGAAAATGCTACGAATATGATCCTTGGTGCTAATGAATTAGATTATCACTATATAGGAGCAGATTTAAGTGTAATAAGTGAAGTGGCTTATTTTGCTGATATAGCTGAAGTAAATGAGGGTGATAAATGTCCTCATTGCAATGGTACACTTAGCTTTACAAAAGGAATAGAAGTAGGGCACATCTTTAAACTTGGTACTACTTATAGTGAAGCTTTAAAAGCAGAGTACTTAGATGAAAATGGAAAAGCTCAGCTTTTTATAATGGGGACATACGGGATGGGAATTTCACGTTTAGTAGCTTCTGTTATAGAACAGCACCATGATGAAAATGGTTGTATCTGGACAAAAGAGACAGCCCCTTATATGGTCAATATTATGATAAGTAACATCAAAGATGAGACTCAAGTAGCCGTAGCAGAAGAGTTGTATAAAAACTTGCAAGAGCAGGGTGTTGAAGTAATGCTGGATGATAGAAAAGAGCGCTTTGGCTTTA
Organism: uncultured Sulfurimonas sp.; assembly: GCA_964564315.1. Lineage (GTDB taxonomy): Bacteria > Campylobacterota > Campylobacteria > Campylobacterales > Sulfurimonadaceae > Sulfurimonas. Next base: position 18,840 of record CAZMBK010000012.1, read on the forward strand.
AAATGAAAGATGCTGAACTTATTGGCTTTCCATATACTGTTATTGTTGGTAAAGAGCTTGCAAATGGAAATGTTCAAATTTTTGATAGAAAAAGTACAGAAAAAACAGCAGTAAATGTTGCAGAAGTATTTGATAAAGTGATGGCGTTAGTATAATATGGTCTATTTTGTTGTTTATCTCTTTTTAGAAGTTCTTATTTCTGTAAATATCTCATCTGAAATAGGAGGATTAGCAACTTTTTTTGAAATAATGGCAACTGCTTTTTTAGGCATAAGTATACTCATTAACTTTAGAAAAACATTGCTAGAGAATCTTCAAGCAGTATCTTATAACTGTATAGATCTTCAGCAGTTTCAAAAGCTGAATCTTTTTTCTCTTTTTGGAGCTATTTTTTTAATTATTCCAGGGTTTTTAACAGATATTATAGGTGTTTTACTACAGTTTAGTGTTGTTACGAGTATGTTGGTTAACCGTTACGGTGTAAAATCAGGTCATTGTAAAACCTCTTATGAGGAAAAAAATAATTTTAAAAAGGATTCAAATGTCATTGACGTCGAAATTATTAGCGACAACGCTACTCTTAAGTAGTTTAGTAGAAGCTAGCCCAGTTGTTGGAAAAAAAGTTGAGAAGTATTTAGATAATGAGTTTGGAGATAATCCACGAATTAAGAGTATCACTATTAAGGTAGTTGAAGAGAAACCACTGCCAACTTTAAAGGGTTGGGATGCTTATATAGTCTCAGTAGATGCCGTTTTAAAAGATAAACCAAAAGATAAAATTAATCAAAAAATGATTTGGTTTTCAAATGGTCAAGTTATAACAAAAGAGCTTGTAAATATAGATAATAGTGAAGACTTTACTGAAATGGTAAAGCCTAGTTTTCAAAAAGAGTACTATAAAAAAGAGAACTTAGTCTATGGGAATGTAAATGCAAAACATAAAGTAGCAATTTTTTCTGATCCCCTCTGTCCATTTTGTAAAAGTTTTGCCCCTAAAGCAATGGAGTTTATGAAAAAAGATCCTAGTAAATTTGCTGTTTATTATTATCATTACCCAATACTTAGAATACATCCTGCTTCTGCAATTATTATTCGTGCGGCTGTTGTCGCTGAGCGTCAAGGAATAAAAGATGTAAGTATAAATATGTACAGTATTAAAGTGAATCCTCGTGAAAAAAATGTGCAAAAAATATTAAAAGCATTTAATAAAGCAACAGGTGCACATGTAACGGAGAAGGAGATTAAAGAAAAATCTGTAACTATGCAGATAGCATCTGATAAGCAAATAGCAAAAGATGTTTTTGTAAGTGGTACTCCAACGATCTATATGGATGATAAGATAGATAAAACTAGAAAACTTTACGAAATAATAAAATAATGACAAAATTAACTATAGCAACAAGAGTATCGGATTTAGCACTTTGGCAAGCATATCACATTAAAGATAGAGTAGAAGCCTCTTTTCCTGATGTGGAAGTAGTACTTAATAAAATAGTGAGTAATGGTGATAAAATTTTAGATAAGCCACTTGCACTAATAGGTGGAAAAGGGCATTTTACAAAAGAGCTTGAAGATGCGATGCTTGCTGGTGAAGCAGATATAGCAGTACATTCACTTAAGGATGTTCCAACATATATCCCAGAGGGTTTAGAACTTGTTGCCGTTACAAAACGCCAAGATCAAAGTGATGTTTTTTTATCTCATAAATATAGTAATTTAGATGAATTACCTAAGGGAGCAGTAGTAGGGACAACAAGTCTTCGTCGTCGTATGCAACTGCTTAAAAAGAGACCTGATTTAAGGGTAAAAGACCTTAGAGGTAATGTAAACACTCGACTTCGTAAACTCGCGGAGGGTCAGTACGATGCAATCATTTTAGCATTTATTGGACTCGATAGATTAGATCTGTTAAAAGATATACCTTATACGGAAAAACTTTCACTTGACATGATGATACCACCTATGGGGCAAGCTGCACTTGGAATTGAAATAGTAAAAGGTAATGCAAAGATACTTGAAATTGCAGAGAGTCTTAAAGATGAAGATACTTATATCTGTACACAGATTGAGCGAGCATTTATCTCTAAAATTGGGGCTGGATGTTCGGCACCTGTTGCTTGTAATGCTGTAAAAAATGGTAATGAGATTACTTTTAGAGTTATGCTTGGATTTCCTGATGGAACGAATATTATTAATGAAAAGATAGTTTGTAGTGTAGAAGCATCAAAAGAGTTGGGACAGAGTGTCGCACAAAAAATGATAGATAATGGTGCTTTAGAGTTGTTAGCAAATGCAGAGAAAATAGCATTTAAAGATGAAATGCCACAGAGAATTTAAAAGATGAAAAACACAATAGAGCTTTTAAAAAAGCATAATGAACTTCGTATTATAGAAGAACCTTTAGATATTTACCTCGAGATTCCACACTTAGCATATGCAGAGGTGAAAAAAAAAGATGGTGGTCAAGCTATACTCTTTACAAATGTAATCGAAACAAAAAGTGGCAAAAAGTTTACTGAACCAGTTCTTATGAATGTTTTTGGTTCTTATAAACGATGTGAACTTCTTTTTGGTCGTACTATAGAATCAGTTGCTGATGAGATAACAAACTTACTTCATATGAAACCACCAGCAGGTTTTATGGATAAAATTAGCATGGCAAAAGAACTTTTTAACTTGAAAAATATTTTTCCAAAACGACTAAAAGGTGAGGGTGAATGTCAAGCAGTACAATTTTTTAAAGATGATATAGATTTAACATCACTACCTGTTTTAACAACATGGGAGCAAGATGGTGGTCCATTTATTACTATGGGACAAGTTTATACACAGAGTCTTGATGGAGAGATGGTAAACCTTGGAATGTATAGACTTCAAGTCTATGATAAAAATCATCTTGGCATGCATTGGCAGATTCATAAAGACTCTTCACACTTTTTTGATCAGTATCAAAAAGCTGGTAAAAAGATGCCTGTGAGTGTAGCTATAGGTGGTGATCCACTTTATACTTGGTGTGCAACTGCACCACTTCCTTATGGTGTCAATGAGTTACTGATGTATGGACTTATAACAAAAAAACCAGCACAACTTGTAAAATCACTTACGAATAATCTCTATATTCCTAAAGATGTGGATTATGTGATAGAGGGTTGGGTAGATACTGCTGAAATGAAAATAGAAGGTCCTTTTGGGGATCATACAGGTTACTATACTTTAGAAGAGTCTTATCCTGTCATGGAAGTTTCTGCTATGAGTATGAAAAAAGAGCCTGTTTTCTTAGCAACTGTTGTTGGAAAACCACCTTTAGAAGATAAGTATATGGGTTGGGCAACTGGAAAGATATTTTTCCCACTTTTAAAGACTACCGTTCCTGATTTACTTGATTATCATATGCCAGAAAATGCAGGCTTTCACAATCTTATACTTGCTAAAATGCAACCACTCTATAAAGGGCATGCTAAACAGTTTATGCATGCTTTTTGGGGTGCGGGACAGATGAGTTTTGTAAAACATGCTATTTTTGTTGATGAAAAAGCTCCATCTTTAGATAATTATGAAGCTTTTGCAGCATATGTTTTAGATAGATTTACTCCAAAGTCTATGTTCATTACGGAGGGAATTTTAGATGCACTTGATCACTCTTCAGATGAGACATTAGTAGGTGGAAAATTAGGTATTGATGCTACATTGGCAAATAAAGTAGAAGGACCAAATCTTCTTGGAGATGCAGAGCTTTTAGAAAAAGTGCAAGTGCTTATGCCAGATGCAATCTCTTTACATCAGTATATGAGAAGAACGAAAAATCCAATAACTGTTATAACTGTAAATAAAACGAAAAATGCTCGTGAGTATTTTGATGCTCTGTTGAGTTTAAGCACAAATATTAGAGTAGTTGTTTTTGTAGATGAAAAAGCAAATGATGTTTTAAATTCATATATGCTTTTATGGCGTGTAACAAATAATATGGACGCAATAAGAGACATATATCAATCTGGTTTAATGGTTGGAATCGATGGAACAAACAAATCTAAGATAGATGGATTTACTCGTGAATGGCCGGATGATGTTGATTGTACTAAGAGTGTAGTAGATAGTTTGCATGAAAAAAATCTATGGAATTTAGAAGAATCTCTTTATAAAAAGTATCAATTATAAGAGATATTAGAGTTTTATTTGTGATATTTCTTTGATATAAGGAATTTATAATATTTTCTAATGTAATATAGAAGCATAATTTAAAAGGGTATGTATGAAAAAAATTGTTTTAATTCTTTTATCACTGACTATTTTTACATTAACTTCCTCAAATGCTGCCATATACAAAGGACAACGTGTTTTTGTCAAGCAATGCCTTAAATGTCATAAAGAGGGTCAAAACTTTGTAGCAACTTATAAGATGAAAAAGTGGAAAAAGTGGATGAAAAACAAAGGTAAACCTCTTGCTCAATTACACTTAAAAAAGCAAAAAGCAAAAAAATCTTATAGATATTTCAAAAGTAGAAAATATACAAAAAAAACGAAACATTTAAGACAGTTCCTTATTGAATATGCAAAAGATAGTGGGAATGTACCTGCTTGTAATTAGTGAGTAAAAACTAATTGTAATTTTTTTTTGATAAGAGTTTCTTTCCTCTTTGTAAAATCACCTTATTTCGCTAAAATACGATACTTTTTAAAATCGGAGAACCCAATATGGATAAAATGTGGTCAGGTCGCTTTAGTGCGAGTGCTTCAAGTCTTTTAGATCAATTTAATGCTTCAATTATGTACGATAGAAAACTTTATAAGGAAGATATAGAAGGATCATTAGCACATGCAGCAATGCTTGCAAAACAGGGAATTCTTTCAACTGAAGAACTTACTCAAATAGTTGAGGGACTCAATCAAGTAATGAATGAGATAGAGTCAGGTGAATTCAAATGGAATATTTCAGATGAAGATTTGCATATGGGTATAGAGAAGCGTCTTACCGCAATTATTGGTGATGCAGGAAAAAAACTGCACACTGCAAGAAGTCGTAATGATCAAGTCGCTGTCGATTTTAGGCGTTTTGTGCTTCGTCAAAACTTAGAAATAGTGGATGCTCTCAAACTTTTAATGAAAGAGATTCTCGTTGTTGCTAATAAACATACCGAGACACTTATCCCTGGTATGACGCATCTCCAACATGCACAGCCAATTAACTTTGGTTTTCATTTGGGTGCATATCTTTCAATGTTTAAACGGGATATCGCTCGTTTTGAAGACTCTTACAAACGTAACAATATTTCTCCTCTTGGATGTGCTGCACTTGCTGGAACACCGCATAATGTAGATCGTGGTATGACTGCTGAGATTTTAGGTTTTGACAGTGTAAGTGTGAACTGTTTAGATACGGTGAGTGATAGAGACTTTGCATTAGAAATTTTATTTAATATTTCAACTATGATGATGCATATCTCACGCTTGAGTGAAGAGTTAGTAATGTGGTCATCTTATGAGTTTGGTTTTGTTGAACTATCAGATGAGTACTCAACTGGTAGTTCAATCATGCCACAAAAGAAAAATCCTGATGTTCCAGAACTTCTTCGTGGTAAAACTGGTCGTGTTTATGGTGCCCTTATGGGATTATTAACAGTTATGAAAGGACTACCTCTTGCTTACAACAAAGATACACAAGAAGATAAAGAGGGTGTTTTTGATGCAGTTGAAACAGCTACAATTTCATTAGAAATTTTAAAAGAAGCTATTAAAACTATGGAAGTAAAAGCACATAATATGGAATCTGCTTGTGCTATTGGTCATTTATCCGCAACAGATTTAGCGGACTACTTAGTTGAAAAATGTGATATACCTTTTCGTGAAGCTCACTTTATCACAGGTCGTGCTGTTGCAAAGGGTGAAGAGATAAATGTTGACTTATCGAAGATGGACTTTAAGTATCTTAAAGAGATTGATGCTCGTATAAATGAGGATGTAATGGAGTATTTAGGACTCCGTCACTCCATGAATGCAAGAACATCAGAAGGTGGAACTGCAAGCGTAAAAACAAAAGAACAGCTCAAACATTTTGAAGATTTTTTAGAAGGAAAAAACTAGATGAAAATAACTGTAACACATAA
>CAZMBK010000013.1:0-2916 GCA_964564315.1 uncultured Sulfurimonas sp.
ATGGTTTTAGAAAATATTGATTCAAATTTATTTGAAGCAGTGGTTCTTAATCCCCAAGTGAAAATTTATAAACTAAAGATATAACTATGAGTAAAATTAAAAAATGTTTATTTCCTGCAGCAGGGTATGGGACTCGATTTCTTCCTGCTACAAAAGCAATACCAAAAGAGATGTTACCTGTTCTTACCAAACCTTTACTACAGTATGGTGTGGAAGAGGCTATAGAGGCTGGTTTAAATACTATGGCTATAGTAACTGGTCGAGGCAAACGTTCTATTGAAGATCACTTCGATGTCTCTTATGAACTGGAACATCAGATTAAGGGAACTGCTAAGGAGAGTTATTTAACTGAAATTCGCAGTGTTATTGACTCTTGTACATTCTCTTATACTCGTCAAGTAGAGATGAAAGGTTTGGGACATGCTATTTTAACTGGAGAGACTCTCATAGGGTGTGAATCTTTTGCCGTTGTTCTCGCAGATGACCTTTGTGATAATGAAGCAGAGGGTGTTTTAGCACAGATGGTTAAATTATATGAGAAGTATAAATGTTGCATAGTTGCTGTTGAAGAGATACCTTTAGAAGATAGTAATAAGTACGGTGTTATTGCAGGGGATGTTATAAAAGATGCTCAGTATGAGGAGGGTTCTCTAGTACGTGTCAATGATATGGTTGAAAAACCAAATCCAGAAGATGCACCTTCAAATCTAGCTATTATTGGTCGTTATATCCTTACTCCAGATATTTTTGACATACTTCGTAGTACTAAGCCAGGAAAAGGTGGGGAGATACAAATAACAGATGCACTTTTAGAGCAGGCTAAAATTGGCAAGGTTATTGCCTATAAATTTCAAGGAAAACGTTTCGATTGTGGTAGTGTAGATGGTTTTGTAGAAGCTACGAACTACTTTTATCAAAAAGATTAACTAAAAAAGGAAGTACTTTGAAACATTTTCTACTACTTCTTTCTCTTGGAGTATCTTTGAGTGCTAGTATGAGTATACAGAGTGCTTGGCATCATGTTATACTGCAAAGTGATGCACTTAAGGCACAAAAAAGTGATGTTTCTCGTGCAGAACTAAAATCTCATTCAGCAAAGTCAATGTATCTTCCTTCCGTTAGTATAGTGGGGAGTTATACTCATTTAAGTGAGGTAGTCACTATTGACACCTCTTCTGTTGCTGGATTATTAGCAACTTTTTCTCTCCCATTCCCTTCTCAAGTAGATTTAACAAAACAAGATATATTTTTAGCAGATTTACAAGTTCTATGGCCTTTATATACGGGTGGTAAGATAGATGCTGCTCAAGATATTTATGCGGCACAAGTGAATGAAGCAAAAGCAAAACAAGAGATGAAAAAAGATGTACTGTTTTTAAAACTTATAAAGTATTACTATGGTGTTGTTGTAAGTGAGTCACTTTTTAAAACAAGAGTAGAGGCACAAAAAGCACTACAGCTTCATTATCAAAATGCAAAAAAGTTAAAAGAGATGGGTCAAATAGCAAAAATAGAGCTTTTAAATGCAGAGGTAAAACTCGATGCTGCTAAAATAGAAACAAGTAAGGCAAAACATAAGTTTGAAATAGCAACTTCTGCACTTGTAAGTTTAATAAAATCCAGTGATAGTATCTCTTCTAAACTTTTTATATCAGGATCAATCTCTTCTGAGGGAGAGTATAAAGATAGAACAAAAAATAGTTATCTAGGCTTAAAAGTTCTTGATGCAAAAGAGATGCAGAGCAAGGCACTTATTAAGATTAAAGAAGCTGCTTGGCATCCTGAAGTAGTAGCTTATGGAAATTTGAATCTTTATAAAGATGATAGTATAACGATGGATTTACTGCCTCAATGGTTTGCTGGAGTAATGGTAAAAATAGATCTTCTTCAGAGGGCAGATAGGTCTGAGGAGATACAGATGGCAGAGTTACTTCATTCCAAAGTGAAATATCTTCATTCACAAGCAGTTGAAGATTTACTACTTTTAGTTACCAAAACATATAAAGAGATGCTTTCAGATTATGAAGAATTTTATGCATTAAATTCCTCCTTGGCATTGGCAAAGGAGAACTATAAACTTCGTAGTATCTCTTTTAAGGAGGGACTCTCTACTTCTGTAGAACTTGTAGATGCAGAGATGTTTCTTTTAGGGGCAAAAACAAAGCGTTTAAATGCAGCATATAATTTTGTGCAGAAGGTATCACAGTTGAGCGTGCTATCAGGAGATAGAGAGATGTTTTTTACCATAGCCCAAGAGTCTAAGGAGATAGAGTAGTGCAAAATAAGAGTTTTATAGTAGTTATATCGTTTGTGTTAGCATTAGTTATGTGGGTTACTTATACTTTTTATGAAGCATACCAACCACAACAGTTAGTTTTACAAGGTGAGATAGATGCACAGAGTTATAGTGTCTCTTCAAAACTTCCAGGAAGAGTAAAAGAAGTTTTTGTAAAAAAAGGTGATTTTTTAAATGTAGGGGATGCTGTTTTTAGTATTAGCTCTCCTGAAGTACAAGCAAAGCTCATGCAAGCAAAAGCGGCACAGGATGCTGCAAATGCTCAAAAAATAGAAGCTAATAATGGTGCAAGAAAACAAGAGATTCAGGCTGCAAACGATCAGTGGCAAAAAGCAAAAGCAGCAGAAGAGTTAATGCAAACGACTTATAAGCGTATTGAAGAACTCTATAAAGCAGGGGTTGTTTCAGAGCAAAAAAGGGATGAAGTCTACACAAAGTATAGTGCTGCAAAATATACTTCAAATGCAGCAAAACAGCTAGCGACTATGGCAGAAGAAGGTGCTCGTGTAGAAGTGAAACAAGCTGCTGATGCACAAGAGCGAGTTTATGCTGCAAAAGTAGATGAAGTAAATGTTTACATAAAAGAGAGAGAACAGTACTCTTTTCATAAAGGTGAAGTC
>CAZMBK010000013.1:3016-4613 GCA_964564315.1 uncultured Sulfurimonas sp.
AAGCATTTAATTTTGCATTTATGGCTGAGATTATGGAGATTAAAAACTCTTGGTACAAGCTTTTCCTTATTACACTTTTTCCTCTTGCAAGTTTTGCACTTTTAATACTTATCTTTTATAAGGGTGTGGCTACAGAACTTCCTATTGTAGTAGTAGATAAAGATAAAAGTGACTTAAGTCGAAAAGTGCTCTTTAACATAAATGCAACATCAACTGTAGAGATTGCCTATAGGGTTGCAAGTGAAGCAGAAGCAATGAGACTTATAAAAGCATCAAAAGCATATGCTCTTGTATCAATACCTTCGCATTTTAAACGCGATATATACCTTCAAAAAAAGCCAAATATTACACTCATGTTAAATACACAGTATATTCTTATAGGCAAGATTATAAAGGGGGCTTTAGTCGAGTCTATTATGAGTTCAGCTGGAGAGATAGAGTACTTTAAAAGTTTACATGAAACACAAAATAGTGACAGAAGTAAGCATAGAGTAACACCTATAGGACTACAGGTCACACCATTTTTTAATAGCTATAAAAATTATTTTCTCTTTCTTATTTCCGCACTCCTTCCTTCTATTTGGCAAATTTTTATTGTTATTGCGACTATTGTTAGTTTTGGGACTCTTTTTAAGCGGGGAGAAGAGAAACAATTTTTTGCTGGAGAGTTTATAACAATGAAAATTATTGGTAAATTATTTCCATATACTTTAGCCTTTATGCTTTTGGGGGTACTCTTTTTATTTTTTATTTATGGAACATTAGGGTGGATATTTCAAGGCTCTTGGGCAATAATGCTCTTTACTCTTTTTCTGACAATTTTAGCCTATCAAAGTGTAGCATTACTCTTTTTTGTAACAGGTTTTGATTATGCTCGAAGTTTAAGTTTAGGTGCTGTCTATACGGCTCCCGCTTTTGCTTTTTTAGGGGTGACCTTTCCCATAGAGAGTATGAATCACTTTGCTATTTTTTGGAGGGACTTACTCCCTATAGCATACTATATGGAGATTCAAATTTCTCAAGCAAATTATGGAGCAAATATTTTTCTTGAGATCGATAATTTACTCTCCTTAACTCTTTTTTTGCTTCTTATAATTCCTGTTATTTGGAGATTTAAGAAAAGGGTGGCTTTATGAATTTTTTTGAAGTTCTAAGAGCAGAAGCAAAACTTATTTTTAGTGATATTGCTATAGTTCTGACCATTATTGGTGGTGTTATTCTTTACTCTTTTCTCTACCCACAACCCTATGCCAATGAGAGTGTAAGTTCATTGCCTGTAACTGTTGTTGACCTAGATAAGAGTGATATCTCTCGTGATATTATTTTCAAGTTAAATGCAACACCGCAAATAAATGTCGTTCGAGAAGATTTAAGTCAAAAAGATGCACTTGAAGCATTAGAAAGAACATTGGTAAAAGCCGTTATTATTATTCCAGTTCATTTTAAACGTGATCTAATTTTAATGCAGACTCCTACTATAGCACTTGGTGCAGATAGTAGTTACTTTCTTATTTATGGTGCAGTTTTAGAGGGAGCTATGCGAGCTGTTTTAACAGAATCTGCTCAGATAAAAGTAGTCAATTTACTTAAAAATCAA
>CAZMBK010000013.1:4713-24012 GCA_964564315.1 uncultured Sulfurimonas sp.
TTTGGAACACTCTTTTTTATACATATACTCTTTTATTTTGGCTTTATTTATGAAAACTTTGATATTACACATATAGCAGGTTCTTTGGAGCTTCTGAGCTTCTCTTTGCTTTTTTTAACAGCAGTTATTGCCTTTGGACTTTTTTTAGGTTCACTCCTCTCTTCTCGAGAGATTGCAACACCATTGGTTCTTTTCTCTTCCTTACCTCTTGTTTTTAGTGTTGGATTTGTTTGGCCAGTTGAAGCTATACCACCATTTATACATTTTATTGCTTACTTTGTACCATCAACTCCTGCTATAGAGGGCTTTCTACACTTAAACCAAATGGGAGCAACTCTTGATACTCTCTCTACTCAAACTCTTATTTTACTTCTGCAAACACTCCTCTATACATGTTTAGCTTATATTATAGAGAGAAGAAAAAAAAGTGAGAAGTTTTATGATATCATTACATAAAAAAAGAGGAAAAAATATGGATAAGTTTGAAAATGTAACAGCAGTAAAAGCTGCAAATATCTACTATGATGGGAAAGTAACAAGTCGAACCTTAGAGTTTAGTGATGGCACAATAAAATCTTTAGGTATTATGCTTCCTGGTGAGTATACTTTTGGGACAAATGATGCAGAGATTATGGAAATTTTGAGTGGTGCATTAGATATTAAACTTCCCAATGAAGAGTGGAAGACACTGCATACTCCTGAGAGTTTTAATGTCCCTGCAAATGCTTCGTTTGATTTGAAGATAAAAACTGTTACGGATTACTGCTGCTCATATATTAAGTAGTGAAGAATGAAAACAAATAATAACTTTCATATTTTAATAGTAGATGATGAACCTTTTAATATAGAACTTGCAGAGGCATACTTAGAGGAAGAGGGGTATAAACTCTCTTTTGCTAAGAATGCAGAGACAACTTTTGAACAGGTGTCAAAGCATACTATAGATCTTATTTTACTCGATATTAATATGCCAGGAAAAGATGGTTTTGAAGTGTGTAAAGCACTTAAAGAAGATGCTAAGACAAAAGATATTGCTATTATTTTCTTAACGGCTCAAACAGATGTAGATTACATCTCTCGTGCATTTGAAATTGGTGGTGCTGATTATATCTCTAAACCATTTTTTGGATTAGAACTGAAGGCTAGAGTGAAAACACAGCTTCAAAATGTAGCGTATCTTCAAGAGATAAAAGCAAAACAGTCGAAACTTGCACAACTCACTATTACAGACCCATCAACAAAAATTTATAATTCACTCTACTTTGATTCACAGGTAAAAATGTATCAAAATCGTAAAGAGAGTTTCTGGATAGTTTATATTAAGGTAGATAGATTTGAAAAGATTAATCAACTCTATGGATATTCAACTGCAAACAAAATTATTCGCCAGTTCTCTTCCCTTTTAAAACAAGCTAGCTATTCAAATGCTCTTGTTGCACGAATTTATGGAATAAACTTTGGGATTTTATTAAAAAACTATGATGAGAAGAGTGTTAAAAAGATGTATGAATCTCTTTTCTTACAAATATCACAAGATAAAAATTTAGCAAAAGTCATCACCTTTTCTACTGTTTTATACAATGTCAAAGATAGTTCCCTCTCACTGCCAATTATTTATAAAAATATAGAATTGGCAATGCGAGAAACAGCGACACGTGGTGGGGAGAAGTACTTAATTATTTAAGTGCTTCAATCTGTGTAACAATGCTTTGAAGATGCTCTAACATCTCATTTTTATATTTACGATGTTCTTCTTCATTCCACTCTTTTACACTCTCTTCTAGCTCTTCTGCAAGCTTAGCAATGTTTTGAAACCTTAAATTTCCGCTCATCCCTTTAATATTATGAAGTATATCTTCATTAAGATTTTCGTTCTCTAATGTTGCTATAATTTTTTTTGTACTTGTCGCAAAAGAGAGGAGAAGTTTAAGGATAACTTTTTCATTGTTAATAGAAGTTACTTTAGCTATCTGTGCAGTTGAGACACTATCTAAAGGCAAGCTTTTTCTCTCTTCTTTTACTTTACTAGAGAGATATTTACTGAGAATCATATCAAGCTCTTGGGGTACAAGAGGTTTATTGAGAGTTTCATCCATACCTGCTTCATAGAATGATTTTATATCAGACTCTATAACATTGGCAGAGAGTGATATAATAGGCTTTGTATACCCACTTGCTCTAAGTGCTTTTGTTGCTTTTATACCATCAAGGATAGGCATATTTATATCCATAAATATAATATTATAAGTATTGTTTTTTTCTATTTCATCTATAGCCGCTTGACCGTTCCCCACTATAGTATAGCTTAAACCTCTCTCCTCTAGCATAATAGATATTAGCATCTGATTTGTTTCATTATCTTCTGCTACTAAAATATTACCACTATAGTTATTCTCATTCTCCTGTTGTTCATAAAAATCTTTTTCACTCAGTTCACAACTATTTGTTATATTGCTAAATGATATAAGTTTATCAAAAATTGCTGAACCTGTGAGTGGTTGCTCTATAAGATGAAACTTAGGATGTGTACAGTTGAAGTTGTCTTCGATTCCTTCAATATAAAAAAGCTGTAGTTTTTCATAATTGTCTAAGAGAATTTCACATCTTTCTTTGTCAAAAAGTTTTGCACAAATAATAAGAATATCAGTATTTTCATCTACTTCATCAAGTTCATATATTTCATCATAGTCACATTGCCATTTTCCAAGATAGTTTGTTATATTTTCATTGATGGTACATGCATCAGTTCTTTTTGCATAAAGAATTTTAATTTTTAAATTTGTAGTTGTAGTTGTCTTAGAAAGTGCCTTGTCTTTGTCTACAATTGGAAGTTTAATGGTAAAACTAAACACACTTCCTACACCCTCTTCGCTCTCTACTGTAATGTCACTTCCCATCATATTAATATATCTATTTGAGATGGCAAGTCCAAGACCTGTCCCTCCAAACTCACGGCTAATAGTATTGTCAGCTTGCGAAAAAGCTTTAAAGATGGTAGGAATTTTCTCTTTAGCTATCCCTATACCACTATCTTTTACACTGAAATTAATTTTTGCTTCATGATTTAAAAATTCCTCGAGAGTGATTCTTACTGTTACTGACCCACCCTCTCTTGTAAACTTCATAGCATTACTAATAAGATTATTTATAACCTGTTTAATCCTTTGAATATCACACTCTAGTACTTTTGGTATATTAGGGTCAATGTATGTATAGTACTCTACGGAGTTTTTTCGTGAGAGTGATGAGAATGTAGCCACAGCTGCTTCCATCTCTTCAAAAAGGTTGGATGGTGTTTCGTAGAGGGAGAGTTCACCACTCTCTATTTTAGAAAAATCTAAAATATCATTTACAACATTAAGGAGTGTTTGTCCACTTTTATGAATAATATCAATATATCGTTTCGTATCTTTATCTAAATCTTTTTTTGAAAGAATATCAGTAAAACCTAATATCCCATTAAGTGGTGTACGTATCTCATGTGACATATTTGAGAGGAACATTGATTTCGCTTGTTCTGAGGAGTGTGCTTTTGTAATGGCAGCTTCAAGCTCTGTAATGTCATAAAGATTGATAATATAGTCATTATCTATTCTTTTTACAGCAAGATTAAAAGTGTGAATACTCTTATCTTTTATTTTCATTTTTACCTTAAAAGTATCACTCTCATGATTAGAAATGACTTCTAACCAATCTGGCATATCTACAGGGTTTACATAACCATCTAGTTTTAAAAAAAGATCACATATGCATTGGCTTCTTGCTTTAAAGTCATCAAAATTTTTATAATCAAAAAAGTCAAAAAGTTTTTTATTAGCTGCTTGCATACCATTTATTTTTGAGGCATGGATTACGATACTGTCTTGGTTGTCTAAAATAGCTTTGATGAGCTTCTCTTTCTCTTGTAGACGTTTTTTTGCCCTAATCTGTTTAGTAACATCTCTTCGTATTGCGATATACTCTTGTATGTTGTGATGTTTATCGTAGATAGGCATAATAGTCGCTTCAACATAGTAAATAGATCCATCTTTAGCTCTGTTTGGAAAGGTTCCCTTCCATACTTTCCCATTGTGAATAGTATCCCAAAGTTTTTTAAAGATAAAAGATGACATACTAGGATCCCTAACTATGTTATGATTTTTTCCTATAAGTTCTTCTCTTTTATATCCAGATATTTTACAAAAACTATCGTTTACATAAGTGATAACACCATTAGCATCAGTCTTTGAGACTAAAGAGGAGTTATCTACTACATCCTTGTACTGGTTAAGAAGTTTTATGTTTGAACTAAGCTCCTTAGCTGTTTGTTCAACAAAATGAGAGAGTGCATTAAAAGTAAGCCTATCAAAATCATTCTCTTCTATGGTTTTTGTTTTTTTAGCTTTTTTAGCTTTTTTACTACTCTCTGAGAGAATAAGTATTGTTGTTGTACAGTTAAGAAGGGCATTGTTAGCACTCGTTGAGTAAAACTCACCATAGGTAAAAAATCCAGCAGTAGGTGCTACATCCTCAAATGCAGAAAATTCTTGTTCTAGTACTTTTCCAAGAAGTGTTTTTCTCGCTATACAAGAGTAGATAAATATCGCTTGGGCAGGATTGTTTACAATAGAGTTTCCGATTTTTTTAGAACCACTTATAACAGCAGAAGCATTGGAAAAACCAAACTGAACTACCTGCCCTTTTTTAATAGGTCCAGCAAAAATTATAGACTCTTTGTCAGTAGCAAGTGGTGTTCTTGCTACTATGGTTTCACCCTCTTTAAAGAGAAGCTGAAAATCAGGAAGTGCTGCTGCATTATTTTTAAATATTTCATTTCCAAGGTAGCGTTTAAAAAGTGTAACAGCATCTTCATTATCTATTTTTGAAACCTTGTTTCCCTCTACATGTGTAATAGTAAACTCTTTGCCTATAGGTGTCCAGTTAAGATTATATTTATTATTTGCAAAGAGCTTTTTTGCACTAAATGATACTGAAACTGCACCACTATCGTAGATCTTGTCATTTAAAAAGATAAAAGTATTTTTCAGTTTGAAGTTATCTCCTGCAAGTCCTCCTGCTATTATAAGGTTTGGATTTTGCTCTTTAATTCCTTTGATAAATCCCTCATAATCCTTACCATTGAGTCCCTCACTGAGAACAACTGCTGCCTTCGTATTTTTAGAGCAGATAGCATCAGAAATCTCTTGACCAGATTTAGTTGTCGTTTTTTTTACATAATGAGTTTTAAGTTTTGTTTTTAAAAATAGAGAGAGACTTATGACCGTAGAGTTGTCATAGATTTTTGAATGAGATATCTCTCCAGCTGTTGTTGTTCCAATAAGTGTTGCATAAGGAAACTGTTTTCTAAGATTTTCTAAGATTTTTGAAATTTCATTTTTGTCTGTTTGAGAAGTAAAAACTTGAAGTAATTGTGATTTATATCTCTTATCATTTGCAATTTTTATTGCTTCTTTTGTCTCTTTTTTATCTCTGTAAATAAATGAAATATGTTTCATATAAAAGTACCTTTTTTATTTAATTATTCTGTGTAGTTCTCTTTTATCTCTAAAAATGCATCTATATTTGAGAGAAAAAGTTCCATAAGGTTTGGGTCAAAATGTGTGCCAGCATCTTGTTTCATAATAGAGAGCACTTTCTCTAAGGGCATAGATTCCTTATAGCATCGTTTAGAACTAAGTGCATCAAAAACATCTGCTATGGTGACTATACGAGAGTAAAGATGTATCGCTTCACCCTTGATGGCGTTTGGGTATCCTGAACCATCATATTTTTCATGATGTTGTAGTGCTATAATCCGTCCTGCATTAAGGACAGGGTATCTTTCTGCACCCTCTAGCATCTGAGCCCCTAAGGCAGCATGTGTTTTCATCACTTCAAACTCCTCTGCTTCAAAACGACCAGGTTTTAGTAATATGCGGTCTGGAATACCCATCTTTCCTATATCATGCAGAGGTGATGCATATAAAATAAGTTCTGCTTCTGCATCATCTAGACCTGCTAGTTTTGCTAAAAGTTGTGAATATTTACTTATTCTTCTTATGTGACCACCTGTTTCTGGATCTCGTGACTCACTTGCCTTACCAAGTCGTGTAGATATCTCAAACTCTGTCTCTTTAGATATTTTAAGAGCCTCTTTTAGTTCTTGTGTACGTTTTGAAACTTCCTCTTCTAAAAGAGTGTTTTGGTTTTTTATCTGCTGTGTAAAGTAGTTGAGTTTGGCATAGTTAATCGTTCGCGCGCAGAGAATATCAATATCGTAAGGTTTAGATATAAAGTCACTTGCCCCAAGTTCAAGTGCTTCTTTCTCTTTCTCTTTCTCTTTATTGGCTGTTACCATAAGAACGGGAAGATTGGAGAGGAGAGTATTTACTCGTATCTCTTTGAGTACTTCTAATCCATTCATAGTAGGCATACTTATGTCAAGAAGTACTACATCAAAAGTATGTTTTTCAAGGAGTATAAGTGCACCCTTTCCTGAAGAAGAGAATGTAATTTGAACATTATTAAACTCATGAAATGCAGCTTCAATTAAGTCTAAATTAAAGGGCTCATCATCCACGGCAAGAACAGAATATTTTTGCATGAAAACTCCTCTACCTCTTAAGGCTATAAATATATTCTACACTAAAATAACTTAAAGTAATGCTAATTATAAATAGTTAAAGAAATTGTGTCACAATATTTTCCAAGGTAGTTGCATCAAGTGCACCCGATACCCTGTGTACCTCTTTACCACCCTTAACAATGATAAGTGTAGGGATGCTTCGAATGTTTACTCTTTCCCCTAATTCTTGCTCTTCTTCTGTATTTACTTTACAAAAGAGTGCTTTGAGCGGAAATTTTAAGGCAACTTTTTCAAATGTTGGTCCAAACATCTTACAAGGACCACACCATGGTGCCCAAAAATCTATAATGACAGGTATATCACTATTAACTAAAACTTCATCAAAAGTACTAGCTGTAAGATTGAGAGGTTTTGTCTCGAGGAGTGATCGTTTACACTTTCCACAATTGGCTTTTTTATAACTCTCTTTTTTTGGTACATTATTTACACTTAAACAGTGCGGGCAGACTATTCGCATTTTCTTATCCTTTTATTGAATTTTATAGGGGAGTTCTATGAGTGTGCTTGTCGTATGACCTTCACTTTTCATATTTATATCACCCTTGAGATGTTCTGTAATGATGGCTTTACACATGTAGAGACCAAGACCTGTGCCATTTTTATTTTTTGTAGAAAAATATGGCTCAAAAACATGAGAAAGAGTTTGTGAATCAATTCCACCGGCATTATCTTCTATTTTAATAGCTATATGCATTTTAAAGCTACAGACTGAAACATGAATATATCTTTGTTCGATGTTTATATGATTTTCACCAAATGCATCAATAGAATTTTTTATTATGTTAATAATACTCTGAAGTAACTCATTCTTATAGGTAGTTATCTCAATGTCACTAGCAATTTCTGTAGTATATTTAATATCATTTTGTGTCATTTCATCTTTGAGAAAAAAGATAGATTTATCAAAGAGGGTGAGAAGGGAAAATGTACTTGTACATTTGTTTGGCTTAAAGTATGCTCTAAAATCATCAATGGTATCTGATAAAAATTTTGTTGTACTGTGAATCTTTTCAAAGGACCTATTAATTGTTTCTTCATCTAAAGTATTTAACTCTTTTTTTATTTTCATTGTCGCGATAATAGTGTTGATGAGGGATAGTGGTTGTCTCCATTGATGTGCTATCATACTTATCATCTCACCCATAGCAGCACTTCTTGAATTAGCTAACATCTTCTCGTGGTTGATTACAAGGTTTTTACTTGCTGTAATGTTTTCTCGAAAAATAATAAAGCCAATATGTACACCACTCGCATTAAACTCTGGGACTAATGAATTTTTCAACCAAATTATTTTACCATCTTGGGTAAGTGTTTTATGTTCAAACTCCAATACATGTAGCTCTTTCATCGCTTCTAGTATCTTTATTTTTAAATCTTTATTAAGATGGCGTTGCTCATAAATAAAAAAATTTAATAAAAGTAAATCCTCTTTCTCAAACCGAAGTAAGTTTAAAAGGGCCTCTGATACATCTACTATAAGAGCAGAATTATTTATTTTTATAAAAAGTACTTTTTCATCGATGGTTTTTCTCTCTTTTAGAAGCGCTGCATTCAGCTCTTGCACTTTTTTAATGTTCGCTTCTAATAAAGAATTTGTTTGTATCATATTTGTTTGATCAGTTAAAATGAGAGCGACAAGTTCTTTTGTTTCATCAAAAGGGATAATACTAACATCCTGTTGCATATAATGAAAGCCTGCATTTTTAATCTGGTTGAGCTGTATGGGAATAAGATACTTCGATGTACTTGCGGTATAAAAAGTAGGTGTCTTTAAACGTAGGGCTGTTTTTATTTTACGAATAAGTGTTTTTTTCTTTATTGTTGGAAAGAGTGTGTCAAGAGTTCTTTCTAAAATATCACGCTCTTTTATTTTTGTATGAAGTTCTAGCCATCTATTGTAGTGGTAGATAGTAAGATTAGTATCAAGGATAATAATTCCATTGTCGATGTTAGCAACAATCTTCTTATCTACATCAATAGTTCTAAGATAGTGTTTAGTTTCGTTTTGAGCCATTGGATTGAGTCATCTTTTGTTAGGATAAATATTTTTCCATTTATCTGCTGGTCTTCAAAGTTAAGGTCAGTATCTATTACAATAACCTGTGAGTACTGCTGAAATGTTGCAACATCGTTAATCTCTTCAAGGGGAATTTTGGAGATACTAGGAAGTGAAAAACTTACCTCTGTATCCATCTCTTCAGAGAGTTTTGTTGTAAGCGAGGAAGTAAGTACATTTGTAAGTTCTAATATAGCATCATCTAAATCCTCATCACTTTCAAGTTCAAGGTGTTTTGCTAGATTTTTTGCACTCTCTGCATTGATGAAAAAAGCACTCTCTCCACTAAACTCTCCACTAAAAGCTTGTGTTGAAAAGAAGTAACTTGTGCTTTTTAACTCTGAAAAAGTTGCGAGAAGTTCCCCTACAGACATAATGTTGATTTTTGGAATACTAAGAGATGCAAAGGCATCTAGCATATCTGCAACAACTGCTGTGGCATTTCCATATGCGACATTCATAAGTTCTTGGAGAACATCTTTTTCATCTTCAGTGAGTTTATATGAGTCCACTAGATAATCTCCAGTATATCTTTCATTTTATTTACATTTATAGGCTTTTGCATATGTAGTTGTGCACCTAAAGAGATAACTTTCTCTTTTGCTCTTGTTT
Source organism: uncultured Sulfurimonas sp. (assembly GCA_964564315.1). Taxonomy (GTDB): domain Bacteria; phylum Campylobacterota; class Campylobacteria; order Campylobacterales; family Sulfurimonadaceae; genus Sulfurimonas. The sequence goes on from CAZMBK010000013.1 coordinate 14,007, forward strand.
GTACATCTGCAGAGACTACAATAACTTTTGCTTTTTTGTTTATTTCTAAGAGTTTTGGAAGTGCTTCATATCCATCCATTTCAGGCATAGTTAGATCTAAAAAAACTATATCCGCTTTCTCTTTTGTCATAATATTAACTGCCTCAAGACCGTTAGAAGCCTGAAATATTTCAGCTTCACCAATATGAGTCTTGAGAGACTTTATAAGACTTAGTCGTGCTAATTTGGAGTCATCAACTACAAGGTATTTCATGTTATGCCTTAAAAGATTCTATACTTTCTGCCATTCCAAAGTCTGGATGTCTTACAGGGTCTAGAACTACTTGTGCAAGTTTATTATTGTCATGATTTATGATAATAGGTGCTAAAAAATTGATAACAGATTTTTCTAAAGGTTTTTGTACAACTAGAATATTATAAACACTAAGCTTAGATTCTGCATTTATTCCTAAAAGAACTTTTGCATCAGTTGGCACATCAAAGGAGTACTCTCTTAGAAGATAAGGGTTTACAATGGTAAAAGAGATATTTTCATTGTCTGCATCTTGAAGTGTAGAAAAAAGTTCATCTATTTCAATGATTTCTACATTAAGAGTCTCTGGAAAGCCTAGTAATTCACCACGTACATTATAACTCATTTTTGATCCTTTAAATTTTAAAATTTACTCTCTGTATGTTTCATATCTGACGCGATAATAAAGAGAGGTGCATTTTGTATACTCTTTAGGGTATTATACTCTCCAAGAGCAAACGCTAGTATGCCATCTTCTATAATAATACTAATACCATCACTCATATCGAGAAATGACAATTTACTATTTTCAATAAGTCTAGCATTTTTCACGCCAAAAAATTTCAAGTCTAGTGTAATCCAGTCAAAATCTCTTGCCTTATCTTGAACAGCAAAGCTTAAATGTATCTCAGTAGGATTTATAACTTCAAGTGAACGAAACTCAGCATCTTTAAAATTTAAAAAGCGTTCTAGTTCTATTGACACCCAACACACTCCATACTTCTATCTTCGATATCGTTAGCAATCTCTGGTGATTGTGAACGCAAATAGTAAGTTGACTTAAGTCCTAGTTTCCAAGCAAGCATGTAGATCTCATTTAGATAACGACCACTTGCTTTATCTAAAGTAATAAAGATGTTAAGTGATTGTCCTTGGTCTATCCATTTTTGCCTAATTGCAGCTGCCTTTATAAGAAGTGTCTGGTTGAGATCATAAGCAGGTGTATAGTATGACCAAGTCTCAGGAGAGAGGTTTGGTACAACAACAGGAATAAGACCAGATAAATTCTCCTCTGACCATTTACGTTTAAAAACAGGTTCTATAGCTTGTGTTGTTCCTGTAAGTATAGAGATGGAGCTTGTAGGGGCGACAGCCATAAGATAACCATTTCTCATTCCCTGAGATTTTACTTTTACTCTTAACTCATCCCACTCATAAGTAGATGCAAAAAGTCCTCCACGATCAACAAGGTTTAAAACCTCTGCATTTGCATGATCTTGAGGAAAAATACCTCGACTCCATTTTGAACCTTCAAATTCAGGATACATCCCTTTCTCTAGTGCTAGATCAGAAGAGGCTAAAATAGCGTTATAACAAACAGACTCCATCACTTCATCTATTTTGTCAAAGTGCTCTTGTGTTCCCCACATAATACCTGCTTCTGCTAACATCTGTGCTTCACCCATAACACCAAGACCAATAGATCGAGATCTCATGTTTGTGCGTTTTACTTTCTCAACTGGATAAAAGTTTAGGTCTATAACGTTATCTAAACATCTAATAGCAGTTGGAACGATACGGTTAATGTCTTCTTTTGTATTAATGCGAGAGAGGTTAATAGATGCAAGATTACAAACAGCAGTATCTCCATTTACTTTCTCTTTTTCTACTACAAAGATAGGTAAACCACCAAGTGAGTCTAATGCAGTGACTTTCTTCGCAGGTTTTTCTATACCGCTGTCAACTGTAACAAGCTCATCCTCTTCGTAACTAACACTATCACCATTCTCAAAAATGAATTTTATTTTGTAGTGGTTAGGGTTAGTGTTTTGAAAAATCTCTGTACAGAGATTTGAACTACGTATAACACCATAGTGATCATTTGGGTTAGCTCTATTTGCGTTATCTTTAAAACAGAGAAATGGTGAGCCTGTTTCAAAATAAGAAGTAAGGATCTTTTTCCATAAATCTTTTGCCTTGAGTTTCTCTTTAATAATCGATTCATCTTGTTCTAACTCCATGTAACGTTTGTTAAATTCTTCTCCATAAAGTGTTGCAAGTTCTCGAACATCATAAGGATCAAAAAGTGTCCAAATAGCATCCTCTTGAACACGTTGCATAAAGAGATCGTTAAGCCACATTGCAGGAAAAAGATCATGTGCACGACGTCGTTCTTCTCCAGAGTTTTTCTTAAGGTCTAAGAAATCATTGATATCTATGTGCCAAGGTTCAAGATAGACAGCGATAGCACCCTTACGAGTTCCAAGTTGATCAACTGCAATGGCAATGTCATTTGTGATTTTTAGAAATGGTACGGTACCACCTGCTGCATTTTTATGTCCATCTATAAAACTTCCCATAGAGCGAACTTGTGTCCAGTCCCAACCGATTCCTCCACCAAACTTAGAAAGCATTGCCATCTCTTGGTAAGCATCAAAAATACCTTCAATGTTATCAGGTGTAGAACCAATGTAACATGAAGAGAGTTGATGTCTTGTTGTTCTAGCATTTGAGAGTGTTGGTGTTGCTAACATCACCTCAAACTGACTGATCATGTTATAAAATTTTATAGCCCACTCTGTACGTTTCTCTTCCTTTTGTGCTAGGAACATAGCGATAGCCATAAACATATGTTGTGGTAATTCTATAGGATTTCCGTTACTGTCTTTAATAAGATATCTATCGTAAAGTGTTTTTACACCAAGGTAGTTAAACTGAAAATCTCTCTGAGGAACTAAGTGTTTCTCTAGCTCATCAAGATCATACATCTCTTTAAGACCTAGAAGTATACGTCCCTCTTTTTCACCTTTTTTGAAGTAGTCTACCAAAGAGCTATAACCAGTAAAACCATTGACTTGGTGGTAAAGATTGAAGATAAAAAGACGTGATGCAACAAAAGTCCAGTTCGGTGCATCGATGTCTATTTTGTCAACAGCAGTTTTTATAAGTGTCTCTTGAATCTCTTTAGAGGTGATCCCATCACGAAAGTGAATCTGTGCATCAACTTCGAGTTCACTTTGAGAAACGTTTGTTAAACCTTTTACAGCTGCTGATGTGTACTTTTGGATTTTAGAAATATCAAGTGGTTCTGTTCGTCCGTTGCGTTTTAAAATTGTAATCATAAATGTTTTCCTGATTAAGTTTTTTGTATAATTTTTAGATAAATAGTCCATCCATTATTTATCTAAAAACTATGAGTAAATGAAAGAAGATTTTATCTAAAGAATGTTAATTTAAAGGTTAAAGTTAGAAGAACTTTTTTGAAAAAAGCAAGAAATAATAGTTGTATAAATTTGTATGAAGAGCAGCACTCTTTAGTATAACCAAGGAGGTTATACTAGTGAAATTTTAGTGAATTTATTTAAAAACACGTTTGAAAATATTGTCAACATTTTTAGTGTAGTAGTCGAAGTTAAAACACTCACGAATTTGCTCTTCGCTTAGTGACTTACGTAACTCTTCATCAGCTAACAAGTGGTTAAGGTAGAGTGATTCACCAGCTTCGTTTGTAGTAGCACGACCCGCTTGAATCTCTTCCCAAACTTTCATAGCATTTCTCTGAACGATACGGTAAGCATCTTCACGTGAAACACCTTGAAGAGGAAGTTCGAGTAAAACACGTTGTGAGAAAACAAGCCCACCAGTTAGGTTTAAGTTTTTCATCATGTTCTCAGGAAATACTGTAAGGTTTGCTATAACACTGTTCATACGGTGTAGCATAAAGTCCATAGTAATGAAAGCATCAGGTAACCAGAAACGCTCAGTAGAGGAGTGAGAGATATCACGCTCATGCCATAGTGCTACATTCTCCATAGCTGGAGCTGCATAAGCACGTATCATTCTTGCTAATCCTGTGATGTTTTCAGTAAGGATAGGGTTACGTTTATGAGGCATAGCCGAGCTTCCTTTTTGACCTTTTGCAAAGAACTCTTCAGCTTCATACACTTCTGTACGTTGTAGGTGTCTTACTTGAACAGCAAATTTTTCTACTGAAGAAGCTAAAAGTGCTAGTGCAGTTGCAAGTCTTGCATAACGATCACGGTGAACAACTTGATTTGAACATGGCTCTGGTTTAAGACCTAACTCTTCCATTGCATACTCTTCTAGTTCAAGTGGTGCATGTGCAAAGTTACCCATAGCTCCAGAGATTTGACCAACAGCGATCACTTCCATAGTCTGCTCAAGGTTTAAAAGGTGACGAGCCATTTCATCATACCATACAGCAAGAGTCAAACCAAAAGTGATAGGCTCACCGTGAATACCATGTGAACGTCCAACCATAAGAGTCATTTTGTGTTCTTGGGCTCTTACTTTGATAGACTCCATCATCATTTTAACATCAGCGATAACTATGTTAAGAGAATCTCTCATCTGAAGTGCTACGCCAGTATCTACAGCATCAGATGAAGTCATACCATAGTGGAACCATCTTGACTCATCACCAAGGCTTTCAGATACACTTGTATTGAATGCAATAAGGTCATGTTTTGTGACTGCTTCTATCTCCTCTATACGTTCTACTGAAAATGTTGCATTTTTAACAATTTTATCTGCATCCTCTTGAGGAATCTTTCCAAGTTTTGCCCAAGCTTTTACCGCTGCTTTTTCTACTTCAAGCCATGCTGCATATCTCGCATGTTGTGTCCATTTTTCTGCCATTTCTGGACGTGAATATCTTTCTACCATCTATTTTCCTTGTTATATTTTATAATTTGGATATGTTGCTTTAGTCTCATTAATAGGTGCAGCTAAAGCAACACATCCGATAAATGTATGTACTAAAACTATACACCCAAAACTTGGATGTGTGGCTTTAGCCTCACCTTTACGCTAAAATTCGTTCTATATATGAGTGACATTTTACTTAAACAATCATAATAAACCAATTAAACGCCAAAAGGACTTCCCTTGCCATTTGTAAAAAATAAATATTTTGTCCCCAAGAGACAAAGAGCAGTTTTCTATTTAGTAAACGAGTTAGGATATACCCAACGAGAAGCACAGCGTTTTATATCTAAAGGTCGTGTTCTTGTAGATGGTGAGAAGATGGATCGTACAGCTGGAGAGATAGAGGGCGAAATAGAGTTTATTCATTTTGAACCAATTACACAAGGTCTTGAGCCTACCTTTGAAGAGGAAGAGTTTGTAGTCTTTGATAAACCAAGTGGTGTTTTAGTACATCCTCAAACTAAACGGACACCCTACTCTCTTATAGATGAACTCAAGTTTCAGTTTGGTATGGATGCTAACATCGCCCACCGTATAGATCAAGAGACAAGTGGTTTAGTTCTCTGTGCCAAAAACAAGGTAAGTGAACGTGAAATAAAGATGATGTTTCAAGAGAGAGATATGAAAAAGAAGTACCTTGCGATGGTTCATGGTGAGATGAAAGAGGAAATTGTAGTAGAAGCTCCTCTTCTGCGTTCACAAGATCAATCTAGTGCAATGGTTAGAATGATAGTTAAAGTGCATAAAGATGGTAAAGCATCTAAGACAACTTTTAAACCACTAGAGTATTTTGAAGATAAAAATATGACTTTAGTTGAGTGCTCTCCTCATACAGGAAGACAACATCAGATACGAGTACACTTGTTTCACGTGAAACATACAATAGTTGGTGATCCCGTTTATGGTCAAGATGATGCTAATTTGGTAAAGTTCTTAGATAAAGAGTTAGTACCCCTCGATAGAATCAAAAATGGAGGGGCTTCGCGTTTACTTCTTCATGCAAGTGAATTAGAGTTTGAGCTTTATGGGAAGAGTTACAATATTAAAAGTAAAATAGATTTTCAGAGTGTTTGTAGAGATTCTATGAATGTGAATAACTTTTTAGATGTGAATAAGTAATTATCTAATTTTACCTAAAAAAGTGATATACCTTTTATAAGCCCCTGCTTTTAGGAGTTTAAGCTATATAAAAGATTTTGTTAAGTGAAATTTAATATTAAATAATTCTTAAAATAGTGGAGAATTTATAAATTTATTTTTACTTTTTATTGGTTTTATTCACATCTTAGAACAACATGTGAATAAAGAGATAATTTGACATAGTTTAGAGTGTTTTAAATTTAGTAGGGTAAATTTTTAAAAGTAAATTTTATTTTTGAAGATTATTTATTAGGTTTTTATAAGATTAGTAGGGTATTATTACACTCATAAACGACCTCCCTGGTGTGTTGGTCGTTTACTCGCATTTGGCTATTAGACGCCGTTATATCTTTTAATGATTTTTTTAACACGACTTCTTAGGTTTCTTAGTGCATCTGTACTTGTTTTACCATCAGCCGTTAAGTTTTCAAAATCTTCACCAAGTTGTGCTTTAGCCATCCAGCCTATTTTATTGTGGTACTTAATACCTACAAACTGAACATCACCAAAGTGACCTTTACAAAGTTTATATATCTCTTTAATTCTATCGCCATCCATTTTTTCTGCCATTGTAGTTCCTTTATAGATTAAATTTTATAAATTTTAACATAATTTTTATTGTACTAAGGTTACAAAGTTATTATTTTTACTCTTCTTTATTGAGTGCATAAAAGAAACCACCCACACCACCTATAAATACTAATAGTACAAATATAGCTTCTCCAATATCTACGGCTGTAAAATCACCCATTTATCTCTCCTTCTGTTTTCTCTTTAAGCTGACCACATGCAGCACTAATATCTATACCTTTAGAGTCTCGTATTGTACAGAGCAAACCATGATTTATTAAATACTCTTGAAAAGCAACCATATCAGCCCTAGTAGGTCTGTCGTATGGTGTTCCAGGGTAAGGATTAAAGTAGATTAGGTTTACTTTAGCTTTAATATCTGTTAAAAGCTTTACAAGTTTCTTTGCAGAGCCTATATCATCATTTTTACCTTTAATAACAAGATACTCAAACATAACACGCTTACGAGTGTCTATAGGAAAGCGTTTAACTGCATCTATGATAGACTGAATATTATGTGCTTTGTTCATAGGAATGAGTTCTGAACGAAGTTTATCATCTACAGCATGCAGTGAAATGGCTATATGAACGCCTAAATTCATCTCTCCAAGTTTGTCTATCTTAGAACTGAGTCCACTTGTACTAACAGTCTGACGTTTGCCACCTATGCAGAGGCCTTCATCTTCTTTGAAAATTTCTATGGCTTTTGTTAGGTTAGTGAGGTTATCAAGTGGTTCACCCATACCCATATAGACTATGTTAATTTTACGGTTATGTTTGTGTTCATTATCACGCTTTAAAGTAACTACTTGGGCAACAATTTCTCCTGCACTCAAATCTCTTGTAAAACCACCCTTCGCTGTTAAACAAAAAGTACACCCTACTTTACATCCTACTTGTGTTGAAACACAGATTGTGTATTTTGCTTCTTGATAAACATTTCCAGATTCATCTCTGAGTTCATCTTTCATTTTAAGCCAAACGGCTTCCATTGTTTTACCATCTTGAAGCTCTAAGAGGTATTTTATAGTGCCATCGCTTGATTCTTCTTTATTTATTATCTTCAGAGGATTTACGAGAAATTTTTCTGCTAACTCCTCTTTCATAGCCTTAGGAATATTTTTCATATCTTCGTAAGAAGAGGCATAATTATGGTAGAGCCAACCATATATTTGTTTGACTCTAAATGCAGGTTTTATTAGTTCTTTTAACTCTTTTTGAGTATAGTCCATTAAGGATGGTTTGAGTTCACTCATTATTGTGTTAGTTCCTTTATTCGTTTTTTTACATGTTCTGTAAGTAACTCTTTTGCTCTTTCGTGATTCTTTAAAAAATCTTCATGTGCGTTAGTGTTAGTAAAGTTAGTGATACAAAAAACACCACCAGCAGGGATATCAAACTCTTGTGCTATTTTAAGTACAGCAAAAAATTCCATATTTTCTATGCCAACACCAAACTTTAAAAAGTTTTTTGTGAGGAGTTCATTTGTGCTGATGTAGTTAGAAGAGTTTACAAGAATATCTTTTATATTAGTCTCGTTCGTTGTTACAACATTATCAAGAGGTGTGTAAGCATCATTACTTAAAAATGCAAGTTCAATGTTAGAAGCTGTTTTACTCTCTACAATATCGAAAATTTTCGCCTCACCATAACTCCCTGCACTACCAACAAAGAGTATAAACTCAGGTTTGTCAAAAAGGCAGAGACGAGTGAGGTTCATAGCCGTTTCAATAAGCCCTACTCCCATAGGTTGTGCGAAATCAAAAGTTTCGTTATTTCCTGCACAAATTATCATCTATAAACGCACCGGAATTTTTTCATTATGTAGATAGTGTTTGAGATCCATAATATCTATCTCTTTATAGTGAAAAATACTTGCTGCTAATGCTGCATCTGCACCACATTCAAAAGCCTCTTTAATATGTTCCATTGTACCTGCCCCACCACTTGCAATTACTGGTACATTTACAGCTTTACTAATCTGTTCTGTAATGTTAAGCTCAAATCCAGCTTTAGTTCCATCTGCATCCATAGAAGTAAGTAGTATTTCACCACTTCCCCTTTGGACTACTTCTTTTGCCCACTCGACTGCATCAAGACCTGTATCAACACGACCACCATTTAAGAAAACATGGTACTTGCCAGACTCTGTACGTTTTACATCAATCGCAGTAACAATACACTGAGAACCAAATCTTTTTGCACCCTCATCTATAAGTTGGGGGCGTTTTATAGCTGCTGAATTTACACTTACTTTATCGCAACCAACATTCAGGAGTCCATAGATATCTTCAAGTTTACGAATACCACCACCTACTGTAAGAGGTATAAATATTTCACGTGCAACTTGTGCAACTATATCTACTATAGTATCTCGGTTATCTGAAGAAGCAGTAATATCTAAAAATGTTAACTCGTCTGCTCCTTCTTCGTTATATCTTCGTGCAACTTCAACAGGATCACCTGCATCTTTAAGTCCAACAAAGTTAACACCTTTAACAACACGTCCATCTTTTACATCAAGACAAGGAATGATTCTTTTTGCGAAATAATTCATCTTTTATATACCTTATATTATATGTATAGAATTATACATATTTAGGCTTAATAGTTGATATGTAAAAATTAGTAAAGATGTTTCACGTGAAACAAATGATATTTAAATAAAAGTTAATAAAAATTTAGCTATAATGCTCTTTCTCTTCTTTAGACCTGTGCAATGGTTACTTGAGACAATGTGTCAGGGTAGGAATACAGCAGCACACCTTAAGCAGTTATGTGCCGCAGGTATCTGGAGAAGAGTCTTTCATACAATTCAATACATAAAATCACTTTATATAAAAATATTTATAAATTTTTTACTTACTGCACCAAAATGTAACCAAACTCTACTATAATTAAACAAATAAATTTAAAAGGCAATAGTAATGCAAAAATATAGACAAAAAAAAGGTTTTAAAAAGGCATTTTCACTTATAGAGTTAATGATAGTTATCGTTATACTTGGGCTGCTTGCTGCTATGGTTATGCCAGCACTGACAGGAAAAGGAGAAGCTGCAAAACGTGATCTTGTTTGTGTACAGATGAAGTCTATTTATGATGGAGCTCTTGATATGTATAAAATAAAAAATAGTGTTTACCCATCTACAGAAGAGGGACTGAAAATTCTTACAGAGGATGATTCATATTTTAAAGATGGAAAAATGCCAAAAGATTCTTGGGGGCAGGAGTTTATTTACATAAATGATGAGGGAACTATTGATCTTATCTCTTTTGGGGCTGATAAAAAAGAGGGTGGTAAAGATGAAGGTAAAGATATAAAAATGAGTGAGTGTA
>CAZMBK010000014.1:0-23488 GCA_964564315.1 uncultured Sulfurimonas sp.
GACAAAATTTAGCTGGTTCTGGTCAGTCTAAACTTTATACTGAAGCATGGTGGAACTATGGTTATGTAACTCGTGTAGATACTAGTGCATTAAATCTTACTGCTGAAGGTACAGTTTCCGATATCGATTTAGGTTTTTACTATACTCAAACAGAGACAGGTTCTGGTGCTTCAGAAATTGATATGACAGAGATCACATTAAGTGCTTCTTATACATTTGGTCCACTTGACACTTCATTAGTATACTTTCGTACAGATGCTGATGATAAAAATGTAGATGCAGTTGGTACAGCACATGAGTATGATACTATTCAAGCTTATTTAACTTACAACTTCTAGTCCACTCGATTAAAAGTTCATTTTAACACTCTCCTTTTGGAGAGGGTTGATCTTATCACTCCAAAATACTCCTCTATCTCCTTAAATAAAATATAATTTTATGATATAATTTTCGTATATCATTTTATTTAGGATTTAAAATCAGACTTTTATTTAAAAAACTACTATATATTCTCTTTATGTTACTCCTTATCTCTATCATTTCATTTTTAGCTATTCATTCAGCACCAAACTCTTTTTTTGGAGCAGGCGAGCTTAACCCAAATATGACAAAAGAGGCAATAGAAAAACTGAAAGCTATTTATGGACTGGATAAGTCACTCACTATGCAGTATTTTGATTGGATAAAAAATATAGTAACACTGAATTTTGGTATCTCTTTTGTAAGTGGTAAAGATGTGAGTGAAGAGATACTGCAACGCTTGCCTGTTACTTTGGTGATGAACTTAGTATCTTTAGTTGCTGTTTTTGTACTCTCTTTATGGCTTGGTATTAAAGCTGCACTCTCTTTTGGGAAGAGAAGTGACTATATTATTAGACAAATATCACTCTTCTCTTTCTCTATGCCATCTTTTTATTTGGCACTTCTTTTTATTATCTTTTTGGCATTAAATTTTGAACTTTTTCCTATAGCTGGCTTGCACTCTATAGAGGAAAAAGTAGGATTTGCCAATTATGTAGATATGGCTTGGCACTTAACACTGCCCATTTCCGTTATGATATTTACAGGGCTTGGAAGTATGATAATCTATATTCGTTCTCTTACCTTAGAGATACTTAAGAGTGATTATTACTATTTTGCAGTGGCTCGTGGGCTTACAAAAAAAGAGTTACTTCGTTTTTATATTTTACCAAATCTTCTCCCTCCCATAGTGACACTTCTTGGTCTCTCTCTTCCTGGGCTTATTGGTGGGAGTGTTATTTTAGAATCTATCTTTGGTATAGAGGGGATGGGACAACTTTTTTATATGTCAGCACTGAGTCGAGATTATCCGATTATTATGGGGACTCTTATAATAACGGCATTTTTAACACTCCTTGGAAATATGATAGCAGATATGATACTCTTAAAATTAAACCCATATATAAACCGATAAGGTACTTTTGAGTACAATACAAAAAAATAAGTAGAGCTGATAGGATAAAATCGTATGAAAAATAATAAACTTCACATAGTGTCGCTTGGATGTACTAAAAACTTGGTAGATACTGAGGTAATGATGGGAAAACTTCAAAACTTTGAACTTACAGATGACAATGAAAATGCTGATGTTATCATCGTAAATACATGTGGTTTTATTGATGCTGCAAAAGAGGAGTCTATAAATACTGTACTCTCTCTTCATGATGCACGTAAAGAGGACTCTGTTTTAGTCATGGCAGGATGTTTAAGTGAACGTTATCAAGATGATCTTATGAAACAGATACCTGAGGTAGATATTTTTACAGGTGTTGGAGATTATGATAAGATAGATGAGCTTTTAGTGGAGAAAAAGAGCCGTTTTTCTGATGAAGTTTTTCTTATAGATGGGGCAGAGCGTGTTGTAACTGGTTCTACTTATCATGCTTACATAAAACTTTCAGAAGGGTGTAACCAAGAGTGTAGTTTTTGTGCCATTCCCTCTTTTAAAGGGAAACTAAACTCTCGTAATTTAGACTCTATTGCCAAAGAAGTAGAGGGACTAGTAAAAAAAGGTTTTTATGATTTTTCTTTTGTCTCTCAAGATAGCTCTTCATACCTTCGTGATCAAAATATAAAAGATGGTCTCTCTCTTCTTATACAGAGAATAGAGCTTATAGAGGGTGTAAAATCAGCACGTATTCTTTACTTATATCCATCGACAACAACGATTGCGCTTCTAAAAAATATAGCAAAGAGTGAAATTTTTCATAACTATTTTGATATGCCAATTCAGCATATTAATAATGATATGCTAAGAATGATGAAACGTGGATTTGGTAAAAATAAAACTCTAGAACTTTTAGAGTTTATGCGAGATCTTCCAAACTCTTTTGTAAGAACAAGTTTTATTGTAGGACATCCAAATGAGACGCAAGAGATGTTTGATGAGATGTGTGAATTTGCTTCAGAGTTTGGTTTTGATCGTATTAATGTTTTTTCATACTCTGATGAAGAGACTACACCAGCTTATGATTATGAACTCAAAATTAGCGATAGTGTGAAATCTGAGCGTGCCGATATTTTAGGTGATATAGCTCGTGAGTGTACTCTAAGATCGTTAAAGTCTGAAATAGGTCAAGAGTGTGAGCTTGTTATAGATGGAGAGAGTGAAGAGCATGAGTTTTTACTCTCTGCTCGTAAGCTTATTTGGGCTCCAGAGATTGATGGCGAAATTTATGTAAATGACAGAACTATTGATAAAGAGTTAGAGTTTGCAAAAATTTATAAAGCTAAAATAACTGATATTGTTGGAGATATTTTAACTGCAACAGTTGACAATGCTGAAAAATAGCCACTCCCTTAAATCCTCCAAAAATCTTCTAGCATTCTCTGCTGGAGGAGACTCTACATCACTTTTTTTTCTCCTTTTAGAACAAAATATTCCATTTGATATTGCTATTGTTGATTATGCTTTACGTGAACAGTCTAAGGAAGAGATTACTTATGCTCAATCTTTAGCAAAGAGATATAAGTTAAAATGTTTTGTCTGTAAAGCCCCAAAAATAGAGAAAAATTTTGAGGCAGAGGCAAGAGCTATTCGTTATGATTTTTTTGAGTCACTTATGAAGCAGTATGGCTACGAAAACCTTTTAACAGGGCATCACCTAGGGGATAGGCTTGAGTGGATGCTTATGCAACTCTGTAGAGGTGCTGGGGCACTTGAGCTTGCTGGTATGCAAGGCATAGAGGCTAGAGCTAATTATATGCTTATTCGACCACTTTTGCATCTTAGTAAAGAGGAGCTTTTAGCATATCTTCACAAAAAAGATATAAAATATTTTGAAGATGAAAGTAATAGTGATGAATCTTATAAGCGCAATGAGTTTCGTCATAACTATGCACAGCCACTTTTATCAAAGTATAAAAAGGGCATAAGAAAAAGTTTTGAATATCTTGACAAAGATAGAGAGACTCTTGTTAAGGAGGTACTGCTTAAGCAGTGTAATGCACTTTACTATTTTAAATCTACACAGAGTAGACGCTCTGATATCTTTCATATAGATAGGTATTTTAAATCTATTGGTAAGGTGTTGTCATCTAAAGAGCGAAAATTACTAGAGCTAGAGAATAGTGTAGTAATTTCTCGAAAATACATACTCTCTTTTTGGAAGGAGTATATTTTAATAACTCCTTTTTTATCCAATGTAGTCATGAAAAAAGAGTTTAAAGAGCAGATGCGTAAACTGAAAATCCCACCAAAAATACGAGCTTATTTATCTACTGATGCTGAGGCTGTTGTATTGCTCTCATTGTTGTTGGAGTAAACTTGCATTGTAAAAGATGACTTTATAAGATCTCCATCGCGTTTAAAGTCTATGGGAAAATTTACACCTATAATCCAGTCACTTTTGTTAAGAGTATCTAAAAAATCATAAAACCCCTGTGGAGAACTTAATTTAGATGTGGTGTTGACCTCGTAAACTGCAAAAATAGTTTCAGATTTTATACGGTTTATCTCTTTGATATTAAGTGCTATGAAGTGCTTTTTATTTTGCTTTTCAAATCGTTCGGGATTAAATGCACTTTTAAATGCAGTAATAATGTATCGGTGTTTTTGTTGCATCTCTTGAAGCTTGTCTTGCATCTCATCATGAAAATCTCTGTACTCTCTAAACTCTTGTCTTGTTTTTTTCAACTCTATTCTTTTAACTCTATACTCTTGTCCCTTTGGAATTAAAACTGTAAATGAGAAAACAAGAACAAAGATAAATAAGAATAACGTTGTTACTAAGAGGTAGATATGCTGTCTTGATATTTTAGTTTTCATCAAGTAACTCCTCTTTATCTATGTAGTTTGTAGAAACAAAGTGTAACCATCCGTTTTTCGCAGGATAAAAACTACTATAGGTTTTATGAAAAATAGAACGAAGAGGTGCTTGAAGCATAAAATTATAAACATCTTTATTTGGTGTAATACCGTAAAGAATAAGACCATTCTCTAGTAGTTTTGCTTCAGAAAGAGTAATACGTGTAGGTACTAAATCAAAAAGATTTGTAATAGAATCTTTAAGCACAATATTTTTCGTAAAAATAGTCTCACTGAGGGATTTTTGCTCTTCTATAAAAGTAATACTACTCTCTATCTTTGTTAAAGAATTTTCAAGAGTAATCTGTTGTGTGACAAGTGTTTGTCTCTCTTTGTTAAAACTATAGTTCTTATAGAGTAAAAAGAAGTATGTTAAAAAGAGCATAAAAAGGGTAATGGTAAAAAAGCTTAACACAAGCTGTACTTCTTGAGTAAGGAGACTCTTTTTTCTTGGAGTTATGTAGCTGTATTGCATATGTTTAACTCCATTTTTGTAATCTCTGTAACTTCGGCACTTAAATCTATAGTTCGAATATAAACATTTAAGAACATCTCTTCTTCAAGATAACGTTTCAACTCTTGAGATATCCCAACAGAATCGGCTATATAGATATTTTCTATAAATTTACTATTATATTTTTTGTTATTATAGTACTTTCCTAAAGATGTCTGTATAAGAGAGTATCTTTGATAGTCGTCGTTGAAGTTATCATCACTCTCATTTTCTGCTATTTCATCCTCTGCTTCATAAAAAACCTCTTCTATATCTTGATCCTCAGCAAAATCATCTATATCCTCTAGTGAATCTAAATCTTCGATATCTGCAAAGTCATCTAAATCTTCAAGGTCATTGAGTTCATCTAACTCTTCACTCATATCTATATCTTCTAAATCTATACCCTCATCACTCTCTAAATCAAGGATCTCTTCTGAGTGTGAGAGCTCTTCGTTGTTATAGATATCATTGAGTAAACTCAAAGGAAGATGTTCTGCAAAAAGTAATTCAGAATTTTCAAAAACAGCCAATGAGAGTGATTCACCTTGTATAAGAACATAAAGTGCCATATTTGTATCTATTTTATCTTTGAAAAAATTTGTTAATACACTAAAAGGAGAAAAAACAAAATCGATGCCTATCTCTTCATACTCTTTTTCTATCTTATAGAGGTCAGTTTTGGAAGTGTAAAATGTCCATTTTTTATTAAAGCATTTATATTCAGAAGTACTCATATCGTTATAGTAAGAGAGCCGAACTTTGTCACATGTTGGGACAGCACCCTGTGTTTGTGATACATCTAATAGTGTAATATAGAAGTAGGGAGACTCTTTTATGTAACTATTTATATAATCTATCATTTTTTTGTTTAAGGTAGTTGTCTCAAAACTCTCTTTAAATTGCTTTAATACAGCAGTTCTTGAACATATTTCTATATATACATCACTAGATTTACTTTTAGGAACAATGGTAATAAGAATTTTACGGTATAAAGCTTCAAAGATATTAAACACTATTCGTAATCCTCACAAAGGGGGTGCGCTTTTGTATAGTTTTGCTGCTTCAAAGTACTCCCTAATTTTGTATATATTTGTGTTGTAGCCATACTCTCATGACCAAGTAATTCACTTACATCAGTGATTGGTGCACCACTTCCTAAAAGAGAAGTAGCATAAGAGTGACGTAGTTGGTGTGGCGTTACTTTTAAGCTAATCTTTTTAAAGAGTTTATTAATCGTATATCTTAAACTATTTTCGCTTAATCTTTCGCCATTTTTTTCAAAAAGAAATTTTTTTGTGCTAAAAGATGATAAATAGTCATCAAGAAGCTCTTTCGTTGAAGAGAGAAGAGGAATATCTCTCTGTTTATTTCCCTTTCCTACAACACGAACCCAGTTTTCACTGATATCTTCAAGTTTTAAGAGAGCGAGTTCAGAGACTCTTAATCCTAATGTATAGAGTAAAACTAGAACAAGTTTCTCCTTGAGTTCTGCCTTCTCCATAGCTTCTAAAATATGTTCATGTGCTATTGGTTTTGGAAGTGTTTTTGCAACTTTAACACTATCATCAGCTTTAAGTATCACTGGAAAATTATTTTCATTGAGGTAGTTTGTAAAACTTCTAATAGCACTTAGTTTTTTGCTAATAGTTTTACTGTTAAGTGAGGCAATATGAACTCTATAGGGCATTAGGTTAAAAGTTGTACTGTTTTTTTCTTCTGTTATTTCAATAATGTTGAGTGCTTCAAGTAGAGTATTATCGTAACTTTTTAGAGTAAGATCAGAGTATCCTCGAATCTCTTCAAGATACTCCAAAAATGCCACTCTTTTCTTATTGAGTAACTTTTTCAAGGAGATGCTCAAAATCATTACGATATTTTTTAGCCTTTTTAACTAATGCTTCATCTGTGATGATACTAGGAGCTAGTTTTACATAGGAATCAAGCATTATTTCACTCATAATTTTCATTCTTGCTCGATCGCTAGTCGAGATATTTTCATGTGTTGCTATCTCATTAATTTGCTGAAGAAAAGCTTGTGCTTGTTCAATGTATTTTACATACTTTAAAGATGTAGTAGATTGTGCCATTATTGTTGAAGCCATTCTGTTGTAAACATCCATACTAAAGGCTTCATTCGCAAGTTCGTAAGCCTCTTTATATTTACCAACTTCAAAGTAGTACTTTGCCTCTATAGATTTTTGGTAAGAGGGGTTAATTATAAAATAAATAGCCATGGTTGCAATAAGCCCAAAGGCTATAAGAGGAAAAAGATATCTACTTCTCATGTTTAAGTAATCCTTTTTGTACCAATACTTTGGCATCTTCTAAGCTTAAATCTGAAACATCAATCATTTCACTAATATAATATGTAATAGTCCCAAAAGGTTTAGGAATAATAAATTTATCCCAAGAGTTGAGTTGCCAATATGCAGAGGGTTTTATCTCTACTAAGACAATATTCACTGATGCTTTTTGCGCCATAACAACTATGCCATCAGCAACAACATGCCGTGGCCCTTTTGGTCCATCAGGAGTAATGCCTAAGTCAGAACCTGCTCTTAACTCTCTAATAGATGCTATAAGTGCTTTTGCTGCATTTCGAGTACTTGAGCCTCGAACAGTTCCAAATCCAAACTTACTAAGTGTATAGGCAATGAGTGAGCCATCAAAATGGTCTGAAATCATAAGTTTTACATTTGGAGTTTTTCTATATTTTGTATATGCATAAGGAATCATAAGAAGTTCACCATGCCAACAAGCCATTATGAAGTTTTTTTCAGGGAGAGTCTCAGGTGCTACAAATTTTTTTTTGTTTGTAAGATAGAGGAGTCGTATAAGAAAAGAGCCGATGATAGGTACAACTACTAATGCAGTTGCACGTAACTGTTGTTTAAACAAGAATCTCGCCTGTCAGGATAGTACGACCAATGGTAGTTACCTTAACATCTTTAAACTTACCAAGTAACTCTTCTGAACCTTTTACTTTAATAACAATATTATTATCGCTTCTACCAGAGACATAACCATCACGAATAAGCTCTTCAAAGTAAACACTATATGTATTTCCCATCAAAGCTGCATTTATTTCATCATGAATCTCATTATTAAGTGTTTGAAGATAGGAGAGCCTATCTGAAGCTACTTCTGGATTTACTTCAGGAAGATGTTCTGCTTCTGTTTCTGGTCGAGGGGAGTACTTAAATGAAAAGATCTGATCAAATTGAACTTTTTTCATTACATCTACAGTCTCAGCAAAGTCTGCATCGCTTTCTCCTGGAAATGCAACAATAATATCTGTGCTAATACTAACACTTGGACACTCTGCACGAAGTTTTTCAACACGGTTTATAAACCACTCTTTTGTGTACCCACGTTTCATGTCTTTGAGAACTTTAGAGCTACCACTCTGAAGTGGCATATGCATGGATTTACATATTTTAGGGTTTCTTGCGAACTCCTCTATAAACTCATCATCCATATGAAAAGGGTGGGGGGATGTAAAACGAATACGTTCTAAATTTTCTATTTTTGAGAGACGACGTAGCAATTCAGTAAAGTTTACTTTTTCATTGTCTCCAGAGAAACGACGACCGTAGTTGTTTACATTTTGACCAAGTAAAAAGATCTCTTTTGCCCCACTGTTGACAGCTTTTTGAGCCTCTTGAATAATAAGTGGTGCAGGAATAGAGATCTCATCGCCACGTGTTTTAGGCACTATACAAAAAGTACACTGTTTGTCGCATCCAATAGAGATGTTTATAAAAGCTTTATAGGGAGATGTTCTAAAGTCATCAAATGCAAATTCGCTTTCATCGTAGTTTATATCTACTTCAACAGCTTTATCTTTATGTAAAACTTCACTAATTTTAGAGACATTTCGAGCCCCTAAAACAAAGTTTACATAAGGAGCACGTTTGATGATCTCTTCGCCAAGATGTGATGCAGTACAACCACATACACCTATCTTTGCACTCTTCTTTTTATGCTTATTAAAACCGCCAAGTTCAGAAAAAAGTTTATGAACAGGGCGTTCTCTTACCGAACATGTATTTATTAAAATAAGGTCAGCTTCACGAAACTCTTCAGTCATAGTGTAACCCTCTTTTTCACGGAGCTGTGCAATCATATGCTCAGAGTCGCGGGAGTTCATAGCACAACCTAAGGTTTCAATAAATAACTTCTTGCTCATAAGTTCTCTTTAGCTCATTATGTGAACTTGGTACATATAGTCATTATCAGACATACCAAATTTCACTTCACTCATATAAAAACTTTTTCCCTGTGCCTCAAAGTGATCTTGAAGAGATAAAAGATCTTTATGAGAGTTGTCACGGTCAAAGTAAAAAATGATACTATCATCTTTTTCTACTGCTGCTTCTATTTTCGCTAAGTCTACTTTTTTCGGTTTTTCTGTTACTTCTGTTCTCGCAAATTTTAAATCCATACTATTTCCTTGTTTCTTTGAATATTATAATTTTTGCATTATAGTCAAAAACTACTAAAACCTTGATTAAAGATGCTTTTAGTAGTTTTTGTGTATACTTTCACACTTACAAAAAATCCCCCAAATTTACTTATTATTGTTGAAGCTATTTGGGAAACCGAAGGAATTATAAATTATGGAAAAAATATTAGATATTGCTGAAGCTATCGCACATGAAAAGGGACTTGCACCAGAAAAAGTACTTGAAGCATTAAAAACGGCATTTGTACAAACTGCAAAAAGAGTTATAGATAGAAATTTTGCTTTTGAAGCACAGGTTGATGAAGTAACAAAAACAATAAATGTTGTTCAAACTATTACCGTAGTTGCAGATGATGATGCAAGACTTGAAGATGAGGAGCTCGCACCTGCATATATTCCTATTACTGAAGCAAGGGAGTATGATGATCAAGTGGAGTTGGGTGATCAGCTTCAAATTGATCATAATCTTGAAGAGTATGGTCGTACAGGAGCTTCTCAACTTCACCGAGAGATAGAGTTTCATATACAAAGACTCGTAGAGGATGAAGTATATAGTAAGTATAAGTCTAAAATAGGAACTCTAGTGAGTGGACGTGTTACACGTGTTGACTCTCAAAATGCGACATACATAGAAGTAGATGAAATTCGTGCAGTGCTTCCTATGAAAAGTCGTATTAAAGGTGAGTTCTTTGATGTTGGTGATCATGTAAAAGCAGTTGTAAGACGTGTAAATATGGATAAAGAGCATGGTATTAGTATAGAGCTCTCTCGTACATCACCAAAGTTTTTAGAAGAGCTTTTAGCACTTGAAGTTCCTGAAATTACTGATGGGACAGTTATTATAGAAAAAGCGGCACGTATTCCTGGAGAACGTGCAAAAATCGCTATAATGAGTACACACCCTCAGGTAGATGCTGTTGGTGCAACAGTTGGTGTAAAAGGGGTTCGTATAAATGCCGTGAGTGATGAGCTTATTGGTGAAAATATTGACTGTATAGAGTACACGACTATACCAGAACTTTTTGTTTCTCGTACTATGAGTCCTGCGATTATCTCTCATGTAGAGATTGTTAAAAATGAGAATGGTGAGAATGAAAAAGCTATTATTACTCTTCCAGCAGATCAAAAGTCAAAAGCGATTGGTAAAAGTGGTATAAATATTAGACTCGCTTCTATGCTTACAAGTATGCAGATAGAGCTTGTTGAGAGTGATAGTGTTACTAATGAAGATGGTGAGATCGAAGAGAAAAAAGAGGGTGTGGATGCTTTAGAAGCACTTTTTAGCTAGAATAAAAAATAGCCTAATTTTTTGAAATATTAGGCTATATATATTTGCTTTTGTAACACTACTCTTTTATATGAGAAAGTGCAATATGAAAGCAACTCCCTAGAGTTAAATCGCCAAAGCATAAACACTGAAAACTTAACAGAGCAAACAGATATACAGCTTCAAATAAATTTCGTTTATTTTATCCTAATCACTTTGTTATCTTCATTGATTTTGTATCATATCACTAGCTATTTTTGAACCTTTACCCATCCCTCATCTTGTTTAAACTCTAAAAGTGCTTCTTTAACATTAGACCTCTCCTAAAACCTAAAGAAAATAGGAGCGAAATTTGCTTATAGGCAACTATGGCAAAAATAATAAAATATCGTAAAGTAAATAAACTCAGAGATGAGGATTTTAGAAGAGTAGTAGATGTTACAAGAGAAATCTTTTTGAAGTGATGAGAGTTTACAAGTGGTTGCAGATGCAGTTGTGATGTTCTTCAGGATTGACTTATGGCTAAACAGGAGAGCAAATGTAATATTTGCTATAATTTCGAATCTTAAGAACTAGATAATAAGGGAAAAATAGATGGGAACAGTACAAGAAACAGCTGAGAATATTGACAAGTTAGTAAAACAAGCAGGTTTAACATCTGACTACAAAGCACGTCTTAATGCATTAAAAGAATTAAAAAAGTATGATTGTAAAGAGTCACGAGATGTCATTCTAAGATTGGCTTTATATGACAAAGTTTTCAAAGTTAAAGCAGAAGCTTTTAAAGTAGCAAAGAGTCTTGATATTAAAAAAAATGGTAAAGCTCTAAAACTAGGAAAGAAAAACATAGGTTATAAACTAGAAGATTTTATAAAAATATTTTTAAAGATAAAAGAGACTAAAGAGATGGAAGAACTAGATTTAAATCTTTTTAAAAAGGCTTTAAAAGCACTTGATCCTGAGATGTATGATGTAATGAGGTTTGAAAAAGGAGATAAATTTAACTCGTGGGTTAAGACATCTTATAGCTGTTTACCTAAAAAATCAAGCTAATCTTAAGTAGTAACACATGAACAGTCTAAAGATAAGAGAGCCAATCTTTAGTGGAATAAACTTAGCTTAACGGTTCATGGGAAGGATGATAGTTAGCAATAAGCTTGTAGATTAGTGAGCTCAAAATACTGAGTTTCCTCCTTTAGAGCTTATGATGACTTATACAAAAGAGGTCTATTCCACTCTACAGCTTTTTTTTTACAACATTTGTTTAAATTCTAGTAAAAAATTATGCTTTTAGCGAGTTGAGCTGCTCTAAAACTTTGACTTGTTTAGCCTGAGCATCTGCAAGTTGTGTACGGTTCTTTGTTAGTACATCTTCTGGTGCATTTGCAACAAATCTTTCATTATTTAGCATACCCTCGAGTTTAGCTATCTCTTTTTGAAGTTTTTCATCCTGTTTTGTAAGTTTGTTGATAATAGGTGTAAGGTCTATGCTGTCAGTAGGAATGAAAGTTTCACATTTATCAGCAATATCACTTACAGCATTTTCTATCTTACTCTCTGTGAATGCGACATCTGTTACTTTTGCAAGTCTTGTGATGAAAGGTAACATCATTATTTTGTCTTTTTCTGAGATACCATCTATTTTTACAAATGCTTTTTCTATTTTTTGGTTTGCAAGATCAACGAGAACTTTTGCACGTCTTATAGAGACAATAGCATCCATAATTATTTCAAATTTTGCTTCCTCTTTACGTTGTTTTATTTTTGTAGGGAAACGCATAAGCATAATGGATTCACCATCTTCTAAACTTGTCCCACTTAACTCATGGTAGAGGTGTTCAGTGATAAACGGCATAAATGGATGTAGTAGTTTCATAGCCTCTTTGAAGATAGCTCCAAGCTCTACAACTGAGGCTTTGTCAGCTTTTGAAAGCTCAATCCCCCAGCCACAAAACTCATTCCATAAAAATTTGTATAGAACAAGTGCTGCATCATTGAACTTATACTCATCAAGGTAAGAACGTACCTCTTTAGTTGCAAAGTTTAAACGGCTCATCATATAGCGACCGAGGTCAGTCTCTACACAAAAGCCATTCATATCGGGGAATACATCTACATTCATCTGTAAGTATTTTGCTGCATTGTAAAGTTTGTTTGTAAAGTTACGGTTAAGTTCAAGCTTCTCTTCACTCATTCGGATATCACGACCTTGGGCAGCAGAAATAGCAAGAGTAAAGCGTAAAATATCTGCACTATATTTATTTATCATATCAAGAGGATCAACTACATTACCTTTTGACTTACTCATTTTATCACCATTTGCATCACGAACGAGAGCATGAAGATAGATGTGGTTAAATGGAAGTTTACCATTAAAGTTCTCACCCATCATCATCATACGAGCTACCCAAAAAAAGAGAATATCAAAACCAGTGATAAGAAGTGTGTTTGGATAGAAATCTTTCATATCTTGAGACTCAAAGAGTTTCTCCATTTCTACATCTCCCTCTTGACCCCAACCTAAAGTTGAAAATGGCCAGAGTGCAGAGCTAAACCAAGTGTCTAAAACATCAGGGTCTTGAGTAACATTTTTACAAGCACATTTTGGACAAGCATCAGGTGCATCTTCCTGTGAAGCGAACTCATGTTCACACTCATCACAGTAAAATACTGGTATCTGATGTCCCCACCAGAGTTGGCGAGAGATACACCAGTCACGAAGCTCACCCATCCATGAGTTGTAAGAGTTTATCCAGTGAGGAGGGAAAAACTTTGCTTCACCATCATTTGTTTTTGCTATGGACTTGTCTGCTACCTCTTTGCGAACAAACCACTGTTTTGAGATGTAAGGTTCAACGATATTTTTACATCTGTAGCAGTGCCCGACTTGATGTTTATGATCCTCTATCTTCACTATAAAACCCTCTTCATCAAGACGCTTCACAATAGTGTCACGAGCTTCTAAGCGCTCTAAACCTTTAAACTCTCCAGCATAATCATTTAAAATACCTTTCTCATCAAAAACAGTAATAAATTCTAGGTTGTGACGCTTACCAACTTCATAATCATTTTGGTCATGTGCAGGAGTAACTTTAACAACACCTGTTCCAAACTCCATATCAACATGTTTATCAGCAATAATTTTTACAGTTCTCTCTAAGAGAGGTAACTTGATCTCTTTGCCTATTAAATCAGTGTAGCGTTTATCATCGGGGTGAACCATAACCGCGCTGTCACCAAAGTATGTTTCAGGTCTAGTAGTAGCTACTTCAACTGAACCACTTCCATCAGCAAAAGGGTAGGTTATATGGTAAAATTTTCCATTATGATCTTCGTGCTCTACCTCTATGTCAGAAAGGGCTCCATCATGTGTACACCAGTTTACCATGTAGTTTCCGCGAACAATGAGACCATCATTATAGAGTTTTACAAAAGACTCTTTAACAGATTTTTGAAGACCAGCATCCATAGTGAAACGTTCTCTATCCCAAGCAGGACTTACTCCCATGTGACGGAGTTGCTGTGTCATAATTCCTGCAGACTCCTCTTTCCAAGCCCAAACACGTTCTAAAAACTTCTCACGGCCCAGCTCCTCTTTCGTTGTTCCCTCTGCTAAAAGTTGTTTTTCAACAACATTTTGTGTCGCGATTCCTGCATGATCTGTTCCTGGTTGCCAAAGTGTTTTGTAACCATCCATACGTTTGTAACGAGTGATAATATCTTGAAGTGTAAATGTAAGTGCATGACCGATATGTAGGCGACCTGTAACATTTGGTGGGGGCATCATAATAGAGAAATTTTTCCCCTCTTCTTGGATAGATTTATTTGCATCTACCTCGAAGTATTTTCTCTCTTCCCAAATTTTGTAATATTTGTTCTCTGTTTCTTGCGGGTTGTATTTGTTCTCTGACATAGTATGAGCCTTCCATTATCTAGTTTAAAATTGGCGCGATTATATCTAAATAGTGTTGAGGCTTTTATAAAAATTAAAAATCTCTTTAAAAATTTACAGAGTAACGTTAACCCTTTACGCTACTTAAAAGAGAAAATAATTCTGCTGAATTTTTTTCTGTTTGAGTAAATAGTGTAATGATTTTATCTGCATTATTCATTTTACCATCTGCTACTAGTTTTGGTATTGCTGTAATAGCATCATGCACATTCTTATGTACAGTATTTATTCTCTTTAATGAAGATTCATCTAAATTTTTTTTACTCTCTTGAGCATACCATTTTCCAAATCTACACTCAGTATGAGAGGAAAAAACAATAGATCTGTTTTCTTTAAATAATGCATCATAAGCTGAGAGCTTAAATACGATATGATCAAGTTTAGAGAGATCTAAGAAGAGACTATCTGAGACATACTTATTTTCTACTCTTATATCGTGGGCACTCTCAACAAGTTCGTTAAGGCTTCCATTGAAAGTATTAAGTTTTTCCAAAGATGTTGCTATCTCTTGATCCATATTTTCAGAAAATTCTTGCATTGCTGCTGTATTTTGTCTGAGCAGATTAATGTTGAGTTCTACTTCACTTGTCGCTTTTTGTGTTCGTTCAGCAAGTTTACGTACCTCATCTGCAACTACAGCAAAACCTCGTCCATGTTCACCTGCACGAGCTGCCTCAATGGCTGCATTTAAAGCAAGTAGATTTGTTTGATCAGAAATGTCTTTAATAAGTGTTATAACATTAGTAATCTCTCCTACACTTGTATTGAGTTGGTTGGAGTTGTCTCTACTCTCATTCATTTTCTCAGAGATATTATTGAGTGAGTAACTCATTTTTAGAGTGGAATCTTTTACATCTGCAACAATGTGTTCTGTTTTAGTGTTTTTTTCATTAATACTATAGAGGGAGTCCATATTTCTATTCATACCCTTTGACACATCATCAACACCTGCAATTGTTCCATCACTAAGTAATTTTGTGAGCTCTAGGGTAAGTTTATTCTCTTCTAGTTGGACTTGAGCTTCTTCTTCATGTAGTTTAGCCGTATTGAGAGCATCTTTTGCATTTTCTATGGCATCATCAGCAACTTTTATAGTTTCGTTTGCTGCTATCTGAATAGAAGAAATTTCATCTGTTCCATTATGTGTGATACGCTTTGAAAAATCTTTTGAAGAGATAATATCATCAAGCTCTTCCTTAAAAGATGAAATACGATTAATAAGGTTTTTAGATATAAAAATTCCTAAAAGTATAATAATAAGAATTACAATGATATTAATAGTTATGTTTAGCAACATTATATTAAAAGAGTGGTTTTCAAGTGTATTAATCTCTTCAATTATTTTTGTAGCTAAATGATTTTCAACTTTTTTAAGAAGATTTATTTTATTTGTAATAGTTGTAAACCAATATGTTGCATCAACATTAAAGTTACCATTCATATGAGAGAGTGCAATTTTTCTCATACGATTTACTTCAGAAATATCATTTCCTCTAACCGTAGCATTATAAAAAGCTTTATTCTCTTGAGAGGTTAAAAACAAAAAACGTCCCATATAAGTATCTTGCTGACTAATAAGCTTTACAAATTTTGCATAAAAACCATTTGGAAAAGTATTTTTTGCAAAAGTCCCTGTCATAACCGCACGTTCAACTCCTGCACGCTCCTTTGAGTAAAGGTAGTTTGTAAAAGCATTGAGAGAGGTACTCATCTGTTTATCTGAGCTTATCTTTGCTATATATGCAATGGTATCTAAAAATGCAGCATTCATACTTGTATAGTAAGAGACTGTTTGTGGTACATTATAGCTAAGGGAAGAGACATTTGAACGTGTTGCTTCTAACTGTGAAAGTTTACTCAAAGCATCACTCATCTGTTTTTGAATATTTTGAGGGTAAAGAGTAAAATCAATCTGTTTGAAGTATGCGAGCATCTCTTTTTTTGTAGCATCTGTATCTTTACGAATATTTGGCAGTGTTGTTACAAATTTCTTTCCTTTTGAACCAACATAACCAGCGGATGCACCTCTCTCTTTTTGTGTATTATGAATCATAGCACTGATTTTTGTTGCTAAGAGAGTCACTTTTTCTATTTTCTTTAGTTCTTGAACCTTAGAATAATCATTGACTATATTTATACTAGCAAATACAAATATAACGAAGGTTGGGATAAAAACAAGCAGTATCATCTTTGTTTTAATAGATGTGTTACTAAACATATGAAAGCCTTTTTAATTTAAAATATGAAAAATAGTATAACATATTATTGTCTCTGAAATGTGTTACATTAATTTCAAAAAAGGTATTTATTGTTTTTTTATATATCTCTTGTAAAGCATGAAAAAAGTGAAGAAGAAGTATTAACAGTTTCTTTTGGTATTTGTACAATAGAGAGTTTTGATGAAGAAAACTTAGTTGGAGAAAATACCATTAGCACACTTTAAAACTCTCAAGCTATAATTCCGCTATGCCTTTATCACGTTTAAATGAGGAGCAGTATGCTGCTGCAACCTCCAAAGATTTACAAAACCTTATTATTGCTTCTGCTGGAACTGGGAAGACCTCTACCATAGTTGGTCGTATTGGTCATTTACTTGCAAATGGAGTCAATCCAAATGAAATTTTACTGCTTACTTTTACAAATAAGGCAGCTGCTGAGATGGTTGCTCGTGTGGCTGAGTACTTTGGAAAAGATGTTGCTTCAAAGATAGATGCTGGAACATTTCATGCAGTGAGTTATAGATGGCTTAAAAAACATGATAAAAGAGTAGTCTTAAAACAGCAACGTGAGCTTAAAACACTCTTTCGAAGTGTTTTTGAAAAACGTTCTTTTCAAAATATAGATGCTGATGTTACACCCTATGGTGGGAATCATCTCTATGATATGTACTCTTTTTATCAAAATACTGAACTTAATAGTAATTTTGAAGATTGGGTCAAGAGCAAGTATGAAGAGCATGAGCAATTTGCACTTATTTATGCTGATGTTGTTGATGAGTTTGAACAGCTTAAACGTGACTATGGTTTTGTAAATTTTAATGACTTACTTTTGAATTTTAGAGAGATGTGTAAATCTACAGACTTGGGGTATAAAGAGGTACTTGTTGATGAGTATCAAGATACAAATGCACTCCAAGGGACTCTTATAGATGCGATGAAACCACCTTCAATCTTTTGTGTAGGGGATTATGATCAGAGTATTTATGCTTTTAATGGGGCAGACATTGGGATCATTGGTTCTTTTACTAAAAAGTTTCCAGATGCAGTTGTCCATACTTTGACTAAAAATTATCGCTCTTCAAGACCCATACTCTCTCTTGCTACAAAGGTAATAGAGCACAATGAACGTATTTATCCTAAGCAGTTAGAAGTAACACGCACTTATGATGCACAAGCCCCAAAGCTTATAGCCTATGATGAGCTTTTTGATCAGTACCATGCTATTGCTGCTATGATACGAGACACTCAAACACCAAGAGAGGAGATAGCCGTTATTTTTCGTAATAACTCTTCGGCCGATGGTATAGAAGTTGGGCTTCGCGAACTTGACATTCCATGTAAACGCAAGGGTGGTACAAGTTTCTTTGACTCACGTGAGGTGAAAGCAGTGCTTGATCTCTATACTCTCTTAGTAAATGAGTCAGATATGATGGCATTTATACATCTCTTTGAGTTTGCAAGAGGTATAGGCTCTGCTATGGCAAAAGAGCTCTATCTTGCTCTTAAAAATTTAGGGCAGGGGAGTATGTTTTATGGTCTTTATGCCCCTGATGAGTCTATGAAAAATCCTTTTGAGAAACGAAAATTAAATCATCAACTGGGACTCTTTGATGATTTTATAGAGCTTGGTGCTGTTGGGAAGTATGCAAAATTAGGGTTTGAAGCGAAGTTTATGAAAAATCCTGTGCTGAAGCATCCTCGCTTAACAAAAGATAGTGCAAGTTTTTTGCATAATTTTTATCTGCTATTTCGAGATTTAAAGGGTATAAAACGACCTCAAACTGTAGTAGATAAAATAGTAAAATCAGAACTCTTTAAATATATAGCAGATGTTTTAGCAACAAAGCGAGCCCAACTCAAGGATGGGAGTATTGATGAGAAGCAAAAAACAGAGGCACTTACTCGTATAGAACGTAAAAACAGACTTCTTAAAGAGTTAACGAAGCCATATTCAGAACATGAACGTTTTTTAAATGCTATGATTCTTGGCTCTTCAGATCTTACACAGGGGGAGGGTGTAAACCTTCTAAGTGTTCATGCAAGTAAGGGTTTAGAGTATAAAGAAGTTTATGTTGTTGATCTTATGGATGGACGTTTTCCTAATCGTAAGCTAATGCAAAGGGGTGGAAGTTTAGATGAGGAGCGTCGACTTTTTTATGTAGCTGTTACACGTGCAAAAGATATGCTTTACCTGAGTTTTGCAAGATATGATAAGATTAAAAAACAGAATTTTTTAGCGAGTCAGTTTTTGTATGAAGCTGGACTTGTACCAAAGGATGATGCATATCGTGCAATGGTTCTTAAAAATGCTGAAAAAGAGGATGAAGAGTAAGTAGAGTACTATCTGAATTTAGAAAGTTTTAAAAGATAAGGGTTGAATTTAAAATTATACTTTTGCATAATAGCTCTGTTTAAGTAGGGTTTTGTTACTTTTCCAACATAGAGTGAACCCATAATACCGTACTCCATATAAGATGGATCATAGGCTAAAGAGATAACACTGTTCTTATTTGCCCAAAGTGCTATTTGTGTAAGTTCTTTCGCATTATGGTAAAGAACAATAAGTGCATCTGGTCTCTTTTTAAATGAGCTGAACTCTTTTATACTCACTCTAATAGTTTTGTTTGATATCTTCTTAGGATAGTAATCTTCTATCATGTATTTTAAATCTTGAGCACTCTCTCTATCTATATCTTCTGTAATAATATAGAGATCAAGATAGGGAGCTTTTTTATCTATCTGCTCACTCAGTAGTATGATTTTAGGAAAAAGTTTTGCTTCAAGTTCTAATACTGTACTGTTATAGTGTGTAGCAGAGAGTTGTAATACTATAAGAACTAAAAATAAGAAAACTTTTTTTATCATCTAAACCTCCACTCTGCACTAAGCCAAAACAGACGACCATCTTGTGCTATATCCTCTTCATATGTTCCTGTTGTAATTTCATTTCCTAAAGAAGCTGGAAATATAATGTGTGTGTTAAAAATATTTTTACAACTTGCTTGGAGTGTTACACTTTTAAGCATATATGTAAATGTTTGATCAAAACGTGTATAATCAGTGAGGTTTTCTCGTGTATCGCCCGCTTCACGTCTTCTCTCTCCAACATAACGGACTCTACTTCCTGCATTCCACTCTCTTGATATTTGGTATGAAAACATAATATTTGCGAGATGGTTTGCTATTAAAGGCACAGGATTTGAGTGTTCATCTTGCATATTGACATAACTATAGTTTGCTTGGAGTGCCATAGTATTATAGATAGGGAATTTAAATTCAAGCTCTGAACCGTAAGAAGTACTTTTCTTCCCATTTTTAAACTGATAATATGAGTCTTTAAAGATAAAATCATTGAGTGTAGAGTAAAAGAAGTTTATACTAAACCAGCTATCGAAAGTTCTTTGGTAGTGATAAGCAAACTCTAAAGTATTTATTGTCTCTGGTTTTAAGTTCTTATCTCCTACATAAGGAATTTGTGAGCCATAGAGCTCTGTAAAAGCAGGGACACGAAAAGAGTGTTGATACATAAGTTTATAACTCTGTTTCTCATCATAAGAGTATAAGAGTGCTGCTTTGGGTGCTAATCCTGAGTCTGTATCGCTATAGTAGTCATAACGCAGACCAATATTAGTACTCCATTGAGAAGAGATAGTGTAGATATCACTGAGATATAAAGCATACTGATTTCGGATAATTTTCTCTTTTAATCCACCCCCCTCAATTGAGATAGTCGTCACTTCAGAGAGTGTAGGATCACTTACTTTATAACTAGTATTATTTGCCTTAGTACGGGAAATATATGTTCCAAGTATAATATTGTGTGAATGCATGGAGTAGTTTAGAGCGAGATCGGTATAGAGGCTTTTTTCCTTATAGTCACCTTCTCCTATAAAATCATATTGAGGATAGGGGAGTATTCTTGATGCACCTTTTAGTGAGTACATCTTATATCCAGCTTTTAAAACAGCATTTATCTCTCGAGTAATAGAGGGTGTATAGGTAAACTCATTTATAAAAGAAGTATGAAGTAAACTTTTAGGGTCTTTAGTTATTGGCCATGCACCATACCCAAAGTAGTTTTGTGTCTCGAGTTCTAGGTATTTGGAGACAAAAGAGAGATTTTTATAGAAGTTGAGGTTTAAATTAAGAGATTTTGATGTGAAATTTTCATATGATTTATAAAGTGTATTACTTGGAAGAAGTGAGTATGAGCTATACTCTCGCGTGTTGTCATTTCTTTCAAAAGAAGCACTTAATGCTACTCTCAAAGAGTCCTCGTTGAGGTGCTGAGTAAATCCAAGACTAGTAAACCCTTCTGTATTTCCTTTTATAAAGAGGGTGTTCTTTTTACGAGTGGCTGCTTTTGTAATAACATTTATTACACCAATATGAGCAAACGAACCATAAAGCGCAGAGGCAGGTCCTCGTATGATCTCAATGCGTTCAATGTTTTGGATAGGCATATTTAAGTAAAAGTGATTTGCCCCACTGAGTTCATTGTTTATGCTAATTCCATCAATCATAAATTTCAGTTTATCTGTTACAAGAGATTTGTTACCCCTCATATTTATCTGTTTTGCTCCTGCCAATCCCATAGAAATTTCAATACCAGGAACAGTTTCAAGTGCAGTATAGAGATTTGTAATTCCAATTTTTTGAAGTTCCTTTGTATGTAGGACTGAGACAATTGAAGGTGTTTTACTAATGTTGAGTTTTGTTCTTGTACTGATTTTAGAAGCATTGTCCAAATCCTCTAAAAGATTAATTGTATCATCACTATAAAGTAGCAAAGTAGCTAGTAAGATAAAAATTATTTTCACAAAGTACTCTTTATATCTTGTTTAATTGTAAAACAGCACCCATTGTTAATATTGTGAACACCGATACTTGCTTTCATTCTAATTTCAATAATGCTTTTTGTCATATATAACCCTATTCCTGTGCCAGAAGAAGCAAATTTGGTTGTGAAGTAAGGGTTGAAAATGGAGTGTATAATATCATTTTTAATACCACCACCATTGTCGCAAAATGTAAGTGTGTTATACTCTTTGTCATCAGAGAGGGTAATCTCTATTTTTCCCTTATATGACTTGTTTTTTTGCTGTTTCGACCTTATAGCATCTTTTGAATTATTTATAAGGATAAAAACAACCTGCTTAAACTCATTTTCACTCCCTCTGAATTCTATCTCTTTTATCTCATTTATATTTAAAGTAATATTATTATTAATAAGTTGTGCTTTGAGTATCATAAAAACATCTTCTATAATTTTTTTTGGATTAAAAGTAGAAGAGATTTTATCTGGATTTAAAAAATTTCTAAAGTCATCAATAGTATCTGACATATACTCTATATTCAGAGCAATGGTATGTATGTTCTCTTTAAAACTAGTATCACTCATGGTTCCTAATTCATGAGATATCTCTAAGTTACTTGCTGAGAGACCTATGATATTAAGAGGTTGTCTCCATTGATGGGCGATTGATTCTATCATCTCTCCCATGGCAGCTTGTCTTGACTGATGTATAAGTAGTCTCTCTTGTGTATGTAATTCTTTAACTTTCTCTTCTACTTGTTGCTCTAGTTTACTGTTAAAAGTCTTTAACTCATTTACATGTTTTGAAATACTATGTATCATGGAGTTTGCAGCTATAGCAATAGTAGTTATTTCATTAGTCGCTCTATGAACTTTTATAGGGACAAGCTCTTGCTCTTTTGAAAAGTTCTGTAAAGATTTTGAAATATAGGCAAGGGTATTTAGTTCTTTTTTTATAAAAAGATAAAAACTTAAAAATATAAAAAGTGCAAAAGTAAAGATAAGAAGTAGTGTATTTATAGCTTTATTGTACAAAAGAAGTAGACTTTCATTTGAGTATTGTATCTCAATATTAGCAATTTTAGTAGGGTTAAAAGGATCTGCAATAGAAGCTTTATAGGAGAGAATTTCCATTTCAGGTTTCTCTTTTTTTGAAAGTTTTAACTCTTTCTTTTTAGAGGAGATTTTTACACTGAGAATATTTTTTTCATTAAGTATGGTTTGGAGGAGTCTCTTGACATTTTCATCTTGATCAAGGGCTAAATTAATGGCAATTGTAGATTTCGTAGTGTTTACCATTAATTCGACTTTCTCTTTTTCAAGAGTTTGTAGCATATCTTTAAGGAAGAGCGTTGAAAAAAGATATATAAATGTAACAACAGTAAAAAAGATAAACCAGAAAAAAAATGTAAATTTACTTGTGAGTGTATTTAGCAAACAACATAATCCTTAAATAATATAGTAAGGAATTATAGTATGCTATTTCTTTCTATCTGCTTTATTTAGAGATCTCTTATTTTTCGAGTCTCTAAAAAATAGGTATGCCCTAAATATATGATGTAAAAAACACTTGCAAAAAAGACTACAAATGGAATAAGAGAAATAAGATAGAGACCTAAAGTTTTTAGTCTAAGTGTAGAAGCATGAAAAAATTTTATTTTCATATTTTCCTCTTTACTACAGATAGTTGAACCAACATCATAAGTCATCATCTTATGAAAAAAGTAGTAAAGGGGTAGGTTGAATGCTACAATATTTACTATTGGAATGAAGTAAAGAGGGATAAATACTATGAACATAAGTAGCATTACTGCAATCCATTTAAGTGTTAAGAAAAGAGCTTCAAAAAGATTAGAGTGTCCTATGATTTGGACATCATTGTAGTGCCTCTTTTGTATCTCCTTAAGGATTGTAGGTGTTAAAAAACCAACAATAAGCAGTGCTAC
>CAZMBK010000015.1:0-23055 GCA_964564315.1 uncultured Sulfurimonas sp.
TCCCTAAACTCTTTTTTATAGAGTACTTTTCATTTGAGTTTATATCTAAGTCTATGGCACCCCATGGGAGTTTATGTGCATCTTTTTCAGGAAGAGGCATAGGTCTTGTGGCACACCCTATTGTTATGGTAAGTAATGTTAGGGTAGTAAGAAGCATAGAGAGGATTTTCATATATTATTTTCCTATGGCATTATCTAGAGTAGCAATAGCGATGTAGTAACTGTAGTAGTCAACGACAAGCATAGCTTTAGCATCGATATAACCCTGTCTTGCTTGTTGGAGCTCTATGTAGTCTGAGAGACCATGCTCATAACGTTTTGAAGCTTGCTCAAACTTCTCTTGCGAGACTTGAACTAGACTTTGGGATAACTCCACAGAATCTTTACTCTTATATAGATTTATAAAAGCTTGTGTTGTCTCTTTTTTGATTTTAAGTTTATACTCTGTGAGTGTAGCAGTAGCAATACTTTTGTTTATTTTACTCTCTTGTTCTCTTGCACTTGATGCTCCACCTTGGTAGAGGTTCCAGTCAAGGTTAAGATTAGCTTGCCATTGATTTTCTGGAGTAAAGGCACCAAACTTATCAAATGATTGTTTTAAGTAAGAAGCATCTGCATAAAAAGAGGGGTAGTACTCTGAACTGTTCTGTGTTATTTTCGCTTGTGAAGAGTCTATCTCTTTTGTTTTCTTTTGTATAATAGCTCTATTTTTATAAGCATACTCAATGGACTCTCTGAGGTTGAACTCATAAATCTCTAAAGAGGCATACAAATTCTCTAAATTGAGTGCTTTTTTCTCTACTTTATACCCTTGTTCTAAGCCTGTAAAACCTACAACCTCATCAAGATTCGCATAGGTTAGTTTTAGATTGTACTCAGCATTTTTGAGTGCTATCTTTGCTTGAATGAGAGTGACTTTTGCATCACTTACATCTATCTTCGTTCGTATTCCCGCTTCAAAGTATCTTTGAGAGCGATAGAGTTGTGCATGGTTTAGTTTTACATTCTCTTTTTGTACAGTTATAAGAGCCATAGCATTAAGAACACTATAGTACGCATCTTTTACTGCTAGTTTCTTATCACTTACATCTTGAATGTTTTGTAATATAAAGGCATCTGCGGTAAACTTACTACTCTTAACACTTCCACTTGTTTTTCCAAAATCATATATAATTTGTTTTGCAGAGAGACTTCCAAGCATAACGTTGTCGGTAACCATATCATCAGAAGCACTGAAAATGTCAGTTGCTCCAGCAACACCTGCTGATGCATGAAGATCTACTCTTGGGAGGTAGCCTGAAAAAGCAGTATCATATCTACTTTTTGAAGCTTCAACACGGGATTTACTTATTTGTAAGCTTGGTGAATTTTCTAATGACTTGAAAATAAGTGCATCAACGGTATAAATATCTGTTGCATTTACATTGACTGCAAAGGCGACAAAAGCCATATATTTTAATATATTTTTATTTTTCACTATATTGACTCCCTTCTTTGTATCTCATCTTCTACATTTACAAATTTCTCTCGCATACTCTCCAAAAGTACATATAAAACTGGAACAAAAAGTGTAGAGATAAATGTTGCACTTATCATACCAAACATTAAAACTATACCTATAGACTGTTGTGTTATAGCCCCTGCACCTGTGGCAAAGGCAAGAGGAAAGATCCCAAAAAGAAAAGACAAAATAGTCATCATAATAGCACGAAAACGAAGAGTCCCTGCATTTATAGCTGACTCTATAATACTTATGCCTGATTCTCTCTGCTCTTTTGCAAACTCAACAATGAGTATGGCATTTTTTGCAGCAAGTGCCACGAGTAAAACAAGCCCCACCTGAGCAAATGTGTTGAGTGGAAGCCCCATATAGTGAAGCCCTCCGACAGCACCAGCGACAACCATAGGCACAGAAAGAAGAATCATAAGTGGTAGTATCCATGACTCATATTGTGCAGCAAGGACTAAGAAGACAATGAGGAGTACAAAAATCACTACATATATTTGAGCATTTCCAGCTAAAGTCTCTTGATAACTCATACCAGACCACTCATAGCCATACGAAACAGGGAGTACCTTTTTAGCTATCTCATCCATTGCAGCCATAGCATCACCTGAACTATATCCTGGAGCTGACACACCATTTATCTGTATACTTCTGTACATATTGTAGTGTGTAAGATTTTGTGGTCCGACTAAATCTTTTACTGTTACAAGTGCACTAAGCGGTACCATCTTCCCCTCTCTATTTTTTATAAATAGTTTATTTATATCCTCTTTTGAGCTTCTATACTCTTTATCTGCTTGTACAAAAACACGAAAAACTTTACCAAATTTTGTAAAATCATTGACATAAATAGAACCTAAATAAGCCTGCATAGTACTAAAAAGATCTCCAATGTTAACACCCATAGCATTTGCTTTTTCACGGTTTATTTGAATGTCATACATAGGATAGTTTGATGCAAATGTTGTAAAAGCATAAGCAACTCTAGGATCAGCAGAAGCCTCTTTAATCATCTCATTTGCATAGTGTTCAAATGTATTTAAGTCACCAGAGAGATAGTCTTGAAGCCTAAAGTCAAAACCACCAACATTTCCAACACCTGGTATACCAGGAAGATTAAATGCAGCAATATTTGCTTCATTTACTCCTGCTGTTTTTTGTTTAATAGTTTTAAGAATACCAAAAACACTAGTCTCTTTGGTAGTTCTTTGACTCCAATCGGTGAGTGATATAAACATGGCTAATGCAGAGCCATCCATTGAGGATGTAATAATGTTATAACCCTCTACACTTACAATGTTCTCTATACCCTCTATACTGTAGATAATATCTTCTACTTTTTTTCTCACTTTAACTGTTTGAGAGATCGAGCTACCAGGTTTTAAGTTTACAGAGACCATGAGTGAACCTTTGTCTTCAGAAGGAACAAATCCAGTAGGTGTAATACTAAAAAGGTAATACATAAGATAAAAAATTCCAGCCATAACTCCAATCATCATGTATCTTAATCGTATAAAAGTTGTAATAACATGCTTATACTTTAAAGTAAGCCACTCAAAAAAGAGGTCAAATTTTTGAAAAAATATAAACTTCTGCTCATCTTTTTCTCTGCGTTTAATGATAATAGCAGCAATTGCAGGGGAGAGTGTTAAAGCATTAAACGATGAGACCATAACTGCAAAGGCTATGGTAAGTGCAAACTGTTGGTACAAAGAACCTGTAATACCGGGGAGCATAGAGACAGGAATAAAAACAGCAACAAGTACTAATGTTGTAGAAATAATTGGTCCAATAAGCTCAATCATAGATTTTTTAACAACTTGAGGCATACTGAGTTCAGGCTCTTTATACATAATAACTTCGACATTCTCAACAACCAAAATTGCATCATCAACAACAATACCGATGGCAAGAATGAGTCCAAAAAGAGTTAAAAAGTTTATACTAAACCCACCAGCAACTTGCATAGCTGCAAAAGCACCAATAAGTGAAACAGGAATGGTAATCGCAGCAATAACAGTAGGTCTCCAAGAACCTAAAAAAATAAATATGATGAGCATAACAAGTGCAATAGCCATATAGAGATTGTTGACAACATTGTTAATAGCTACATTAACATACTTAGTAGTATCATAAGGTACAGAATAAGTTACCCCATCAGGAAAACGAGATTTGAGTTTTTGCATAGTCTCTTCAATTTTTTTACGAATATCTAAAGCATTTGCTTCTCCAAGCTGATAAACACCAATAAGTCCCGTAGGTTTCTTAGCACTTATAGCATTCCAGTCATAAAACTCACTCCCTAAAATAACCTTGGAAACATCACTAAGATATACAAGAGAACCATCTTTTTTATACTTAAGTACAATTTTTTCAAATTCAGATACATCACTTAATCGACCCTCTGTTGTAAGAGTAAACTCCTGCTTTTGATTATCATATGTTGGTGTACCCCCAATTTTACCAATGGAAGCTTGTTTGTTTTGATTTTTGACTGCATTAATAATATCCATGGGTGTGAGATCTAGGGCTTTTATCTTGTCAGGATTGAGCCAGATGCGGATAGCATACTTTTTCTCACCCATATTTTGTGCCTTTCCAACTCCCGGTATTCTTTTTATTTCATCTAAAACATTTATATTTACAAAGTTAGAGAGAAAACTTCCATCATATCTCTCATCACCACTAATGGCGATAAGGCAGACTATGGAAGGGGATTTTTTATCGACTATAACACCTTGTGCAACGACTTCAGAAGGGAGGGATGCTGTGGCAGTCGATACCTTGTTTTGAACATCAACAGCACCAATATCTATGTCATATCCTGGTTCAAAGTAAACATTTATACTTGATGCCCCATTTGATGTTGATGAGGAGTCCATGTAGATAACACCCTTAATACCATTGAGTTTATCTTCTAGAACACGGGTTACAGTATTTTCTACAACATAGGCATTTGCTCCTGTATAAGTAGCACTTACATTTACAGTTGGAGGTGCAACATCAGGATACTCAGCTACTGGAAGGATAAGCATGGAAACAAGCCCAGCTGTAATGATAATGAGGGAGATAACTATTGCTAAAATAGGTCTTTTTATAAAAGTAACAGAAAACATACTTTATAGCTCTTTTGGAATTAAGTTATTATCTTTTAAAATAGCTTGAATTCCTTGAGTCTGTGTTACATCACTACTCTTTACTTCTCGTCCTGCTTTGAGTTTTACAAGTGCAGAGACTATAAGTTTATCACCATCTTTGAGCCCTTTTGTAACACTAACATAGTACTTGTTAGAGTATTCTGTCTCTATATCAATTCGCTTAACCTTACTTTCTTTATCTACAATATAAACATAACTACCAAGTTGGTCATTAAATATAACCTCAGGGGGAATCATTAAAAACTTATACTTATCGTTAATAAAGAGATTAATATATACAAAAGTACCAGGAAGTACTTTGTTGTCAGGATTTTTTATATTGACACGCATTGTTATTGTTGATGTTAATGGGTCAACAATATTATTTTCAAAATCAACAAAACCATTGAGTCTTATTTTCTCTTTTCCTCCAGCGATTTCTATAAATGCATGGGGCTTTTGTGTATCTCTATACTTATCAAAAAGTCGTGCATCATGTTGTGAGGGTGAAAAGTAAGCATAGAGAGGATTACTACTTACAACAGTCGTGAGGAGTGTTGACTCTCCTAAACCTACAAGATTTCCAACATCCACACGTCTTGCACTTACCTGTCCACTTATTGGTGCTTTTATAGTTGTGTAATTAAGTTGTAGTTGTGCCTTAGCTATTTCAGCAGTATCACCTGCTATAGCTGCTTTTAAACCTAAACGTTTTGCATCATACTGCTCGAGTGTTGCACGTGGTGCTAAACCCTCTTTTACTAAAGGTCTGTAGCGGTTTACATCGGCAATAGCTAAAGAGAGAGATGCTTCATCTTGAGCTTTTTTTGCTTTTGCAGCATTAAGTGAAGCGATATAGAGATCTTGTTCTATTTGAAAAAGTTTATCTCCTTTTTTTACCATTTGCCCATCTTTTACAAATCTTTTTGTAAGAATTCCAGAGACTCTTGCTTGTACTTTTTGGGAGCTACTTGCTTTTGTTGTACCCGTATACTTGACCCAGATAGGGACAGCTTCTTTTTTTACTGTAATTGTATTTACTTCAAGAGGTGGGTCTACTTTTTGTACTTTGTGTACCTTCTCATTTGAGCAGGAAGAGAAGAGTAATAATGTTGTAAAAAGAAGAGAAGAAGGTTTTAAAAGAGGAGTTAAGATCAAAATAGACACCTTTAGCTGTTGATTTATAATAAAATAAATTATAGCTAAAGGAGCTTAATATCTTGCTAAATTATAGTAAACATTGTAACGGATAAGTGTTTTTTCTTTAGGGTGAGGATAGCGACTATAGGCATACTCTATAGTCTCTTTTGTAGTATCATCAAGCACATAATAGCCACTTTTTGAGAGAAACTTAAAATCTGTCATATCACCATTTGGGTGTAGATAAAATTCTATAACATTACTTCTATTGACATTTAAATCATGCGGTAAATTCACTCGTGCTACACGTGTTAAGACCTGCTGTGTAATACGTCTCATAATCTCTTGATTATCTATAATATATTGCTGCTGTCCTGTGGATAGCTTACCAAACTCCTCACCATAAAGTTCTTTAATATTTTGACTAATATTACCACTATTAAGGTTTGCCTGTTTCTTTGTTACTTTTTTTTCATTTTTAGCTTTATCTTCAAACATCCAAGCAAGAGGATCTTTTTGTTTTGGCTTTTTTGTTTTGTTGCTATCCTTTTTTTTCTTTTCAAGTAAAGGAATAAAAGGTTTTTTAGGCGGTAAAGGTTCTACTTTTGCTTGTTTCTTTTTCGGCTTTGGTTTTACTTTTGGTGTATTTAAAACAGGTTTTTTAATTGGTTTTACTATTTTTTTGAGTTGCTTTCCTTTTGGCATAGGAGGTGCTATCTTGGTAGGCTGTGGCTTTTTTTTGTTGAGACCAGATTTTTTATGTTTTTTAGGCATCTCTTTAAGAGAAATTTTTATTTTCTGTTCCTCTTGTTTAGGCTTTTTCACTTCAGGAGTGATGGTTCCTAAAACCCAAAAGAGGAGTAAAAAAAGAAGATGTATAAGAAGTGCTACAAAAAGGGCAAAGCTTGATCTGTTCAAAATATTCCATATTAAAATTGATTTGAATGATTATACCAAATCAATATTAATACTACTTCGATATAATAAGAAAAAATATACTAAAGGTCATTATATATGAGTACAGAAGCATCTAAAAAAGCATTTGATGAAGCACAAAGTTTAATTCCTGGTGGTGTAAACTCTCCAGTTCGAGCATTTAAGAGTGTTGGAGGAACTCCTATCTTTATTACAGAGGGGGAGGGTGCTTACTTAAAAGATGTAGATGGAAACAGATATGTGGACTATGTTCAATCGTGGGGACCACTGATTTTTGGTCATAGAGATGAGGCTATAGAAGCTGCAGTTATAGAAGCCGTAAAACATGGTTTGAGTTTTGGTGCACCTACTATAGCTGAAACAGAGTTAGCAAAACTCGTTGTAAGCTTTTTTGATTCTATAGACAAAGTACGTTTTGTCTCTTCAGGAACAGAAGCTGTAATGTCTGCTATTCGTTTAGCTCGTGGCTATACAGGTCGTGATGATATTGTGAAATTTACTGGATGTTATCATGGGCATAGTGATGCACTTTTAGTAGAGGCAGGAAGTGGTGCTGCTACATTTGGTAACCCATCAAGCCCAGGGGTCCCCGCTGATTTTACAAAGCATACCCTTTTAGCTGAATATAACAACATAAACTCCGTGAAGAAATGTTTTGCAGATTCTAAAGATATTGCTTGTGTCATCATTGAACCAATTGCAGGAAATATGGGACTTGTTCCAGCAGATAAAGAGTTTTTACACGAACTTCGTACTTTATGTACAGAAAATGGTGCACTTCTTATTTTTGATGAAGTTATGAGTGGTTTCCGTGGTAGTGTAAATGGAGCTGAGTCTATTACAGGTGTGATTCCAGATTTAATAACACTTGGAAAAGTAATTGGTGGGGGTATGCCAGTTGGAGCATTTGGTGGTAAAAGAGAGATAATGTCACAACTAAGTCCAGAGGGTCCAGTTTATCAGGCTGGAACACTGAGTGGTAATCCAGTTGCGATGGCAGCAGGCTTTGCAGCACTGAGTAAACTCAAAGCAAATGCAAGAGTAATCGCTGTTTTAAATGAGAGAGCAGAACGATTAGTTCATGGGATGCAAGATGCAGCAAAAGCAGAAGGTATTACTATGCAGATAGATACAAGAGGCTCTATGTTTGGTTTTTTCTTTAATGAAAAACCTGTTAAAAACTTTGCAGATGCATGTCAAAGTGATGCTGAACTTTTTGCAAAATTTCACTCAATGATGTTAGCAGAAGGTTTTTACTTTGCATGTTCACTTTATGAAACAGGTTTTATCTCTACTGCAACTACAGATGCAATGGTTGAAGAGACTATAAATACTGCAAAACGAGTTTTCAAAGCGATTAAAAATGGCTAAAAGTAATGAAAGACCTAAAGAAGAACATAAGCCTCGTATAAAACCAATAATAGAAGCTGCTGATAGTCTCTCTCTTGGGATATCCATGGTTGTTGCTGTTCTTATGGGTGTTGGTATTGGTTGGCTTATTAAGAGTTTGAGTGGTGTTGCTTGGACTTTTTGGATAGGTGTTGCTATTGGCATAGCGGCTGCAATTTTAAATGTTTATAAGGCATACTCTAAACAGTATAAAGAGTATGAAGAGTTAGCTAAAGAACCGCGTTATGCTATAAAAAAACAGCTTGATGATGATGAAGAAGATGATGAGGATGATTATGGCTCTAAAAGTTATTAGAGTATTTGTGATTACAGAGGGATTTGTACTTGCTACTTCTCTCTACTCAAAAGAGCTTTTTGCAAATACTCAAGTTGCATTTTTAAGTTCACTTTTTATTATAGTAGGGGCATCTTTTGCATATAAAAAGATGGTAGATTTAAAAGTGGCTTCTAAGGAGTATAGTGATGATAGAGATCTTCTTGATACTATAGAAGATCCTCATGAACTCTATAGTGAGGATAAGCCCTTAAATGAGACACCTGCTGAAGAGTTAGATTTAAAGGCGATAGTAAAAGAGGAAAAAGCAAAAATAAAAACTTTTAGTTTTAAAAGTATAAAGCATGGGGCAAGAGGCAGTGTGTCTCTTTTTCGCATAGTTCCCTATATCTTTCTTATACTTGGGTTTATAGCTCTAAAAAACAATAATTTACTTGATTTGAGTTTCTATTTACCATCACTACTTATAGGTATAATCGTGGGATCTTTTATCTCTAAAGAGATAGCCTCTTAGGAGGTTATCATCGGAATATTAATAGTGAGTGCTGAAGATATCTCTATATAAAAGTTGCTATTTTCTGCCATAAATTTGAGTTCATTACTTTTCAATTTATCTATATATTCACCCGAAATTGAGATAGAAAAAATACTGTACTTTTTCTCTTCGAACTTAATATGCTCTCCAATCCGATAAAAAACTTTAGTATCTATAGTCTCATTCTCTTGAAGACAAGAGTACATTTTATTTAAAATTTTAATAAGATTATTTGAGTCTATCATAACATCAGGTATGGCAGGGTCATATGATTTAGTATACTTAATATTTGAACTTATAGAGTTAGTTGCAATACAGAGGTCTGTAATAGTAAAAATATTTGTAAGTTCACCTTCTGGTTTTTTAGTGTTGAGTTTAAACGAGGGTGCTTGGTAGAGTTTAAGACCTATTTGCTCTTCATCTTCATACCCAACAGCGATACCAAAAAACTTATATCTTCCATATACTAGTTCTAAAAATGTAGTTTTAAAACCAAAAGAGATACTTGCATAGTTTTTAGC
Organism: uncultured Sulfurimonas sp.; assembly: GCA_964564315.1. Taxonomy (GTDB): domain Bacteria; phylum Campylobacterota; class Campylobacteria; order Campylobacterales; family Sulfurimonadaceae; genus Sulfurimonas. The sequence continues at coordinate 9,461 of CAZMBK010000015.1, forward strand.
AAGGTCAAAAAGTTCTGCTGTAGTTACAGAACCGAGTAGAAATTGTGCTTCTGAATTTACAGAAATAATCTTTCCATTGCTATTAAAGAGTATGAAAGGGTTATAGTCATACTCTAACCATTGTTGTTCAAAAGTCATACTCTTTAATCCCTACTCTTCTATGTAGTTTTTAAGACGACGACCAACTTTAGGGTGTTTAAGCTTTTTAATAGCACTTGATTCTATCTGACGAACACGTTCACGAGTAACACTTAACTCTTTACCGATCTCTTCGAGTGTTCTATCACTCTCGTCATCCATAATTCCAAAACGAAGTTTAATAACCGCTTTTTCACGCTCATTTAACTGGTCTAAAACTGTTTCAATCTGAACACGAAGGTCATCTTTAAGAATTGCATCAGCTGGTGAAACTGATGTTTTATCTTCGATAAAGTCACCAAAACGCCCATCATCTTCACTACCAATAGGAGCTTCAAGAGAAATAGGCTCTTTAGTAATTTTGATAACATTTTTAACTTTCTCAACTGAGAGACCAACCTCTTCAGCAATAGTATCTACATCTGGCTCTTTTCCATTCTCTTGAAGATGTTTACGCATAATTTTATTAATACGGTTAATAGTCTCAATCATATGAATAGGAATACGAATCGTTCTTGCTTGATCAGCGATAGCACGACTGATTGCTTGACGAATCCACCATGTAGCATATGTAGAGAACTTGTACCCTTTTTGGTACTCAAATTTATCAACCGCTTTCATAAGACCTATATTTCCTTCTTGGATAAGGTCAAGGAAAGGAAGACCACGGTTTGTATAACGCTTAGCAATAGAAACAACAAGACGAAGATTTGACTTTGCCATTTTTGTCTTACTTATTTCACTAATATTTTTACCACGTTTAATCTGCTCTAAAATGTCAGCAAGTTTATCTGGTTCCATATCAAAAGAGTTTTTCGATGCTTCTTTTGTTTGAACAAGTTTTTTGATTTCCATATAGGTAGAAACCATAGTAGCTTCTGGAACCATATTTGCGATATCTTCTTTATTTAACTCTTGAATTTTTGCTACAAGAACATTGTGATTTGCTTTGAGTGTTGCATTGAAAAGTGGTAGTTTATACTCTAAACGTTTTAGTTCTTTGTCATAACCCTCATCAGATTTAAGTGCAGTTTCCATTGCCTTTACAAGTTCGTTAATTAGTTTAGAAGTTGGTCCAAGTTCTAAAAGTTTCTCTTTGAGAACACTTTTTTTAAATGCTATACCTAAAAAGTAATTGATAATCTCTTCATTCATCTCAGCATCTAAATTTTCAGGAGCCTTTTCTGTAAGTTTTGTCCAATCTTTTTTTGCTTTTTCAAGAGCTTTAAAGCTTGTTGAAACCTTTTCTACTCTTGTTTTATCTTTGGCGGTAAGCGTTTTATCAACTGTCGTATCTGATGCTGTTGCTGTTGCTGTATCATCATTTGTATCATCACTACTATCTTCTTTCTCATCTTCAAAACTTCTAAAAAGTTCTTTTACACGACGTTCACGATTTATAAGTGGTTCTTTATAGTCTAAAATGAAGTCTATAAGATAAGGAACAGAACAGATAGCATCTATAATAATACTCTCTCCACCTTCAATTTTTTTAGATATTTCTATTTCTTCTTCTTTTGTTAAAAGAGGGATTTGCCCCATTTCACGAAGGTACATACGTACAGGAGAGTCAGAACGTGACCACTCAAGGAGTTCATGCTCTTTTAAAATGTCAAAACTATCTGACTCATTATTTTCTAGCATTTTTCTTTGTGCTGCACGGCGGGCTGCTGCTTCTTGGTCATTGAGTTTTTTAGCATGTTCACTCGAAGTATAGATACATTTTTTATGCTTAGTTAAAAGTTTTAAAATGTTTTTTGACTGAGCGGCTGTTGGTTGTTTTTCAAAAAGTTCTATAAGAGATTCATAAGTAACACACTCTTTACTTTTGTGTTCTTCAAAAAAGGTCTCTATAGCTTTGTTGAGTTCTTTAGCTGTCATATGGGAGGACGCTCCATGAGTTAAGGTTTTTAAAAGGTGGATTATACCCAAATAATTTTATATTACACTTAAATTTCTAGTTTGTAGCCCACTCCAAAAACATTTTTTATTATCTTTAGAGGTATTTTTTTTCTTAAATTTTTAATTGCAGTTTTTAAGGAGGAGTGACTGCCTGTAGAAGAGTCACTCCATACTTCATAAATAATATTGTCAAAAGAGAGTATTGTGTTTGTGTTATTAAAAAAGAGTGTCATAATTTTTCTTTCTAAACTTGTTAAGTTAATTGCAACTCCATCATGAAGAAACTCCTCCTTGTTATAATCCCAAATATAGTTATCTGCGAGGATGGCTATTTTGTTTGAGGAAACTACATACTCTGACAACTCATTTAAAACAAGGCTTAAAGCCTCTTTTAACTCTTGTCGTGAAATAGGCTTAACAAGGTACTTTGTAAGTTTTAATTCAGCTGCTTGGAGAAGATAGCTCGTATCTGCATGTGCTGTAAGCATAATAGCTTTTGTTGTATGGTCATGCTCTCTTATTTTTTTGAGAAGTTCTATACCATCCATATGTGGTATATGTATATCTACAATTAAAATATGTGGTTTTTTTTCTTTATATATTTTATAAGCACTAAGACCATCTTCTGCTTCATAAACTTCTTCAAAGTGATGTTTTAGGTAACTTGTATAGTTATTTCTAATGGCTTCTTCATCTTCAATAAAAAGTATACTATAGGGATGCTTTTTTACATGCATTATCCTCTCCATTTTTAAGCTTATCTTAAATTTATAATAATTATATCTAGGATTTTATGAAGAGCTTATTAAAAGTTTAAAAATGTTAAGTGTTTTTATTAAGCCTTGGTGTTTCTGTCTTAACAGATGATGATAAGAATGTAGAGGGTGTTCTTATAAGAGCGGATAAAGCACTTTATAACTCAAAAGAGAGTGGACGAAACGGAGTTTCTAGTTTCTAGTTTTTTAAAAACTCTATAGAAAAGCAAGCACCACCATTCTCGTTTTTTACAGAAAGTTTTCCTTCAAGCGAATCTTCTATGATCATTTTAGATATATAAAGCCCTAGACCAGTTCCTTGCTTTTTATGTTTTGTTGTAAAATATGGTTCAAAAATTTTATATAAAATTTTTTGAGGAACTCCTCCTGCATTGTCACAAATTTTTATTGTAATTTTTTTATCTATTTGAAAAATTTTTATTGTAATTTTTGGATTTGTAATATTTTTAATTAGTAATATATCTTTCGCATTATTTAAAATAACTAAGATTACTTGTTGAATCTCATTTTTATGGCTATAAAGTGAAATTTTTTTATCTACTTGAAACTCTATTTCTATTTGATGATGCTTCAAGGTACCTTCTATAATGATTAAAGCATTTGTAACCACTTCATAAAGATGAAAATATTTTTTTTGTTTATCTTTAGAAAAGAAGTCTGTAAAATCATTAATAGTATTAGACATATATTTTGTAAGTGATTCAATTTTATTTAGCTGCTTTTCAATCATCTCTTTATCTACATTAGATTTATTATAGAGAGCCATCTCTATTAACATTACTATAGAATTTATTTGTGAGAGTGGTTGTCGCCATTGATGTGCTATATTTTGAATCATTTCGCCCATAGATACAAGTTTATTCTGGTGAAATATCATCTCATCTTTATATTTTGATTTTTCTATCTCATTTTTTATTTTTAGTTCTAAGTTTTCACGATACTCGGTAAGTTCAAGATGTGTTTTAATACGACTTTTTAACTCTATTTTATTAAAAGGTTTTGTTATATAATCTACTGCACCAAGAAGAAAACCTTTTTGAATGTCTTCAGGAGCACTATTTGAAGATAAAAATATAACAGGAATCTTTGCAGTATTCACATCTTTTTTAAGTATCTCACACATCTCATAACCACTCATTTGAGGCATAACAACATCAAGTAAAATAAGATCGATCTTTTCATTTTTTAAGACTTTAAATGCTTCTTCTGCACTGAGAGCATCTATTACATCATATTCAAAGAGCATATCTATTAAAATATCAATGTTCAAAGGTGTATCATCAACAAGAAGGAGAGTGTTTTTTTTCATAAGAAATTATAGTTTAAGTTAACTTAATTTTTAAAGTAAACTAATATAAAATATTGGAACACTCTTTGCTTTACTATCTTTAATAAATTAAGACTCAATAAGGATTATTGATGCAAACAGGTTATTATGCTTCAGCAGCAGGGATGGTTACTCAGTTTAATAGACTCGACACTATTTCAAATAATTTAGCAAATGTTAATACAGTTGGATTCAAGGAAGATAATCTAGTTGTAGGTGATTTTATGCGTATTTACCAAGAGAAACGTGATGAACTACCAAATGCAAATAACTCACAAGAGGGTGCCGCTTTCATAAACCGTACAATGACAAAGTCACCACAAATTGTAGATGGATATACTGATCAATCTGTTGGAACAATGCAAAATACTTCAAATGCTTTAGATCTCGCACTCTCTCGTGAGGGTATATTTTTTGCAGTAAAAACACCTCAGGGTGTGAAACTTACAAGAGATGGTAGTTTTACTAAAAATGATGAGGGTGTTCTTGTAACAAAACAGGGATACGAAGTATTACCAGATGATTATTTTAGTAATGATACTGGTAATATTAGTTTTGCGAGTGAGGATAGTTTAGTTACAATTGATAAAAATGGACAGATATCTACAAATTTACCAAATAGTGCAAAGTTTACTACAGCCCAAAAGTTACTTATAGTTCAGCCTAAAGATGTTTCTATCTTAAAAAAAGAGGGCGATAATCTGTATGCTTTTGATGATAAAGAGAATTTGACAGTTTTAGATAGTAGTGATGCTGTGAATCAAGGTTTTTTAGAAAAAAGTAATGTTAATGCAGTAAAAATGATGACAGATATGATTGAGACAAATCGTTTAGTTGAAATGTATCAAAAAGCTATGAATACTCAGATGGATGATATGAATAGAGATGCTATAGAAAAACTAGCTAAAAAAGCTTAATAAGGGAGATATAGAACTATGATGCAATCACTTTACACTGCTTCTACGGGAATGCTCGGGATGCAAACACAGATAGATACAACAGCCAATAATATTGCCAATGTAAATACTATTGGATTTAAAAAAAGTCGTGCAGAGTTTGCTGACCTTATGTACAATGTAATGGAGTATGCGGGAACATCTACTTCTGATGTGACAAAAAGTCCAACAGGTATTGAGGTTGGTCTTGGCTCTCGAGCTACAGCAATAAACAAAATATTTGCGGAGGGTGCATTAAAACAGACTGACAATCAGCTTGATGTTGCTATTACAGGAAATGGTTTTTTTAAGATGGAACTTCCTGATGGAACAGAGGTTTACTCTCGTAATGGTGCTTTCAAAATAGATGAAAATGGTACAATGGTAAATAGTGATGGGTATACACTTGTACCTCAAATTGTTATTCCACCTGATGCTACAAATATTAGTATCGGTACTGATGGTACTGTTACCGTTGTACAGCCAGGTCAAACACAGGCAACGCAAGTTGGTCAAGTGCAGACAACAAACTTTATAAATCCAGCTGGTCTTCACTCTCTTGGAGATAACCTTTATATTGAGACAGATAGTTCAGGACAACCTGTAGAGGGAACACCTGGTATTGATGGTCTTGGTACTTTGAGACAGGGTTTTGTAGAACTCTCTAATGTTGAACTTGTTGTAGAGCTTACAGATCTTATTACAGGACAACGTGCTTATGATTCTAACTCAAAAGTTATTACAACAAGTGATGAAATGCTTCAAACAGTAAATAATTTAAAACGATAGTAACAGAGTAATTAAGGGTTAATACTTTTTAATATTAACTCTTCAAAATCATCTTCAATTATATTTAATCAAACTCCAACAACAATTTAGCTATAATCACGAAATTATTTAACAATATATTAGGATTTTATAATGGAAAAAGCAAATATAAACGGTAAAGTTTGGACATTTGGTAAAGATATAGATACAGATTTAATCATAGCCGCACGATACTTAAATACTTCAGTTCCTGAAGAACTTGCAAAGCATGTTATGGAAGATGCAGACCCAGAGTTTGTAAACAAAATGAGTGTTGGTGATATTATAGTTGCAGGTGAAAACTTTGGTTGTGGTTCAAGTCGTGAACACGCTCCAATAGCACTTAAAGCTGCTGGTGTTTCAGCTATTATCGCTCCAACATTTGCGAGAATTTTTTACCGTAATGCTTTTAATATGGGACTCCCAATATTTGAACTTGCTGAATCGGCTGAGATCAGTGAAGGTGACGTTGTAACTGTAGATATGAATGTGGGTACAGTTACAAACAACACAACAGGAAAAAGTTATAACTTTACACCTATCCCTGCTTTTATGCAGGAGTTAATTGATGCAGGTGGTTTAATGAACTTTGCACAAAATGAGATAAAAGAAGGAAAGAACTAGAATGAAAAACTATAAAATTACACTTATAAAAGGTGATGGAATTGGTCCAGAGATTATTGATGAGGCTGTTAAAGTTTTAGATGCAGTTTCTTCTTGTTGTGACTTTCACTTCTCCTATGATGAAGCACTTATGGGTGGTATTGCTTATGATGTAACGGGTGATCCGCTTCCTCAAGAGACTATCACCAAGTCATTAAACTCTGATGCTGTACTTTTTGGTGCTATTGGTGGACCACAGTGGGATGAACTTCCTCGTGAGAAGCGTCCAGAGAGTGGACTTCTTAGATTTCGTAAAGAGTTAGGTGTTTATGCTAACTTACGACCGGCAGTTGTGTATGATGAGCTTATTAATGCTTCTTCATTAAAGCCTGAGATTATTAAGGGTGTAGATATTATGGTCGTTCGTGAACTCATTGGTGGTATTTATTTTGGTGAGCCTAAGGGTCGTACAGAGGAGAAGGGTTGGAACACTATGGTGTATACTCGTTCTGAGATTATACGTATTGCGCATCAAGCTTTTAAAATCGCTCAAAAACGTGAGAAGAGAGTTTGTTCTATAGATAAAGCAAATGTCTTAGATGTTTCTCAGCTTTGGAGAGATGTTGTAACTGAGGTAAGTGCTGAGTATCCAGATGTAGAGTTAACACATATGTATGTAGACAATGCTGCTATGCAACTTGTTTTAAATCCAAAACAATTTGATGTAATGCTTACAGGTAATATTTTTGGAGATATCCTTTCAGATGAAGCTTCAATGCTCTGTGGCTCTATAGGTCTTTTACCTTCAGCTTCTATTGGTGATAAGATAGGTGTTTATGAGCCTATTCACGGTTCTGCTCCAGATATCGCTGGTCAAGGTATAGCAAATCCAATTGCTACAATTTCAAGTGCTTCGATGATGCTTAGATATGCTCTTGGAGAAATAGAAGCAGCAAATAAGATAGATAATGCAATTAAAAAAGTTCTGAGTGAAGGGTATCGTACTGGCGATCTTGCACAGTTTGATGCTAAAGAAGTCTGTTCTACAAGCGAAATAGGTTCTATTATCGCTAACTATATAGAAAGATAGAGATACTTAAATAGAGATGAAAACACTTACTTTAGCAAATATTTATGAACTTCAAGGTCTCAAAGAGGAGGCACTTGATATCTATAAGGATGTGCTAAAAAAGGATCCTAATAATAGCGATGCAAAGATTGCTATACGAAGATTGTCTGGAATGCGAAAAAAATTTTTAAAAGTAAATGATGAGATGAAAGATTACTTTTTAAAAATGGAAACAGCAGTAGAGTTTAATGAGTTTGAAAGGTGGTTACTAAAAGCATGGAACTAAAAGATGTAATACTCTCAACACTAGCAGAGATGGATGAGAGCAGTGAGCCTATTACTGTAGAAAAAGAAAAAAATACTCACTATAATCCTACAAGAGAAGAGAAGTTTTTTGAACCTACACATGAAGAAGTTCAGATAGAAATTTCTAAAAAAGAGACTCGCAACGAGACAGGAATAGAGAGTGAACTTATCTATCTTAATTCTATACGAGAGAGACTTTTAGTACTTTTTGAAGGTTTTCAAGCTCCAAATAATGCAAATATAGAAGCAAAGGTAGATATGACTCTTAATTTTTTAGAGTACACTTTAGCAACTATAGACTCAAGAGTTCAAAAACTAGAAAAAGGGAAACAACTATGAATCAATACAGAGTGCTTATAGATGCTAATGATGAGAAAGGACTTGTTCATAAAGTGTCAAGCATATTTTTTAAGTATGATCTGAATATTCTTTCCAATAGTGAGTTTGTGGATAAAGAGAGCAATAAATTTTTTATGCGAAGCGTTGTAGAGGGTGCTGTGAATAAAAAAGAGTTAATAGATGCCATAAATAATGTACTTCCTAAAACTTCTAGTGTAAAAGTGATAGAACCTAAGAAAAAAAATATAGTTATTATGGCTACAAAGGAGTTACATGCACTTGGTGATATACTCATTCGCCATGAAGCAGGGGAACTTGAAGCAAATATTTTAGCAGTTATTTCTAACTATGATAAGCTAGAGTCTCTAGTGAGTAAGTTTGATATTCCTTATGTAACGATCTCTCATGAAAATTTAGAGCGAGAAATACATGAACAACGTATTATAGAGTGTATAAACTCTTATGAAGATGTTGCATATATTGTTCTTGCAAAATATATGCGTATTTTAACACCTGCATTTGTAGAAGCTTTTGAAGATAAAATAATTAATATCCATCACTCCTTTTTACCTGCATTTATAGGAGCAAATCCTTATAAACAAGCATATGAGCGAGGTGTAAAAATTATTGGTGCTACAGCTCACTTTGTAAATAATAACCTTGATGAAGGTCCAATTATTGCACAAGAAGTTATACATGTAAATCATGCTTATAGTTGGAGAGATATGCAACGTTCTGGAAAAGATGTAGAAAAAGTTGTGCTTTCTCGTGCTCTTAAACTTGCACTTGAAGATAGAATTTTTGTTTATGAAAACAAAACAGTAATTTTTTAGGAGTATTTATGGCATTCAATTTAGTTTTAGTTCATCCTCAAATTCCTAACAATACAGGGGCTATTGGTCGTTTATGTGTAAATGCAGGAGCATCTTTGCATCTTATTAAACCTATAGGTTTTGATATAGATGAAAAAGCAGTACGCCGTGCTGGACTTGATTACTGGGATAAGTTAGATCTACATGTATGGGATTCATTAGATGATTTTTTTGCAAATAATGAGATAAAAGAGAATGCACACTTCGCAACGACAAAAACAGATAGACCCTATTTTGAGGCAGATTTTAAAGAGGGTGATTTTATCTTTTTTGGAAGTGAAACAGCTGGAATTCCTGAAGAGCTTCTCTTTAAGTATAAAGAGAGAAATATTACTATTCCTATGACAGCAGAAGGAAGAAGTTTGAACTTAGCTATTAGCACAGGAATAGTTCTTTATGATGCTATACGACAAAATTATGCTACATTTGATAAGGTATAAAAATTGAATACATATGTAGATATAATAATGATCATTCTTTTTGTTCTTTTTATGATTTTTATTTTTGGTGGTTATCATAAAAATAAATCAGCTGCTCGTGAAGCTCAAAATGAAAAAGAGCAAAAACAAAAAGAGGGTTTAGAATAATTTTTTAACTCATCTTTCCATTTTAGATTCAAACTTTACAAAAAGTATTTCAGCATTTTTAATAAGAGACATATTCAATCCTTTTTTATTTTTATGACACAATAGTATACTTTTTTGAATTATTTTCAAATAAAATGTCAAAATGCAATGAAAATTTTGACATTCAGTCAAAATAATATTATAATTTGACATATTTATAAAAAAAGGGATCTGTGATGAATAGTTTTACTAATATAGTAGAAGAGATAAAAAGTATAATCTCTAATGAATTTGGTTCGAGAAAAGTTTTTGATAAAGATGTTGCCGATACACTTGGTATTTCAAGAATGAATTTTGCAACTATGAAAAAAAGAGATAAGATTCCTTTTACAGAGTTACTGGACTTTTGTGCGCAAAAGACCATAAGTATTAACTGGTTGCTTTATGGACAATCTCCTGAATCTTTAGTTGAAGCAACGAATAAGTTTTATATGGTTAGATATTTTAATGATGTGAATGCTAGTGCTGGTGGTGGATCAGATGAACAGTATGAAGAGATGCAAGAGATAGAAATTCCAGAGCAATTTTTGTTTATGTTAGGTGGTGAGAGAGAACTTAAAAATATTGAAGCTATAAATGTCTCTGGAGACTCTATGGAGCCTACTTTTAGTTATAATGATATTGTATTTATAAACAGAGCAAAAAAAGATCTTAATCGTGGTGGTGTCTTTACCATTAAGACAGAAGCGGGTCTTTTTATAAAACGTGTCCAAACACGAATAGATGGAAAAATAGATATTATAAGTGATAACTCTGTTTACTCTACTCAAACACTGCAAGCAAATGAGATAGAAGTTATTGGTAGAGTAGTAAGTCGTTTTGGGGATGTTGATTAGGAGAATTTATGAGGTATATTTCTGGTTTTTTATGTAGTTTACTGTTGACAGGATGTGTAGCACCACAAGCTTCCATAAAAAAAGATAAACAGAAAAAAATGGCAATACAAAAAGTAGTTCAAGAGCAAACTATTTTAGATATAAGTGAAATACCTCAAGATGTATCTTTTTATACAAAAAATATAGGGGATCTTAATATAACTCAAGAGAGTTATGAGAAACACTATTTCAAAGTATGGAATCTCTCTAAAATAGATATCTCACTAGAGGATGTTATGTGGGCTCACAAACTTTTTAATGAAACAAATAGTTATGGAGAAAATCTACAGCTTCGTCAAAAAAGTTTTTTTGAGAACTTACTCTTAAATGCTAATTATGAAGAATTTGCTTCTCTTAACCGAACAGCTGTTACATTAAACCTCCTAAATATTCGAGCTATGCCTAGTGATAAACCTCTCTTTAGAGATCCCTCTAAAGCAGGGGAGGGTTTCCCTTTTGATTATCTTCAAAACAGTACTATATCTCCTAATAAACCTATTTTAATTTCACACTACTCCAAAGATAAAGAGTGGGTGTTTATAGAGTCTAGCTTTACTTTTGGATGGGTGAAAAGTAAAAATATTGTTCCTATTAAAAAAGAGTATACACTCTTATGGCAAGAGGCAAAGCAAATATTTATTAGGAGTGATAATGAGCCTATTTACACTACTACAGGAGAGTTTCTTTTTCGTTCTAGATTAGGAGTAATCTTTCCTTTGATTACAGAAGATGAAGAAAGTTTTACTGTGTTGAGTATCTCTAAAGATGCAGATAATAAAGCATATTATCAAAAATCAAAAATTTCAAAAGAGATAGCTTCTAAAAATCCACTAAAGTTTAATGCACAAAATATTGAAAAGATCATACGATTACTCTCTTTGAATACATATGGATGGGGTGGGATGTTTTCAGAGCGTGATTGTTCTGCAACTATAAGAGATTTTTATGCACCATTTGGTTTATGGCTTCCAAGAAACTCATATAAACAGAGTTTAGCAGGAAAAACTCTCTCCTTAGATGGTTTGAGTCAAGAAGAAAAACTTGATATTATTAAGCGAGAGGCAAAGCCATTTCAAACGCTACTTTATAAAAAAGGCCATATTGCTCTTTATGTAGGTTTGTATAAGAACAAACCTATCATTTTTCAAAATGTTTGGGGTGTTAAGACTAAAAAAGCAGGAAAAGAGGGACGATTTATCATAGGAAAACCTATTTTTAGTACATTAGAAGTTGGTAAAAACCTTTTTGATTTTGACGAAAACTCTTCAATGTTACAAAATCTAAAAACTATGACTAAGCTTTAATATCTAAGAGTGACCCTAACATCTCATCTTGAGTTTTAATTGCATTTATATTGAGTGTATTTACATCTTCTGCAACTATTAAATTTGTCATATTTTTGCTCAAGTCACCACTCTGCTTCTCTATACTTTTTGCTGTTGTATTTAAAAAAGATTGATTTGTTTGTAGGGAAGTAACATTTGATGATATATTCATATTTATCTCCTTGTCTGATATGTATTATATTACCAAGAAGATAAAAGAGAGATTAGAGGAAAAAACTAGTGTAAGTCTGCATTTAGTTTAATCTCTCTTGTAGAACGAGAAGCTGTAATTTCACCTGTAAGTGAGTTTTGTCTAAAGTGTAGACCACGGAAGAAAGAGAGTTGTTTTCCTTTGAAAACTTCGCCTTCCATATTTGCATTAGTATTTACTTCCATTATTTTTGCAAGTTCACTTGGGTAGATACCAATTTTTGTTCCCTCTAGGATAGCAAGACCAGCATCAATGATACAACCATCACCTAAAGGAATACCACATGTCGAGTTAGCACCAAGAAGACAGTTTTTACCTATTGAGATAGGATTTCCATCAGTACCACTTAAAACACCAAGTATAGAAGCACCACCACCAACATCTGAACCATCACCAACGATTGCAGAAGATGAAATACGACCTTCAACCATAACAGAACCAGTTGTTCCTGCATTGAAGTTAATGTATGAAGCACCTGGCATTACAGTTGTTCCAGCTGCAAGTTGTGCCCCAAAACGTACTTTAGAAGTATCTAAGATACGAGTATTGTCTTGAGGAATGATATGTTGCAAGAAGCGTGGAAATTTATCTACAAAATCAATGTGTGGGTACTCATTGGCAAGTTTAAGTTCGATTTCGAACTCTCTTAAATAATCAAGTTCAATTGGTTGACCAGCAGACCATGCAACATTTGGAAGTGCTCCAAATGCACCGTTTAGGTTAATATCTCTAAGAGGTACTTTGGCTTGTGAAATAGCATAGAGTTTTAAGTAAGATGCTTCTACACTCTGTAGTGGTGCATCATCAAAAATAAAACATATTTTAAACTCACCTTCAAAAGATCCATTACTTATGATCTGAGTATAAAGAGCAGAAATAACTTGAATATTTTTATGTGCATCACCATGTGCTTCATCAGAGTATGGAGTAAATGCAGCTAATGCAGCTTTTAAGAATGCTACATTAATATCACACACTACTTCTGTCTTGGAAAAGTCAACTTTCACACCTTGCTCTTCTAATGCTCTTACAAAAATAGCAGCACTTCCAAAGTTTTCATCCCAGTTTATTAAAGGGTATGTAGCTTGAAGTGTTTTATCTACATTAAGTTGCCCTAAGTCTACTCTTGCTATACCAAAAGCTAAAGGATCTCTATAACCCTCTGTAGTCGTTTTTATATCTTCTATAAGTGCTTTAAAAGCATCTGTTGTTTCTATAACTTCCATTGAATTCTCGCTTAATTTGTATTTATGCCTATTTTAGTTAGTTTTTCAGAGTGTTGTACCGTTTTTGTACCGCTTATCTAAAAAGTCTATCTTCATTTTTTCCTTGCGAGGTAAAAAATGAGCATATATTTCGAGTGTGATTTTAACATTCTCATGCCCAAGTGTTGCTGAAACCCACATTGGATCTATGTTATTGTTTAGCATCATGCTTGTGAATGTGTGTCGGCAACTATGTAAAGGTCTATGCTCTAAGTTTAT
>CAZMBK010000016.1:0-22390 GCA_964564315.1 uncultured Sulfurimonas sp.
GTAAGCTTTCAATTTTAAACGAATTTTTTCCATAATTTTCCTTCATAAAGAACTCATCAGGCGTTACCTGACTATTAACCACTATTATTATTAGGGTGCGAAATTATACCAAAGCTTCTCTATATATCCAAGGATTTAGGGGGTAAATTTTGATTTTAGTGTAAATTTATTTCCTTTTAAAAAGGAATATATAATTTTTGATATAAAATATGCTATAGTTTTAATAGACTTCTTGCAAAACCTTATATCTAATACTTTGGCTTCACTTCAGAGTGAGACTAAAGTCACACATCCATTAGGTCTACAAAAAGTCTAATATAAATAGATACCACAAGGATAGCTATAGATCATGAAAGAGATACCATTAACCGTAAAACCAGAATTTGTAGATGCCTACAAAAATGGATACCCACTTATTTCTAAAGCATCTATTCTCAGCTGGGATAGAGTTACTGAGGAGGGTTTTCTGCTCAACCTTTTTGATGAAAAAGGAAAGTTTATTCTTAAGGCATATCATGGTATTCAAAATAAAGGGTATGGATGGACTCTCTCTACAAATAAAAATGAAAAAATTGATACTGCTTTTTTTAAAAAAAAGATCAAATCTGCTTTAGAGTATAGAGAAGATCTCTTTAACGACAGAAACACTACAGCATTTAGAGTATTCAATGGAGAGGGCGATGGACTTGGTGGATTAACTATAGATTATTTTGATGGGTTTTATCTGCTCACTTGGTATAGTTTAGGTATTTATGAATTTAAAACCAATATATTAGAAGCACTCAAGCAATCTATTACATACAAAGGTATATATCAAAAAAAGCGCTTTGATTCAAAGGGAAAATATCTCGATGAAAAAGATGATTTTATTTGTGGAGAGAGAGCACCTGCACCTATTTTAGTTAAAGAGAATAATGCACATTTTGCAATTTATCTTGATGATGGTGCGATGGTTGGAGTTTTTTTAGATCAAAGAGAAGTTCGTAAAATTATTCGAGATAAATATGCTAAGGGTAAAACTGTTCTAAATACATTCTCTTATACTGGTGCTTTCTCTATTTTTGCTGCACTTGGAGGTGCTGCAAAGACGACAAGTGTTGACTTAGCCAAACGTAGTCTTCCTAAGACAAAAGAGCAGTTTGAAATAAATAAAATCGATCCACAAAACCAAGATATAATAGTTGAAGATGTATTTAACTACTTTAAGTATGCTGTAAAGAAAAAACTATTATTTGATTTAGTTGTTTTAGATCCACCTAGTTTTGCCAGATCTAAAAAGAGAACATTCAGTGCTTCAAAAGATTATGTTAATCTTTTAAAAGAGGCTATTCAAATTACAAAAAAAGGGGGCATAATTGTCGCTTCTACCAACTCTGCAAACTTTAGTATGATGACTTTTAGTGACTTTATATCCAAAGCATTTAAAGAGTTAAAAGGAAAGTACGAAGTGAAAGAACGGTTTTCACTTCCAAAGGATTTTAGGGTACTAGATACATTTAAAGAGGGTAATTACCTCAAAGTAGTCTTTATTAAAAAAGTTAAATAAGAGAGTATTGAAAAAATGAGTTCTATAAATATTGCTATTATAGGGGCTGGTCCTGCGGGACTTATGGCTGCAGAAGTCTTAGCTAATGCGGGTTATCCAGCCACTCTGTTTGATGCCATGCCTTCTGCCGCGCGTAAATTTCTACGAGCAGGACGTGGGGGATTAAACCTTACACATGATGAAGCATTTCCACTCTTTATAAGTCGTTACTTTGAAGCAGAAGTTTTTTTACAAACTGCACTAGAAAACTTTACTCCAAATGATATACGTACTTGGGCAGCAAACCTTGGTTTTGAAACCTTTGTTGGCTCTTCGGGAAAAGTCTATCCTCTGGATAAAAAAGCAGCTCCCCTACTCCGTGCTTGGATACAAGAACTAAAATCTAAGCATACTAAGTTTAAAATGAAACATCGTTTGGTATCTTGGTCAAAAAACATTTGGCAGTTTGAAACAGCGGATGGGCTAAGAGAGTATTCATTTGACAGTGTCATTTTAGCCTTAGGTGGTGCTTCTTGGCCACAACTTGGTGCAACAGGTACATGGAAAGAGATACTGGAAAAAAAAGACATAAGCATAGCAGCATTTAAACCTGCAAATATGGGTTTTAATGTAACATGGTCTCAAATATTTAAAGAAAAATTTTCAGGTTTGCCTCTTAAGAATGTACGCCTTAGCTTTAGAGATATTAATGATAAACAGCACTCCAAGATAGGTGAACTTTTAGTAAGTGAAAATGGAGTTGAGGGGAGTTTAATATATACCTATTCTAAACTTTTAAGAGAAAAAATGGAACTTAATGCTCCAGTAACAATTTACCTTGATCTCTTTCCACATAGAACAGAAGATAAATTAAAACAGCAGTTGTCTGCGCCACGAGGAAAACAGAGTTTAACTGCCTTTTGGAAACGCTTAGGATTAAAAGGTATTACTGCCTCTTTATTAAGAGAAGTCTTAGAGAAAGAGACTTTGAGTAATCCTGAATTAGTAGCAAAATGTCTTAAAAAATTTCCTTTATTATTAGATTCTTACCGACCTCTTAAAGAAGCAATTAGCACAGCAGGGGGTTTAATGTTTGAAAATTTAGATCAAAATTTAATGCTTAACAAATTTCCTAAAGTATTTTGTGTGGGTGAGATGCTCGATTGGGAAGCACCTACTGGTGGCTATCTACTCACAGGGGTAATGGCTCAAGGTAAACAAGCTGCGGATGCTCTTGTACAATCACTTAAGAAGTAACTGATACGCTATGGAAATATTACTCGAAGAATTTTACAAAACAGATTTAAGTGTAGAAAAGTATCATTTTAGAAAGATCTCTTTAGATCATAAAAGTTACCAAATTAATGGAGTTACACATAGTGGTAAATCTAAACTTGTCAAACATTATCTTTTAGGAGTGAAAAAAAACTCTTATTTATATATAAACTGCAATGATATTCGTATAGATATAGAAGCACTCAACCGTATACTTAACTCTTTTTGTAACAAAAATAAAATAGATATTCTTGTTCTGGATAACTATGTAGAAGAGATAAAATTCACAAATGTCTCTCAGCTTATTATTACTTCAGAGACTCATTATAAAATAGATATATTAGAGACACTCCAACTCTACCCCTTAGACTATGAGGAGTTTTTGGCATACGAGTATAAGTATGACTCCTCCGCACTAAACCATTTCTTTCAAATTGGTGGTTTTGCACATATGCACAGAGTAAGTGCAGATGAAAGGAATCTAAATATTCAAAAGATGCTTCGTTTCGCTCTTGATGATATATCATTTGATATTATTATACTATGTGCAAAATTTATGTCACAAAAGCTCTCTGCCTTTACTATATATGAACGGCTTAAACAGCATCGTAAAATTAGTAAGGATAAACTTTATAAATCTTTTGATGCACTTGTTCTTAAAAACTACATCCATCTTTTAGAAAAGTTAGAGCATAAACATGCTACAAAAAAAGTTTACCTTTGTGATAGTTCACTTAAAACTGCACTTAGCATTGAGAAGAATTTTGGGAACTTTTTTGAGAACATGGTTTTTTTAGAACTTTTAAAATCTCAAACTGAGTGCTACTACGATGATGATATAGACTTTTATTTACCACAAACAAATGAGATCATACTCTGTAAACCACTTGTAGATGAGCGAAGACTTTTTAAAAAGCTTGAATCTATTGAAGCATTTATATTTACACACTCTATAGAAAAAGTGACTGTAATTAGTATGAATAAAGAGGGAAGTCTATCCCATCCACTAGCAGTAGTTGAGATAGTCCCTTTCGATATCTGGGCATTAGGAGATTAAATGAGTATATTATGTGGTATAGATGAGGCAGGTCGGGGACCTATTGCAGGTGATTTAGTAGTTGCTGGTTGTATTTTTAAAGATAAAAACAATATAGAAGGTCTTAATGATTCAAAAAAAATAAGTGAGAAAAAACGGTATAAGCTTTTTGATGAAATCATTCAAAAAACAAAATATCATATAGTTGTTATTAAACCCTTAGAGATAGATGAAAAAGGTCTCTCATTTTGCATGAAAAAAGCACTTATTGAGATTAAAGAGTCTCTTGTTACCGATACATACCTCTTTGATGGTAATACTACTTTTGGTGTTACAGGTTTAGAAACTATGGTCAAAGCAGATGGGAAGGTAGCCGAAGTAAGTGCTGCTTCCATTTTAGCAAAGGTAACACATGACCGTAATATTATTAGAGATGCAGTACTGTATCCTGAGTATAGCTTTGAAAAACATAAAGGATATGGAACAAAATTACATGTAGAGATGATAAAAAAATATGGCTACTCACCTATTCATAGAAAAAGTTTTAAACTCAAAGCTTTAGCACCTTAGGGCATAGCAGAAGAACCTCTTTTTAAAATGCCATAACTCTCTCTATAAACCAATAAGCAGAGAGAGTTCCCACTATATATGCTAAAACTACTTTTATCTTTAACTCATTTATTTTTATATAGCGTTTTAAAAAGTATAAAATAGATATTATAAGAGCAATAAAAAGAAGTTGTCCTATTTCTATTCCCATATTAAATGCTAAGAGGGAGAGAGGGATTTCATCTTGTGGTAAACCTATACTTCTTAGGACACTTGAAAAACCAAAACCATGTAAAAGACCAAATATAAATGATACAACCCCTAAGTGGCGTTTCGTAAAAGTTTCTCTTTTTATCATCAACTCTCTTGCTAAAAAAAGTATACTCATAGCAATCATAGCTTCTATATAGGCAATACCAACCGTAACTATTCCAAGAATTCCAACTGCTAAAGTAATAGAGTGAGCCAATGTAAACCCTGTCACACTCCAGAGAAGCTTTTTTAAAGAGGGGGAGAGTAAAATTAAAGAGAGCACAAAAAGTAGATGATCATAACCACTCCAAATATGCTCAATACCTAAAAGAATATACTCTTTAAACAACTCAAACTTACTACTCTTCTTCGTGATATGAACAACAGGTGATGTAGCACGTAGCAGTGCAGTTGTCTTAAAACTACCTCTTTTATAAGTGATTAATACACCCCTATCCTTAGAGAGTAGTCCATCAATCCAAACTCTTTGGTTCATTAAACCCTTTTTTTTACAATCTAAATAAAAATTCCTTAAAATAAATCCATTTTCTATTTTATCTGAAAGTAATACAGGTTGCAAACATACTTTAGGATAACGGATAGTGATATCTTCTCCTCTTGTATCAGAGAGAGGTTTCTTATAGAGAACTTGAATATCACTGCTCTTAATCTCTGTTAAAACAATATAAGAGAGTCCTGTTTGATGTGCAAAAAGAGAGATCTGAAACAGAAGACTTAAAAGAAAAAAATGAACTACATACACTATTTTATCTCTACTTTATAACTCTGAAGCAATTTTTTAAAAGCATTATCTCTAGTTTTCTTCATAAAAAGTACTTTATAATCTTTATAAACTCTCCCTTCCACTTCATTAAAGGCAAAAGGTTTTAAGACTAGCTTTTTATCTATATAAACTAAATAATTTTTTCCATTTGAGGGTATTGGTTTACTCCACTGTTTTGAAAATTCACTCAATAATTTTCTTGTAAAATATCTTCCAAAAAATTTTGTAAGTATCTCTTTACTTTGGTTTTTTAGATACACACTATTTTTAAATGTAGCAGAATCAACAGTGGCAAGAATTTTTTGACTCTTTTTCAGTAACTCAGTTTGATTGACATCAAAACTCAAATAATGAAAATCCAATGTTTTTACTTCTGAATATTCTTTAATATTTGCTTTGTAAAATTCATAAAGAGTCTCTTCACTTGGCTCAACAAAATTTTGACTCCCTTGTAAAATAAATTCCATTTGCTTAATTAAACGCTGTGAAATAAGTGAATCTTGTCTCTCTAAACCTAAATTATAGGCTTCTTGTAGTAGAACCCCCTCATAAATTCTAAATGCCAGACTTGTATTTGACTCACTCTTCTCTTTTTGAAGATATATTTTTTTCTCTACAGGTGCATAAACACTATCTTTATTTTTCATATTATAAAAAGAGTATAAAAGAGTGCCTAAAACTAAAAAGTGAACAAGAGGTTCTGATAATAAAAATTTTAATGTTTTTGTCATTGCTAAGTATATAGAGAGTATAATGAAATATCT
Organism: uncultured Sulfurimonas sp.; assembly: GCA_964564315.1. Lineage (GTDB taxonomy): Bacteria > Campylobacterota > Campylobacteria > Campylobacterales > Sulfurimonadaceae > Sulfurimonas. Next base: position 6,186 of record CAZMBK010000016.1, read on the forward strand.
ATTAATAAGGATAATTTGATGGTATTAGTCACAGGAGGAGCTGGATATATTGGCTCACACACATGTATAGCACTACATGAAGCAGGATTTGAGTTCGTTGTTTTTGACAACCTTTGTAACTCTTCAGCAGAGTCTCTTAAAAGAGTTGAAAAGATTATAAATAAAAAAATAGCCTTTGTTGAGGGAGATATTCGTGATGCAGATGCCCTCCAGTATGTTTTTGATAACTATAAAATAGATTCTGTTATTCACTTTGCAGGACTCAAAGCTGTTGGTGAATCTGTAGAAAAGCCACTAGAGTACTATGATAATAATATTAATGGAACTATAGTTTTATGTGAAGTAATGCGAAAAAATAGCTGTAAAAAGATAGTTTTTAGCTCTTCTGCTACTGTCTATGGTGATCCACATACTACTCCTATAAAAGAGGATTTTCCTCTCTCTACAACTAACCCTTATGGAAGAACAAAACTCTTTAATGAAGAAATTTTAAGAGATCTTTATACTTCAGACAATGCTTGGCAAGTAGTCTTACTTCGCTACTTTAATCCTGTTGGTGCACATAAATCTGGAACTATTGGTGAAGATCCAAATGGAATTCCAAATAATCTTATGCCTTTTATAGCACAAACTGCAGTTGGAAAACGCGACTACTTAAGTGTTTTTGGCGGAGACTACAATACACACGATGGAACAGGTGTTCGTGATTATATTCATGTTGTAGATTTAGCAGATGGTCATGTAAAAGCTTTACAAAAAATAAACACACTTACCGAAGTACTTACTGTAAACCTTGGTACAGGAAATGGCTACTCTGTTTTAGACATGGTTAAGGCTTTTGAAAAAGCAAGTAATAAAAAGGTAGCGTATAAAATAGTTGATCGCCGTGCAGGAGATATCGCAAAATGTTTTGCTGACCCTAGTTATGCACTCGAACAACTTGGTTGGAGAGCAACTAAGGGAGTAGAGGAGATGTGTGAGGATAGCTGGAGATGGCAATCACAAAATCCAAATGGATATAAATAAATCTCTCTTAGTATTACGGGCAGTTGATAAAAACAACTGCCTCTTTTTTTCCTTTATATCTTAAAGTTTCTACACCCTCTTTTCTACTTATTTTATCAGCTTTTGGTATTGCACTGAGTTTACAATTTTTTGGGACATTAAACACCATATCTAAATCTACATATCCTGAAAATTCAAAATTTCTCATTGTAGTATTATGTTCATAGTTTATAAGTTTTGCATTAGCAGAGATAAGATAAGGAGTATTTTTATAACTTAAATCATTGCTTAGAACTACAAGATGATTAGATGAAGTATCTAAACTTAAATAAGTGTGCTTCTCAAAATCTTTTATACCAATGACACTTGAAGATTTATTTAAATCGACTCCTGCATTCTCTTTTTCAATACGGAGTGTTCTAATGCTATTCATACCATTAAATAACCATGTACTCCCTTCATTCGCCATTGATACAGTGTAATAATCAATAACTTTAGGGATATACTCTGAGGTAAATATTGGCATTACATCTTGCTTAATAGCCCAATCAAATACATACTCTAAGGCTCGTAATGATGCCTCTTTAGAACCGGAATAAAGATGATAGTAGATATCTATAGGTTTAAATCTTCTCGGACTATTCGTAAGTTTGAATGTTTGAACAACTCGCTTAAAACCCCAAAATGGTCCAAGCCAATCATTTGTAAATACATTCTCATTTTGTGCACCTGTATAAACCTGAGTATATACCCCTCTTTGCAGACCTAAAGGAGCTATTCCCGAAAGCCATGGTGTCGTTGCTGTTATAATGGTATCACCACCATTAATATTCAAAATATGCTCTTTAGCGATCAAGGAAAGTGCATTTTTTCTAGGAGCACAATCCCCACTCCAAAAAATAGTTTTTGCTTTATGTTTTGGATTGAAGTTTTTGTTTATACTTTGAAGTTCTCCATTAATCTCTTTTTCAAGTGAAAATTTATACCCTTTTGGTTTTAACCTATAAGCTTCATTAAGATTATCATCCACTATCTTATCCCAAAAAAATGGATGGGTAAATGTATGTGTCGCTGGCTCTACATTTTCTAAAGCATAGATCTCTTTTGCAATTTTTCTCAGCTTTGGTGCAATTTTAGGATAGAGTCCCTTATCAGAAATTTCTGCACCAATTACAGAAATAGAGTGAGGAATTTTATAAACTTTTAAAATTTTATTGAGTATCACATCACCTGAATAGTATCCAAAATCACCCTCTACTCTATTCATCATCCCATCACCATCTACATGACTAAAAAGTAAACGTCGCCCATTCTCTGTTGTCACATCAGGAACTATTAACTCTCTTAGACCTAAAGCTTCTTTAAAAAATTTAAATGGATTAATCGTCCAAATATTATCTTTATCCATACTTATAATAAAAGCATCTCCAATAGCATATCCACCCCATTTTGTAATAGCTGCAGGAGTTGAAGTAGTTCCATCACTATTTTCATATACAAGTAAAGGTTTAGCATCTTCTGGTTCTATCTGTAAAGATGAACTAGCAAGAGTGACACCTATTTCATACCCCATCATGTTATCTTGATACTTTATCTTTTTATTAATTCCTATAGAGGTTTTCACTTTAATAGAGAGTGGCTTTAATAACTTACTACTAGGAACAAAACCAAAGTTATTTGCAAATACAACTTTTATTCCTATCTTATGCAGTTTAGTTACCCATTTTATAAATTTTTTAGGCTTTTTTATAAAATCTTGAAGCCATATAATAACCCCTGCATAGTGTCTCATTTCATTCATATTTGGTAAGCCATGATTTATATCATGTAACTTTTGAATATATCCCATATACTCTAAAATAGTACCACCATACTGATGTGCTTCAAGAAGTGTGCGATCAAGTCGGTGTTCATCAATAAGTGTAAATACTTCACGTTGAATAGCATTTTTAGAGGAGAGACCATATATATTTAACTCTCGATTTGATACATAAGGAATAAAGTTCTCTTTTTCTAGTTTATGAACAAGTGCATCTCCATCAGTTTTTATATCTCGTGCATTAAGATAATCAACACTAATAATATCTAAATGGTAATTTTTTATTTTACTAAGATAAATATCAAGCCACTCTCTATCTCCATCTGAGACCTCTTTGTATCCTAATTTCTCACCACCTACTCCACGAAAATAGGACTCAAAAAGTACAGCATTAATAGAGTCATGTACCTCATCTATAATTTCAAACCCACGATTTATAATGAGTTTTGAATTAGGATAGCGTTTATGAAACTTATTTATAAATGCAATAAGTGCTTTTTTATTTAGCTCTCGCTCTCTCTTAGTTTTACTTGCTAATTGATACGAATCAAGCGTATCAAAAAAGAAGTTTTCAAAACCTCTTTTCCTTTGTGGCTCTATCATATTCTCAAATAAAAAGTTAATATACTCAGGGTTTTTTAAATCTAAAACATCGCTACTCCATGCTTTATTCTCAGCTAAAATCCACTCTTTTTTAATATGCTTATACTCATCAATATTTCTATCAACTTCACCAATACTTACATAAGCAAAAAGTTTTTCTTTATATGTTTTAAAACCATATGTATCTGTATTAATATGACTTGGTTGCACTATAATATAGTCATGTATCCCAACCATAGGATAAGATATATTCTCCCCATAGTAAACAATCGCACTCTTTTTCTCTAATGATGCAAAAAGTGGTAATAGTGTTGCAAAAATTAATGCTAATAATAACTTCATAATACTCCTAAATTAGGGATGATAATACATAAACTGATAGTTTAAGTATAATTCCCAAATTTTCCCACCTATACCATTTACTGAATTTGTATAAGTAGCACCTACAGAGAGGTGGTCTTGATGCAATACTTTGCCACCAATCCCCATATTAAACCCATAAGTATAGTCATCTAAATCAGAGTTATAGTAAGGTGAAAGCTCTATATATGGTCGCCATACACGAGTATATAGACCAGAATTTGCCATACCATAAGAGAGACTCATCCCTACATTGTAAAAATCTACAGGAAGCACATTAAATGGTGTTGTAGTGAGAGTATCTATAACTCCTCGAGAACCACTTGTTTCATCATATAAACCTCTATCATAATAGATTCCTGCTCTAAAGTCTGGATAACCACTTCTAATCTGCCTTGCAATAAGTACTCTAGCATAACGACCTGTTCCTAAGTTAACATTATCTTGCGAAGCATACTCATTATACTCAGTATGAAAATCTATACTTGTAGAGTTTAAGATACTCCATGTAAGATTCACTCCCACACTATCTTTTTTACCACCTAAAAGAAGTTGCGTACTCTCTTGTGTGTTCATGTTCTTGCCAACATTTGCACTTAATATAATATCTGTACTCGCTTTATACTTTCCAGATAACCTATACTCCATATAGTTTTTCATTGCACTATGGTACTGAGTCATAACCTCAAGTTCTCCACGATTATAGAGTCTTTTAAGTCCTACTCCAAGGTAGAGTGTATTCTCCTCTACATTTGTAAAAAGTGTCTCATCTGTACTCTTATTATTTGTGTAAAACAGATGCGTTAAAAGTGTATAACCATCTTGAAGGTATGTTTTGTTTTTTACATCCATAAACTTTTGAAGCAGTGGTTCACGAAAGTAATATGCTGTTTTAATATCCAATTCATCTGAGCGTTCTCGACTTAAACTTAAATGCTGTATATATGAGTTTTGACTTTTTTGATTATGCAATGTACTCTCATAACCCATAGACTGGGAAAGAGAGATTTGTCCATCTTTATATGCTGCCACAGATGCATCATCTATAGCTATATTATAAAGATGTCTCTCTAAAGTATTTTCTATTTTTGTATGCTTCTCAAAAGTTAATGCATTACTAAACTCCATCCACAACTCTTTTTTATCTATATGATGATAAATCTTCAAACTTTTCTCTTTTGCACCATTTTTCATAGCCCATGAGTATGCAATTTCATCATAATTTTGTTGTTTTAAATAGGGCTTTGCCTTTTTTAACTTCTTTTCGAACTTATCAGGATTAAGCACATACATTGCAACACGAAGATATCTGGAGAGATACTTATCGTTTTTCTTAAGTTTTGGATTTTGTTTTGCCTTATTTCTTAAACGTTTTTCAATGGCATTCATCTTTATTTTAAATCCATACTCATCTTGACGTGCCTGTGCAATATATGCTTCTAAAAGTTCAAACTCCACCAATCTTATCGTTGGATCATTCAGATATATAAGTTTTTGAGCATAGTAAGATGCACGGTTAATATCATTAATATTATAATATGCAGAAGCCATAGGAAAGTATAAATTTGATTTCAATTTTGGACTCTCTGCCATATCGCTTAAAAGAATTTTTATTTTCTGTATATCATTTTGATCCATATAAAACCAAAGAAGTTCTAGTTTAATTTGCATATTATTCGGTTCTAATGCATAGGCTTTAGATAATGCATACTTCTCTTTCTTATACTCCTTATAGTGAGCATATACTTTTGACTTAATAAGCCAGTACATAGATTCATATACAAGAGGAGATTTATCTTCATCTATATCTTCAATCATTCTTCTAAGGGAACGATACTGTTTTAAATTTAAAGCACTGTTAGCATAACTATAAAATAAATATGAGAGTTGATACTTTTCATATGCCATTCTCGTCGCATCTGCTGCAAGTTTTGGATTACTTTTTTGATATACAAACGATACTCTCTCATAATCAACTAAACGACTTGAATTATGTTCCATAAGATGCAGAGAGGCTTCTGCCGCCTCTCTATTTTTCTGTAAATACCATCCCAAATCACTCCTTAGCTCATAATACTTTTTATGATCTTCTTTTTTCTCATTTTCTCTATTCTCCACATAACTTAAAGCAGTATATCCACGACTAATATTATGTGATACATAGTAATACTTTGCAATAAGTGCCGCATCTTTTTTTGAGTAAGGTTTATCTTTTTCCAAAAGTTTTACATATTTACTCGCTAATTTTAAATCTCCCATCTCAAGACTAATAATTAATGCTTTAGTTAATAGTAATCTATTTTTAGAATCTTTTTTATACTGCTCATCCAAAACTGCTACTACTTTTTCTGGGTAGCCTAACTTCCTATAAACTTTTATCATTAAATCAATATTTTTTTCACTAGGATTTGCACGTGCACGATTTACAACAAGTGGCTCGATCTCTTCATACTGATACGTTTTTACACCATACGCAATTAGAGCTTCTTCAATCTTCTCATCTCGTTTTATATTATACATTTTACGTAAATGCTTCATAGACTCTACTGTTCTACCCGTCCATTTACAGACATCTACCATTTTTTTATTCCAGTAGTAAGAAGATGGATATTTAGAAGAAGCAAGAGTAGCTACCTTATAAGCATTTTTAAGATCACCTTGATATAAAAAAACTTGTAAGAGTAAACGCAACTCTTCATCTTTTTGATTCACCGCTTGTGTATAGACTTTACTTACTCTTTTTGAACTACTCTTTTTCACTTTATTGTCAAAACGTGATTTATATGTAGTTGCAATTACAGACTTAGCAAATTTTTGTTTATACTCAGGAAGTATCTCTTCTGCAAGTTTATACTCTTCAAAACATTCACACCTTACAGTTACAGCATGCCCTATCTGCATAATTCTACAGTTACTAGGGTAATCTAAAGATTCTAAAATCTCCACATTTTTTTGGGAGTTATACTTACTTATAAGTTGAATTGTGTAACAACTATCTTCAGATTTTGCTAACACAACACTACTTATAAGCAATAAAAAAACAAATATTTTCATCATTATATACCATTTCTTAAAATCTTTTTTGAAAGAGATGATGCATAATCAAGTCTTCCTGTAGCCATATAAACTTTCAACATAAAATTTCTAACTTCAATATCATGTATATATATAGATTCATAATCTTTTACTTTTTTCGCTGCAGAAGTGAGTTTATCACTTGCTTGAAGTGCTTTTACCATTTTATAAAAATACTCTTTTTGTTCTGCATACTCATGTGTATTTTTTAAAAGTATTTCATAAATTCTTGAAGATTTTACATACTCTTTTCGCATAAGATAAAACTCTGCAAGTTTCAATTTATAAAAAAGTGTTGCATTTTCATATTTTTTAAGTAACTGCTCAGCAATAGCATACTCTTTATAATTTAAGCGAATATAGTACTCTGCCATAATCCATTTTCTAGTATGTTTCTTATCATATTTTTGAAGTGCTTTTAGTGTCTGTAATATTTCAGTTCTATGCCCTAACTCTTTTTCAAGATAATAATTTTCTTTAAGCAAAGTAATATTTGTTGGGTCTTTTTTAATTTTTTCATTTAAAAAAAAGTGTACTGCTTTTTTATTATTTACAAATAATGACTCTTTATACCATTTGTCAATATTATCTTTTTCATACATTTTTGAATTAAATATAGAAGAAAAAAGTTTTGTAAGAACTTCTTTTTTTTCTCTCACGATTTGCTTATTATTTTTTTTATCTTTTAGATAAAAATACTCTATCTTTTGAAGATCATAGCTTAAAAGAGTAGCTTTGTCTCTTATCTTTTTATCTTTACTATCTAATAGTAAGTTTAACAACCTCAATGAGAGATCTTTATTCCCTGAGCGAAGTGATTGTTCTGCTAAAATAAGCATCAAAGACTCATCATCAGGTGAGTGCTGAATAAGATTTTTAAGATAAAGCATACTCAGATCATAGTTAGATTTTTCTGATAAAATTTGCTCTTTTAGAAGATCTTTAGGATAAAGAGCAATAAGGATAGCACTAAATACTATAAATGTAAAAATTAACTCCTTATATGTAATTACATAGGATTTTTCATTATCTACATCTGACATCTACTACCCCCTGTTTAGAGTTTTTAAAGAAGAGTGTTATATCTTGATTTTTTTGCTGAATCACTTCTGCCTTTGGTGTTGTTTTATAACTGCAATCTTCTGGTAAATGAAAACTAAACTTCACATCTACATAAGAGTTTAAGGTATATCTACTATTTTTTACACCTTCGATTAACTCTGTAATTGTTGCATTTGTAGAGTGAATATAGAGAGCATTACTCTCTTGTTGCTCTCCTTGTAGTTTAATAAAATGACGTTTAGAATCTCCTAAACTTATATAAGTCACACCATTAGTCTGCCGCTCACCATAAACAGAAGTACTTTTTTTATAATCTACACTTTCATTTTCACTATTTACTCGAACTGTTTTTAAATCTTTCATCCCATCAATAAGCCAGTAATTTCCTTCATGTGCCATAGATGCACTAAAGTAATCCATCGCTTTTGGTATATACTCAGAGGTAAACATTGGAAATATATCTTGTTTTAAGCTCCAATCTAAAACATATTTTAATGCATTAATCGATGCTTTTTTGGACCCTGTATAGATATGATAGTAAACATCAATTGGCTTTAATCTTCTTGGTGACTCTGTAAGTTTAAATGTTTGAATCACTCGTTTAAACCCCCAAAATGGTCCAAGCCAATCATTTGTAAATACATTTTCATTTTGTGCACCCGTATATATTTGATAGTAACCATCTCTCTCTAAACCTAAAGGAGCAACAAGTGTAATCCATGGATTTACATTACTTATGGTTGTGTCTCCACCATTTATATTTAAAATATTATGCTTATACACATACTCCAAAGCATTTACTCTCGGGGCACAATCACCACTCCAAAAAACAGTTTGTGCTCGTTTTTTATGTGACTTTTTTAGAAGTTTTATATTTGTAAACTCAAGTGTGTTTAAGAGCTCGTTTTCGAGTGAAAAGTGATAGTTTTTTGGTTTGAGTCTATACTTCTCATCAAGATTTCCATCTTCTATCTTTCCCCAAAAGAAAGGGTGTGTAAATGTATGAGTAGCTGCTTCTACATTTGCTAAAGCATACATCTCTCTCGCTGTATTTAAAAATCGTTCTGAAGCTTTTGGATAGAGCCCATTTTTTTCTACTTCTGCTCCAATAAGTGAGACAGAGTGTGGTATATCATACTTTTTAAGAATCTCTTTTAAAATAATCTCTCCTGAATAAAGTTCAGGATTAAACTCAACTACATTTACCATTCCATCACCATCAACATGAGTAAAAAAAGTTCTTTTTCCATTGTGAGTTGTAGGGTCTGGAATAAGCAAAGGTTTCAGCCTAAGAGCTTCTGCAAAAAAAGAGAAAGGGTTGACTACCCATACATTTTCATCGCCTAACTCAACAGTAAATGCTTCACCAATAGCATAACCACCCCAAGCAGTAATGGCAGCTGGTGTTGATTTGAGTCCATGTAAATCTTCATACACTAAAAGAGGTTTTGCATTTTCTGGCTTCATGTAAATACTACTCTCACCTAAAGAGGGATTTACTTCAAAACCTATCATTTTATCTTGATAAAAGATTCTTTTTTTATTTGATGGACTTTCATCTCCATCGTATACATCAATATCTAAGGGTTTTAAAAGCATAGCACCACTACTAAAACCAAAGTTACTCGCAAAAGCCACCTTTATTCCCTCGTGACCTAGCGCTAAAACCCACTCAATCAATTCTGAAGGATCTGAATAATCACCACTTAACCAGATAACGACACCTGCATAATGATGCATTCTATCTACATCTGGTAAACCTTTATTTACATCATAAAGTTTTTGAATATACCCAAGATACTCTAAAGGAAGTGCACCTATTTGATGTGCTGCAAGTAAAGTTCTATCATGTTTGCTCTCATCGACAAGAGTAAAGATTTCTCTTTTCACTGCCACTTTTGAAGAGAGTCCATATACATCATAAAAAACATTACCTATATAAGGAATCATACCCTCTTTTTCTATCTCGCTTATAGTAGTTTTAGAATCTTCTATATCATGAGGAGACTTTTCTACTAGTTTAATAATTGCGACTCTACCATTAGTTAATAGATTTTTCATCTTTTTTGAAACTGTACTATCTGCTGGAACTATCACAACTTGAAGCATTTCATATAAGTCAGTTTTTACTTTTAGTTTTATATTAAGTGCTATTTTTGCATTAGGATATTTACTGGAAATATAAGTTAAAATTTTTGAAGTAGCGATATTTTTCTTCCTATCTTCAAATAATGTGAGATAAAAATTTTCAAATCCTCTGCTATGTGCAGCCGCTATATTTTTATAAACCTCATCTATCTTCGATGCTAAATCTATAGATGCATATATTTTCTCTTTATAAATTTTAAAACCATGTCTATAACTATTTATATTTTCTGGTTTTACTATAATATAATCATGAATACCGACCATAGGATAGGAGATATCTTTTCCATAATAGACAATAGCACTTTTCTTATCTAATGAAGCAAAAAGAGTCACTCCAAACAATAGTATAAGTACTATAAATCTACTGCAACATAAATGTTTCATAATCCAACCTATCCATCTCATTTCGTATCACTATTAAAGAAGCCATAAAGACTAAAAGAAGTGAAACAGTATATCCATAACCAAACATCGCTGGTCCCATATTTATAGAAATAAGTGTTAGTACCGCATTTGAAACAAAAAAGGAGATACAGAGCCACATCGCTACACGCTTTCTATCGAGATAATATAAAATAGCAAGTACAGACATAAATGATATCTGTAGCATTGCTCCAATTGTTAAGATGTATAAAAGTCCAAGATAAAGCTGTGGAATATTTAAAAGATCAAACAATTTTGGTGCAGAGAGAAAAAGAATAATATCTATAATCCCCTGAATCATTAAAATTTCATGAATAGCATGACGTATAACATCAACCATATCATTTCTATATCTTCTAATAGTAGCAAGAGTACCTCCACTTCTTACTGCATCATAATAAAAATCATATTTTTCAGCAAAATCTGACTCAAGTCTATAAAAGAATATCGCCATACCTGGTAAAATAGAGAGATATGCTAAAAATATTGGCATATCATACACTATAGAAGCATTTAACTTCCCTATCACAGTATGACCAGTTGCAGGATGATACCAAAAAATAAACTTATCAACCCATGCACCAAGGTTATAGGTTAGCCCTGCTATACCTAAACTCCAGTACCAGTTTTCTGCAAGAAAAAAATCTACTTTCATAAAAATACTTGAGTTGTAGCTCTTAATAATTAGTGTCATTAAAATGACAAATAAAACAGCATTTCCAAGAAAAAAGATAAATATAAGCAATTCAATAGAATTACCAAAATAGTATGAAAATAGTACGATTAAAGAATATGATAAAAAGTATGCCCAAACAACACCATTATAGTACTTTAAACTCGCTGCCAAAATACTTGATATCCAAACACCACAAAGAATTAAAAATGTCGATACAACACCAATAAGAAAAGTTAAACTTTGATCTTCAAAAACCCAAATATAAAAAGGAACAATAAAAGGAAGTCCTAAAGCCCAAGACATAAAAATAGCACCAAAATAAGAGGGAAGTATTTCATCTTCTCTGTTGTTAAAAATAAGATCTGCTACATATCTCGTAAAGGGAAGTTGTAATACTCCTGTTACAATAAGACTTGAAGCGAGTGCAATAGCATAAGTAATAACCACCTGAAAACGAAAAGCATCACTTGTTTCACCAAAATTAGTAAGGTTAATAAATCCAACTAATACAATTGCTAAAATAGATATAACCCAAGGACCTGAGCTTAAAATCGCTGAATAACCATATACTTTCCCTAGAGAAAGTAGTCTATCTTCTTTAAGTATTTTTCTAAGTTCAAATCCAATTCCAGCCATTACATCTCCCTTTTCGTTGTGAAACAAATTATTTCAAAACGTTTTAACATCACTCTTGCAAAAGGAACTCTCTTTGGAAGATAAAAAGGGAATACTTTTGATTTAAGTTGAGACCATGAAATATCTTTTGCTTCATTATAGATATCTCTATAATCTTGTAAAAAGAGTTCTTGACGATAGTACTTTTCAACTCTTTTTAAACCTGACTCTTGTGCTTTTTTCCATAATCCATTATTAAAATTTAAAAATTTTATATACTCATTTGCTAGGGCTTCTGGGTTTGCTATACCTGTAATAGCACCTGCTTTACCTATTCTAATATCTTCTTCATTTATTCCACCTTCAATGAGATCACGACAAGAGCCTACATCCGTAGCGACACAAGGAACACCTGCAGCAAACCCTTCAAGTATAACAAGCGGCATTCCCTCTGAGATAGATGAGAGTGTTTGGAGTGCTGACTTTGGTAAAATTTTCTTAATATCACTATGCCCAAAAAGTTTTATTTTATCACTCGATGCCTCTATCTCTTGCGCTGTTATATTACTTTTATTTCCATCAAAAATTTGCATTTTATCTTTGAGACCTAAAGAGATAGCCATCTGCTGACACTCTGTCACATACTCAACATCCTCTTCAACTGCTCCAACAATCCACCCCTCTATCTCAGGCAGTGTGTTTGAAGCAATTTTAATAGCACGAATAAAAGTTTTAATATCTTTAATAGGAACAACTCTACCAATAAGGGTAACAATAGGACGAGGTACTTCAGCACGATTTACCATTGTTGCTTTAAGAGTATCTACATCCACTCCATTAGGAATAATCATTGTTCTGTTCTCATCCGCTCCAAAATTTATTTGAATTCTTTGCGCTCCAGAAAAAAGTGACAAAATATGATTTGAGCGATGATAACAAAAGAGTCCTATCTTTTCAAAAAAGTTTACCCACATTCTTTTTATGTAGTTATACTCCTCAGGTTGTTGCAAGAGACTTGGTTTTTTATACTCAACCCAGTCCGCAGAAAGCATATCTATCTTTCTCTCTCTTGTATATATTCCATGTTCTGTTAAAACTAACGGACGATTTGTGTTGTATGAAGAGAGTGCCCCTAAAAAACCTGCATACCCTGTTGAGGGAGCATGATAAATTTTTGATGTTGGCAAATTTTCTACAATTTTGGCAAGAATCCAAATAGGTTTATGAATATTTCTTAAGGTCCAAAAATAATCTACAAAAGGAACATCAGGACAATTTTTCAAATAAATTTTATTAATAAATTCCCACGATCTTTCAGAGTGTAAGAAATCGCTAAAAGTAACATCTTTCATATAAAATGACACTTTTTGAAGTACCTCTGGAATCTCTTTTGCATCGCTTTTAAAAGAATTATATAAGGACTCTACTGCTTCAAATCCCTCTTTACTACCCCTTTTTCTTTTAGGAACAGCTGATGTATCACCATCAAAAAGATAATGCACTTCAAGGTGTTTCAAGTTTGGAGGAAACTCATAACTAATTTCCATTTTCTTACCATCCACAAACTCTTGTGCTCCTACAAAACAGACACCAAAGGTAAATTCAGGAAGTCCCTTTATAAGTTGTAGTATCCATGATGAAACACCACCTTTTACATAAGGATAAGTTCCCTCAGAAAAAAGCATAATATCAACATTGTCACTTTTGGGGAAATTTTCTTCTACTTTCATGAAATTCTCCATTGTTCTACTATAGGATGAAGTGTCGCATTTAAAGAGAGTGCTTCTGCTTGATTCATAATAGAACTTACTATTGTATAATTTCCAGTTAAAAATTGAATTTCAGCAAGATAGGGTAAAATAAAAGAAGAACTTCCATCATACAATTCTTGAGCTATAGTAAACTCAGTGACAGCATACTCATAATTTTTTTCATTCATATAAACTTTCCCCATTAAAATATATAATTTACTTTCAACATCATTATATTTTAGTAATTTATCTTTTACTTCTTTAAGCATATGTCCGTAATACTCACTCGTTCTATTTTTAGCAAGTTTTTCTTGTGGATTTTCATGTTCATATGCTTTTGCTTTTTTTAATCTTTTCTGTATACTCTCTAAATCTTTTTGTATAGCACGGGATCTTGGGACATAATAATCCTTAGCAACCCTTACATATTTTTTAATTTCTACTAAAAAACCACTTTTGAGACTCTCATGCGAGAGTTCTGTATAAACCATTTCCCAGTAAAGCATCGCAAGCTCTTTAGCTGCATCTGCTTTTTTTTCGAGATCTTTATCAATAACTTTTTCTTCTTCTTCTTCTTTATAAATCTCTAAATAATTATTTATTTTTATACTTAAACTCTTTTCTGCTTTATTAATTGTCGCATAACCAAACATACGTATCTCATCATCAGTACTTGAAAGTGTTGAGCGAATAATTTTTAAATTCGCAGGAGAAAGTGTATGAGAAAGAGAAGAGAGTGCTTTGAGCTTTTTAGATCGTGGTGCATACTCACTATTCATCAGTTCAACCATAGAACCTTCTCCAAATATACGTTCTACCTTTAAAAATAAAATTCCAAACTCATCAAGATTTAAAATATTTGTATTAGAAACTTTTTTTTCATAAGTTACATTTTTTAAGTACCAAGTAATCCAAACAGAAAAAAAATAACCAAGAAGAGGCATAGCAAAATTAAACAGAAAAATAAAAACAATATTACTTATGCGATTATTTTTATGTAGAGAAACATTAAAAAGCTTTTTATATATAAAGCCTCGATTTACAATAGCTTTTAACCTTTTTTTATCTTTAATAGCTATCTCTTCACTTTTTTTCTTATAACGCTCAACTGTATAGCGAGAAAGAACCACTGCTAAAATAAGGCTAATGAGTGCATGAAAAATATAAATAATAAAAACATAGGGCTCAATAAGTAGAAGATAATTACTCATTATAATCTTCTCTAAGGTACTTATTTAAAAGTGCCGTTTGAGAAAGATCAAAAGTCATATGAGTAAAATTTTTATCTTTCTCCTCATCCAAAAAGTTGATCAAACGGTTTAAGTAACCAAGTGCAGCAGAGTTATCATGCAGAGGAAATAGTAGTACAATATAATGTAGACCATTCTCTTCTATCATGGTTACCATATCTAAACTACGTAACATCTTTTCAATTTTTTCATATATTCTCACTGACTGCAGTTCACTTTTTATACGTAATACTAAGACTATTGAATTTACATTATATTTTTTATATAAGTCTTTGAGTCTATGGTATTCAAAACAGAAAAATTCATTTTTTATGATACCCATTTCCCTAGAACAGTTCAATGCATTTTTCTTATTAATCTCTACAGAAAAATAATCGAGTAAAATAGATATAGAAGTAAGAACCTCTCTATTAAATGCCATAAAAGGCATCTTTCTGATTGCAAGTACAGCTATAACTTTTCCATTGTAAAGTACAGGAATAGCAGCTATAAACTCACTATTATTATCTATATTCACTGTTGGCTCACCAGCAACATCACTAATAAATATAGCTGTTGCACGACCTATTGCCTTATCGACAAGGTAATCACTAAAAAGTTTTTCTAAATCCATCGCAGGGGTTGTCGGACTCAATACTAATCCAGCATTTTTAAACTTTACATACTCTTCTAACTTTTCTTCTTTACTATATATAATAACAGCAGAATTTACACTAAAAGATTTTTCCAAAAGTTCTAAAAAGTTCTTGTAATACTCTTTTCTTTTATCTAAATTTTCACACTCTTCATCTATAATCTCATTTTTTTCAATAATATACTCAATAGAGTTTCGAATACTCATGGGTTTAATAACATAATTTTTTTCTAATTGATCATGAGAAATTTTAAGAGAGTAGAAAGCTTTTGAAAGTTCATCAAGCTTTTCTCCTCTATAGTCTGCATTAATTTGAGCATCTTTAATTTTTTGTGTCCAGTAGTAATGAAACTCTGCAAAAATCATTGTCATAAGTAATGCTATTAAAAACTCTGTATATTGAAAAGTGGGATAAAACCACCACATTGCCGTAGCCAAAATTCCAAGTGTTAAAACACCATTTTCAAAACCATGAAAAAGTGTAATAATTGCTAATAAGATTAATATATATGATATTTCATTATTAAGTATACAAATATCATTAGGATCAATGAAAAAACCGATAGTTAAATAAATACCCACGATAATTAGCGTTTCTACATATGCATAAGCATGTAAAAATTTTAAAAATGACTCTAAAACAGTCCGCTCTTTAACTCTTAAGGCTTTTTTTTTCATAATGTTTACTAGTTCGACATCATTTCATCGAGTAGGTCTTGTGCAGTTGTCCCAATGGAAGCATTACCCCAGTCACTATCAGATGCAGTTGCACTCCATACTAGTT
>CAZMBK010000017.1:0-21898 GCA_964564315.1 uncultured Sulfurimonas sp.
TCTCTGCTTCAAAAACTTTTATACTTTTATCTATACTATATTTTATTATATTGTTTAGTACTTCTCTAGTCTCTTTAGCATCTTCTACGATTAAAACATTCATTTCACTTCCTATAAATATATAAAGTAACTGTAATAATATATTAAAAGTATGGAGAGAGTATGGAGGGGGAAATTAATCTTAAAAAGGAAGTTTAGTGATTTTTATGTTATTTAAAATAAATTTTGCATTAAAGAGTGCTAAATAACTTCAACATGCCAAGGCTCAAAACGTACTCCATATCTATTGTTTTTTTTATAACGCATTCCAATATAATCAAGCTGTTTCATTTTTTTAAACTCTTGTGTTGATGCAAATTCAGCAGTAAAATTTTTATGTCCCCAGCCTATTTTACCAACATCAAAATCACTAATAGTATGGTATGAGTATGCAGGTGGTGCTATAGATTTCGTAGCTAATGTCATATTTCCTCCTGTTCTTTGAATCTTATTGGTATAAAGGCTTAACTGCTTCATAACATTACGAACTCCAGAGGTTAATATAATATTTTCTCCTACATCACTCAAAACATTTACATAATCTTCTTGTGATTTTCCTTTAAAGAGATAGTGTCCTGTATGTGGGATTTTCACAACATCTTGCTTTAAAATT
The DNA here is from genome assembly GCA_964564315.1 of uncultured Sulfurimonas sp. Classification (GTDB taxonomy): domain Bacteria; phylum Campylobacterota; class Campylobacteria; order Campylobacterales; family Sulfurimonadaceae; genus Sulfurimonas. The sequence continues at coordinate 653 of CAZMBK010000017.1, forward strand.
TTATTGTTTAAGTTTTGGCAAGTTTCTCTTCCATAAAATCCATACTTCTGAGGATTCTCATAAAAAAGGCGTTCAAGTAAAAGAAGTTCATCTTGTGTAAAAGCACCAATTTTTGGATAATTTCTTGCATAAAAAAGAGTATGAGAAAAAGAGATAATGTTAAAGTTACCATAACCTACATAATGTTTTACTCGTTTCAATCTGCTATTTAAAGAGAGCAATACAGAGAACTCCTTCTCTGTCAAAAAAACATCTTTAGGAAAATCTAAGCGATTCCCAAAAAGGAGAGGAGTAAGAACTAAAGAACTTAAAAAAACTCTTCTATTCATAAAATAAAAATATTAAAAAGAGTCACTAATTTCTACTCTTTGTATATATAGTGTAACTACCAAACTGCTCTACCATAGAAAAATCATGTTTATGGCAAAACTTTGTTTGCATATGTTTTAAAAGAGATTCTGCCTCCCTTTTAGCTTCTTCTTTTGTAGAAAAATCCTGAGTATCTACAAAACCATTTTTTATGAAACAACTACAAGCATTCATAACATTTACTTTATACATAATGTTTTCCTAAAAATCAAAAATATCATCAAAATCATCATCATCGGCAGGAGCTTCATCCATTTTAAGCATTCCTCCAATAGTTTGACAGTTTACTGCAATGGTATCATTCATAAAGTCTACACTTGGTGCACCCGTATGAAAAGATTGTTCTATCCAGTTGGAGAAATCTTTACTAAATGCTGCACACATTGGTCCTAGTGCTTCTGCATTTACTATAAATTCCTGTATATGTGTCGACATATCTGAAGCCAAATTACCTAAGGCTATAGAAATAGGATAAACTTCTGAATAAGTAGAGAGGATTGCACCTAGTTTCTCTATGTAGGTATATATCTCGACTACCTCATCTTCTTCAACACCTCCATTTCCTACTATGAGCATTAAAGAACTTAACTTTCCTGCATACTCCTCTAAATCAGCCATATCTTCATCTTCTAAGTAGTCAAAAACAACTAAATCTTGTGAAACATAATCTACACTGCTTGAGATAATCTCTGGACTCTCTGGGACAACAGGAGTGGATGAGACAATAGAAGTGAGTGGTAACAACTCTTTCGTGTTACTCTTTGTTAATTTAAAAGAGAGTCTATCCGACTCTATTTTATACTCACACTTTACTTCATTTTTTTTGAGTAACAGAGTCAAAATAGCAGATGGAACTTCATCAACGTTTGTCATTGTGAAGTATTTAAAACCCTCAGACTCTTCAACAAATAGATTACTCTCTATTTTTAATTGCTGCTGTACCTCAGATACGGAGAAAACAGTACGAATAACATCACTTAAGTTTTCACATCTTTGATCTCCATCTAAAAGATAGTACTCCCAGAGTTCAGAGAGTGCATCTTCGCTAGAGAGCATAAAGTTTGTATGTCTACTAAAGATCTCTCTAGTAAAAAGGTTATACCCCTCTGTTATTTCTTTTTTGTGACTACTCTTTGTGCCTCTCGCTTGAATAAGAGATACATAGTTATAAATACGAGTAGTAAATATATCTGAATTAACAGGTTTAGAGATGTAATCTTCTGCACCATTACTAAGTATCTGCTTCTGTCTCTCCATATCATCAACTGCACTTACAGCAATAATCATCAATTTTTTATGCTTTTGACGAATCACTTTAGTCGCTTCGATACCATCCATGTTTGGCATCATAATATCCATAAGAACTATATCATACTCTTTAGCATCACACATACTTACCGCTTCTACTCCATCAGATGCATCATCCATAAAAAATTCAACATCACTATGCTCTTCCATGTAATCTTCAAGCAGAAGTCTAAGTATCATTCTATTGTTTTTATTATCATCAACTATAAGTATATTCATTATCGTATATCCCTCTTCCCTCTTATGGTAACTTTAGCACCACCTAGAGTCTTACTTCTTGTTAAGTCTATCTTGTGCGACATTCTATCACAGAGTTGCTTAACAATATAAAGCCCAACCCCTGTTCCTGTAGCTTCACGGGTCATACTATCACTGTCTGCTTGTTCAAATATATCAAAAATATTCTCTGTATTTGAAAAACCATTACCATCTACTTCACATACTAAAATTTTAAGTTTTTTTGATTCGGCATATTATAATCTCGCTACTAACTCTTCAACACAACGCTTATAATCTTTCATACCTTTGGATCGTTTATCATTTAAAATAATTGGAAAACCCGATTCAAACTGCTGTGCTAATTTAATATCAACACCTATTGGAGAGAGTAGTTTTTCCTTTCCAAAAGAGGTTTCAACCTTAGCAAGAGACTCTTTATGCTCTTTAATATGTTTATTAAACATCACAGGAAGAATAGAAACATCCGCAATATCACGTTCCTGTTTTTTCGCACTTTGGTAGAGTGCACGAAGCATCTGTCCTACAGCTACAACACCTAAATGGTGTGGCACAAAAGGAATAAGCACACTGTCGGCAACCTCTAATGAGTTTTTAAGCAGTGCATCAAAAGTTGGAGGAGTATCTATAACACAGTAGTCAAAAAAATCTGCAATTTTCTCACGTTTAAAACGATTTTTTAAAATACCTCGTAAATCTGAGTATTCATAAACATCAAAATTAACTAAGGCAGGAGAGAGCGTAAGATTTTCATGTACAGTAGGAATAAATGTTTCACTTAAGGTTGCACCATCAAAAATAGAGTGCACCCCAATCTTCTCATCTGGTTCACAGCCAACCCCAATAGAAGCATGTCCTTGAGTATCAAAATCGAGTAAAAGGACAGAACCATATTTTGCTAGACCACTAGCAATATTAACAGCAGTAGTAGTCTTTGCAGAACCACCTTTGCGGTTACTAATTACAATAGTTTTCACTAGTGTTAAATCCTTCTAAAACCATCTGATAAAGTCTCTTTGTTTCACCAAAAGAGTAGTTACATTTATAGTTTTTCTTATAAGCCATAATAAGCTGTAAGACAGCCAAATGAATATCTTCACACTCTTTAAAATTCAAAGAGAGCTCTTCGCCTGCTTTCTCTTGTAGGAAGTCTCTAAAGGTAACAACCTCATCTTCATAGATAACCGATGTAAAGTTTACCTCATTTTTTTCATATGTAATCGACATTAAATCCCCTTATTTTGGTAATTTTACCGTTTTAATCACATTAATTAAAACACCCTTTAAGTCTAAAACACCTTCTAGCGTTAAGGACTCATTTACTTCACTATCATCTTGATTACTAGCAATAATTAGATCCTCTGTAATATGTGCAATATCTTCAATAGTATCAACCTTAATAGCAAAAGGCACACTTCCACTCTCATAAATAATAAGTTTTTGAAGTGAATTTGCCACTAAATCTAAGCCCTTGACAAAAGTATCTAATGCTCCCATAGTCTGCTCATATATATTCATAATATCTACATTAAGAATTTGTAATGCTGCATGTTTATCTTGCTTATATACTTCAAGAGCTTTGGCTCCTGTTGTGTGCAACTGTTTATGAAACTCTGTAAGTTCATTCAGAACTAAAACAACATGATCATCATATGCAGTAAAAGAGTCTATCCACTTCCCTAAACCACAAGCATGTGGATCTAATGTTTTTGTAAATTTACATCCAGTTTCTATAGAATTTATTAATGACTTTACCCAACTCTCATGTCCAGCTTTTAATGTTGTAAAAAGTAGTTGTAACTCATTTTCGTAAGTACTCATATTTATAAGTTTACGAAAATTAAGTACTTTTATCACTCGATCTTCATAAGACATCATTCCATCTATATTTTCATTAGCATTTGGAATAGCAGTCAAGTTCGTTGCCTGAATAATACGTTGTACATTTTCAATGTTCATAGCATATCTATTTTCACCAACACTAAAAACTATTAAATCAATCATTTATACTCCCTATGCAACTAAAATATTATCTTTTAACTTTTGAGCGATACTCAAGAGTCCTAAAGGATCCATAGCCATTATAATCTGTCCATTTCCAAGTAGTGCTGTTCCACTAAAGAGAGGGTGTCCTTCCATTATGCCCACTAATGGTTTTTGTACAACATCAAGTTGCCCTAAGAACTCATTTACTACTACAGCAAGAAGATTATCTTTAATATTAAGCACAACTATAGAGAGTGGCTTGTCATGAGTATCATCCTCATTAAGCATACTTTTTATAAACAGTAAAGGAATAACATCACCACGAATATAAACAAATGGCTCATTATGAAGATACTCTATCTCATCTCTCTCTATTTTTACAGTTTCACTTACACTATCCATAGGAATACCATAATGAATATTGTTCATCTCAATATGTAGCAGTGAAGTAACCGCAAGTGACATAGGAATAGCGAGTGTAATCACCGTTCCCTTATTTGCTTTCGTCGTAATACCAATACTTCCACCAAAACTCTCAATAGATTTTTTCACAACATCCATACCAACACCACGACCACTAAACTCTGTAATTGTCTCAGCAGTTGAAAGACCAGGGAGAAGTACTAACTCTGCCATCTCTTTATCACTTAGTGAATCTATCTGTTCTGGAGTCATAAGTCCTTTTTCAAGTACCTTACTAGCAACTCTCTCTACATTTATACCTGCACCATCATCAATAATTTCAATTATAATTCTATCGGACTGAGCATATGCTTTTAGTGTAACAGCGCCAATAGGATTTTTTCCTTTTTGCTCACGCACATCGGGCATTTCTATACCATGATCAAGTGAATTTCTCATAATATGAATCATAGGATCAGCAAGCATTTCAATCATATTTTTATCAAGTTTTGTCTCACCACCACTCATCTCTAGTTTTACTTTTTTATTTAAAGTTTTCGCAATATTACGAACAAGTTTTGGATATCTATCAAAAACATACGATATTGGGAGCATTCTCATACCCATAATTAAATCTTGCAACTGTTCAGAGAGACGATTAATAAAGATATATTTATCCATAATTTCACGTTTAATCTGATCATGAGTCATTCCAACAACATTATCAGCAAGATATGGTAGTGAATTTTTAGCAACTAAAAGTTCTCCAACAACATTCATAAGACTATCTATAGACTCTTGCTCAACTTTTACAGTTTTCCCTACGACAGCTTTTTGTTTCTCTTCTTTTGGAGCTACTTTTTTCACAGTTTTTTCTTTTACAACTTCTATTTCAGGAGTAGTAACTACATTTTCAACTTTTGTATTTACTACAACATTTGCCGACTCAGGCGCTTCTATCTTTTTCTCTACTGGAATTTCCACTTTTTCTTGCACAGTTTCTGAGGCTAATCCTAACTCCTGTTGTAAAAAAGAAGTAACACTCTCAAGATCACTCAACTCTGGCATTTCAGGCATATATTTTCTTGCTTTTTCTAATGTTATTACTATTCGTAAAAGATCATCGCTATTTTCTATATAATCAAGTGCTTTAAATTGTTGCTCAAAAATGCCTTTTAATGTCTCTTTTACTGTTTCATTTATCTCTGTATTATCAGCTTCAAAAGAGATGGCTTCCTTTTTTTCCTCTTTTGGAGTGCTCGTTTCAGAAACGTCTGTACTTGATGTAGCTTCTGCACTACCAGTATATGCTTCTCCAATATACAGTGTCTCAAAAAATTCATTTAGCTTAGTAGTATCTTCATCTTTAATTAAGCCCACTATATCTAAAAATCGCTCTAGCTTTGCATACTGAATAGTATCAACACCTACTAACTCCATAGAAGCTTCTACTTCATCTTTAATAGTATTTAAATCAAAGTCATCGGCTAAAGAGGCAAGCTCTTTAAGAGAATCAATCTGTAAACCTTTATCACCTACATCTAAACTTAAAAGTGTGCTAATATCTAAAGGAAGAAGCTCTAATTCATCAATAAAGTTAAATAAAGAATCCTCAATCTCATCATATGTTGCATAGATGAAAGCAACAATAGAAGATTTTAAAAGTAAACCATCTTCATCTTCCGTACCACTCAAAACACTCTTAGCATTTTCATCACTCATGCATGAAAAAACACCTAAAACCTTATCTTCTAAAAGACTTAAAGTATATGCAGGATCGTTACCATATACCATACAAGAATCATCAACATCAAAAGTAACAGCATAAAGGTTTGCACTGTTACAGAACTCTTCATTTATCTCAGAGTTTATAAAGTTCACTTTGGGGTGAGAGAGACCTCTTAGTGTACGCATGGGAATATTTACAAGAGATTTATCGGCTAAAACAAATGGTAGTTCCCAAGAGACTTCACCCTCTAATTCTTTCCCCATCTGTGCACTTAAACTTGCAACAATAGTAGCAACGGTCTCTTCATCAGACTCCACAATATCACCACTCTCTTCAGCTGCTTCAACAAGGTTTACAACTTCATCAAAAGCATCATAAAGAACTTCTATCATACTATCGGCAAACTCTATTTTTCCAGCACGAAGCATATCTAGCAGATCCTCTGCATGATGAGTAATGTTCTTTATAGCTTCAAATCCAACAATTCCACTGCCACCTTTAAGTGTATGGGCAGCACGAAAGACAGAGTTAAGAAGCTCTGGATCATCCCCTCCAATATCACCGATATTTTGATCTATAAAAGCAAGATTCTCTCTCGCTTCACTTAAAAACTGTTCTAATAATGGATCCATAATATCTCCTTACTTTAATTCACTAAAATATCTATATATGCTTGAAGTTGATCAGGCTTTATAGGTTTTGTTTCAAAAAGATTTGCGCCAACTTTGTAGGCATTTATTTTATCTTCATCTTTAGCTTGTGTTGTAACCATAATAACAGGGACTACTTTATTACTCTCCTGTTTACGTAAATCTTTTATAAAAGAGTATCCATCCATAATGGGCATATTGACATCAACTAAGTATAAATCTATCTCAGCACCTAAACTTTTTTCCAATGCTTCCATTCCGTTTTCAGCCTCAACTATCTCCATACCCATTGTTTTCAATATAGCACTATGATAGTTTCTTACTGTCTTTGAATCATCTACGACCATTACTACTGACATGATATTCTCCTAAAAAAATTCTATTTCATCGTCTGCATGAGACTCTGCAAATTTACCTGAAAATCTGCTTTTTTTATCTTTTGCATCTTGCAGTGTAACACTTAACTTCTCTTTAAGTTTTGCTATACTCTGCTGTGCTAAACCCTCATCACTCTTATATGCATGAGAAAACATATTTATACTACTTTGCATACTCTCTATAGCTTCAATTGTCGCATTTAACTGTTGCGTTATAATATCTTGATACTGTAGAGCAGTCGCAATATCTTCATCAATTTCAAGCTCATTTTTTTCCATAAAACTACTCATTTTCATTAAAGATTCACCAGAGAGTTCTATGACATCTAACTGAACATCTTTTATATGTGTAAGTAGTTCATCCATCGAGTCAAGCATCATCATAATCAAGCCCTTATGCTGGTAAACGCAGTACTCTAGTTATAGCCTGTTTCAGTTGTGCTGGATTAAATGGTTTAACAATCCATCCAGTAAGTCCCAATGCCTTACCTTGCTGTTTTAACTCTGGTTTTGTTTCTGTTGTAAGCATAAGTGTTGGTGTTCTTTTTGTTGCTGCTACTTCACGAAGTCCCTTTAAAAATTCAAATCCATTCATCACAGGCATATTTAAATCAGTAATAATTAAATCGGGTGTCATTCCTGCTTTAATTTCTGCTAAAGCAACCTGTGCTTCTGTATACTGTTTCACTTCTATTGGCATTGAGTTTGTCACCATTCGTGTTGATGCTAAAGCTGTTTCACTGTCATCTACAAATATTACTAATGGCATTTATTATCCTTTTCTCTTAATTTTTATTTTATACTTTATTTTTGATATATCAACGTGTTATCAACTTTTTTAGCCTTAAACACTGAAACTATTCTACTCATATACTCTGCATGACCAAGAAGGACATATCCCCCAGGATTGAGCATATCATAAAATGTCATTGCAACCTCTTTTCTTGAAGCATCATCAAAATAGATAAGCATATTTCGAGAAAAAATAACATCAAATTTTCCAAGTTTTCGCATCTGTGCCTTGTCAAAGATATTTGCTACTTGAAAATCAACACTCCCTTGTAGCTCTTCTCCTAGTTCATATCCCAAAGACTTCTTAACAAACCATTTATTTAAAATAGTTTTAGGTATAGCATGTATAGAACGATCGCTGTACCTTGCAGCTTGTGCTTTTTTAATAACTGTAGAGTCTATGTCTATTCCTACAACCTCAATATCTCTCTCCTCTACAACAACACCCTCTTCTACTATGTGTAAAATCATAGAGTATGGTTCTTCTCCCGTTGAACAAGGAGAAGAGAGTATACGAAGTGGTTTTGAAGGTGGCATTTTCGAATGAAGCTCAGGAAGTATTTTATTAACCAAAACTTCAAATTGATCTTTTTCTCGAAAGAAGTAGGTCTCATTTACAGTAATGGCATTCATTAACTCTTGAAACTCTAAACCATCTTTATCCTCAAAACGAAGCTTAAAAAAGTACTTTCTAAAGTTATCAAAGCCTAACTCTTTCGCACGTTTATCTATATACTTAGCTAATTTATCAAAGTGCTTATCCTGTTCAAGATAAATACCACTTTTTCTATAAATAAACTCACCAAGTTTTACAAAATTTTCTTTTGATAAAAGATGTGCCATCGCTTATCCTTTTATCAATGATACAGCACCATCAACAGCAAACTCTACATATATTTCGCCATCAAATCGCTCTTTTAAAGATTCCAAAAGAGGAATATCTTCCTCTTCCCCTATCTCACCCATATAATCAACAGCAGTCATTGCAACATTTATATCTTGCTCACTCTCCAAAAGTTCAACAAGCATATCTCGAGACTCTGCAAAATCAACATCTCCAAGCACATTAATGGCAAATATTCTAAGATCTCTATCGTCACCAATTAAAAACTTAACAATGTAGTACTTTATAGAACCACCAAAATCTCTAAGCATTGATATGCCAAGATTTCGTATATAAGCATCTTCAAGCTTCAAAAGTTCCATAATTTTTTCAATAGGTGCTTCATCAGCATCCATACTAGAAATAACTGAGGCTATTTTTGTTGCTGCATTTGTAGATGCTGTTCCACTAGCTATGTACTCTATAAGAAAGTCACTACCACCATGAAAATTCATAATTTCATCTATTAAGTAGTCTCTATTTTCTTCATCATCAAGATTATTAAAAGCATCTATAGCATCTTCAAGTGTTGTATAACTCTCTAATGCTTCAACATCTTGAGGTATATGTTTTTTTACAAGTGCCATTAAGCTTCCTCCCTTATCTTAAAGTTGCAATTTTTTTAAGTATTGCTGAGAAATCTAACTGTTCTGAAACACCGCCCCTATCATATGCCTCTTTTGGCATACCATAGACTGTTGCACTATTTTCACTCTCACCAAGTGTATATGCACCCGCTTTTTTAATAGCAACCATAGCATCAGCACCATCATCACCAATACCAGTTAAAATAACACCCACTAAACTCTTTCCATCAAAAATCTCTAAAGCTGACTTCATCATCTCATTTACACTTGGTTGAAAAAAGTTTTTTCCCTTGTTTTTATCTTCACGAATTACAATTTTTCCAGAAACTTTTTTAGCAAAATTCATATGAACACCACCACGTGCAACATAAACATTTCCAGGAAGGAGTTCCATATTTTGCTTACTCTCATGAACAGGAAGAATACTCGCTCTGTCTAGCCTTTGTGCAAAGGCTGCAGTAAACTGCTCAGGCATATGTTGCACAATACAGACAGGATGCTTAAATGTAGCAGGGAGAGAAGAACATATTTGCTCTATCAATCCAGGTCCACCTGTTGAAGAGCCTATAAGAACAACTTTTTCAATATCTTTAGAACTCACATCTGAAACTGTTCTTGAAGAGGCTCTCTCTCTAGTAGGTTCAGCACGACGACGCTCTCTTGTAGCTGGTCTTGCCATCTTGCGTTTTAAACGACGAGGAGAGATACGACTAAGCGAACTTACTTTAGCTAAGATTTCTTCGCGATTTTCAGATTTACCAACATTCATAGTCCCAGGCTTGGCAATATAATCAACTGCACCCAAATCCATAGCATCCATTGTAATAGTTGCATCCTCTGTTGTTAAAGAACTCACCATTAAAATAGGTGTAGGCTGTTTTTCCATAATTTGTTTAACAGCTTCTATCCCATCCATCACAGGCATATTTATATCCATCGTTATAACATCGTATTGAATATCTGTTGCTTTATTTACTGCATCTTGACCATTTTTAGCAAATTCAATATTAAATCCAAGAGTAGCTATCATCTCACCTAACTGTTTTCTCACTAAAGCAGAATCATCAACGATTAATACACTTTTAGCCATTATCCTGTTCCTTTTTTATAATCTTTTCTATATCCATAGAGAGCACTAAACGATCTCCACCCTCTAAATAAAGTATACTCTCAAAATATGTATCAGATTCTTCTCTTATTTCGTGAGCTTTTACACCTAAAATATCACTTACACTATCTACAACAAACCCTATACTGTTTCCTGAAATATTACAAATAACAACTTTAGATTCTTCATTCACAACTGTTGGAATACCCAACTTAGAGAAGAGTGAAACCGTTGTCACTATCTGCCCTCTGATGTTTATAATTCCATCAATAGATTTATCCGTAAAAGCAACATCTGTCGAAGGAACATTATCTATAATTTCATTTACATTATCAACATTAAAAGCATACTCTTTCCCTGCGAGTTTAAATACAATAACTTCCATAACATACTCTTGTGTATCACTTTGAGATTCCACTTCAAACGAATTGTTAGTATCTACAAAAGTAGCATTTTGGCGAAAAATTTCACTAATTACATTATGATCAAAGAAAGAGATAAGTGACTTTTCATCATGAATCACACCTGCTATTTTACTATCATGAAATGATTCACCCATATGCTCTATATTTTTTCTGAAAATACTTTTAATATCTATAATCGAGTCAATACAAAAACCTATTTTTTTTCCATCATACGAGATAATTAAAATTCTATTCTCATCTGATTTTTTTGCTTTAAATCCATAATGAACTCTTAAATCTACAACCATCAGAAGTTCATCTCTAAGAGTAATAAGACCAAGAAGTTCATCACTTGACCCTGCAATATCAGTATATTCAACATCTGCTAGTATAATCTCTTGCAGATAATCTATATTAAGTGCATATTTCTCTTGAGACATTGAAAAAACAAGGAAACGATCACTTGCTTCTTCTTTAGAAATCTCATTTTTTATCTTTCCAGTCACTACTTCTCTTGCAGGAATTTCAACCCTATTCATTCTCTCAAAAAGAGTCTTTAAAGAGAGTACTTGAATAAGCATACCCTCATGCTTATAAATAGCAATAACAGGATCATTCTCTTTATCTATATAGTCTATATTCTCTTGTTTAATCTCTACTGTATTATATACATCACTTACAAGAAGTGTATTTGATGCAAGCTCACCGTTAAGACTAATAAGTCTACTTTTATGATCCTCTAAATTTACCTCTTTCATATTAAGAAGTAAATTCATATCTACCATAGAGACAACACTCCCACTAAAAGAGCATAAGCCTCGTACACCAGAAGGTCGTAAAGGTAAAGGCATAAGTAATGGAACTCTTGAAATTTGGTTTATATCTTCAGTAGAAATTCCATAATTTTCATGAGCATTTTTAACGACTAAAATCTCTTGAATTTGCATAGTTTGCACCTATTTTTAACCTTGTTGTAGCTCATCTGCCATAACAGCCAACTCTTCTACACCCTCACTAATGTGAGTAACCGTATCAATTATCAGTTCACTTGCTTTACGAGATTCACTCGCATTTCTAGCACTTAACTCAACTGCTTTTTGAATCTCACTAATACCAATCATAACTTGATTCATACCCTCTAAGTTTTGATCATTTGCAGCTTTAAGCCCTGTATATTTATCAAGAAGATCCACAAGAACATCGGTAATTATTCCTATATCATCAACAAGTGAACTAATACTTGCTTCTTCATTTCCTTGAGAGTGTAAAAGGTTATTCCAATCAGATTTTACAGTATCAATTTCAGAGTTCATAGATTCTACAATATCATTAATTTTTTCTGTATTACTCTCTGAGTCTTTAGCAAGATTACGAATATCTGCACTTACTACCGCAAATCCTTTTCCAAAATCTCCTGCACGTGCAGCTTCAATAGAACCACTAATAGCAAGCATATTTAGTTGCACAATTGAGTTAGAAATATTTCCTACTGTTTTATCAACACTTTTTGTCTCTTTTACAATTACACCAAGTTCAGCAGCAGCAGCATTCCCCTCTTCAATAGAAGAGCCAAAAGAAGTTTTGATTTCCATAACAGAAGATTTCACTTCATTAAATGAAATTTTTAAAAGATCAAAGTTTCTTCTTGCAATCTCTATAAGTTTATCTATATCCTTTGCTACAGAAAGTCCTGCTTCAACAAGTTCTTTATTGTTTAATGCACTCTGGTTTGTATTTTGAGATGACTCTTCCATTTGATTTAAAGAACTTGTAACCTCTTCAAGTGAATTTTGAATATCATCCATAGAAGCGCTAATAGTATCTGCACTCATAGCAATATCTTCTGCTGATTTCATTGTGTCTGTTGAGAATTTTAGTTCTTCTGCAAGATTTGAAAGTTCTTTAATATCATCTTCTGTTTGAGCAAGAGCATCAGACTGAATCTCTATACCATTAAGTGTTCGCTCTACAGAAAGAGCAATTTCACTAGATGCCTCTGCAATATCTCGAGAACCATCATTTATTTTTTCAATAAAATCACTGAGTTGTGTCGTATATGAACCAATACTTCGAGAAGCTTCAACAGAATAAACAGCAATTTTTGTAAGCTCTTCCATCTTCAGAGCCAAAGAGTTACCCTTCACACCATTATCTGAAATAATATTTGTAGTTGCTCCAATACTTGTGATAATATTGTCTATACTTCCCTGAATTTTATTTACAAGTTCAGAAATAAATTCAGCATTTTTTTCACTCTCTCCTGCTAAAGCACGTGTTTCATCAGCAACAACTGCAAAACCTTTTCCATGCTCTTTTGCACGAGATGCTTCAATAGCAGCATTGAGGGCTAGAAGATTCGTTTGATCTGCGATTTTGGCAATAAAACCAACAGCATTACCAATATTTTGTGAAGACTCTTTTAACTCTTCACTCTTTGTAGCAGAATCATTAGCAACAGTTACTGCTTTTCCCATTCTATCAACACTTACATTGATTTTTGATACTGCTGCCATAATATTTTCACCCGCAGAAAGTGTTGAAGTTGTTACTGCATTTATCGTATTTGTCATACGTGAAATATTTGTATTTATTCCCTTTACATTAGAGAGTGCTTGTTCACTTGCACCACTGTTCTCTTCTGCCGCTGTAGCAATCTGTTCCATTGAAGATTTAAGTTGCTCAATCGCACTTACACTCTCTTGTGCATTATCTAAAATACTCATAGAAACACCAGCGATACTTTCACTAATTTGTTGTTGTTTTGCTAAAGTTCTCTGTTTACGTTTATCTGCGCCACCTGAAGAGACCATTGCAGAAGATGAACTTGAATTACCTTTTTTCATTAATGCCATTATAAAATCCTTTTATCTTAATCTAATGTTGCATAAAGCTCTGCAGCTTTTTGGATATCTTCACGTGAAGGTTTCACTCTAATAGATACATATTTAGTGTGACCACTTTTATCTACAGAACGAAGTACGGTTGCATAAACCCAGTAAAATCCGCCACCTTTTCGTGCATTTTTAACATAGCCTGTCCAAAAACCTTTTGTTTGTACATCATCCCAAAGAGACTTAAATGCTGCTCTTGGCATATCTTGATGTCGAACTATATTATGCGGTTGCCCTATGATATCACTCTCAGTCATATTTGCTATTTTTAAAAAAGAGTCACTCGCATACCGAACTATGCCCTTTTCATCAGTTTCAGATAATAGGTATAAGTCATTATAAAGGACTTCCCCATCTTCCATGAAAGTTAAACCTTCTGTGCTTACTTCATTATTTTTTGACACAACAAACCTCCGATATAAAATCTAATTAGCGTAAGCTTACTATGTCCAAACTAAAAAAAAATTGAATTAAGAATATTTGGGATAAGAAACAAGATTTATGGGAAGATTACGATAATATGGACATTTTTTCAGTACATTTAAGAAAAAATCAACAGAGAAAAGTTATATATTAATTATAAAAGTGTATTTGAAGTTGGAGAAAACCTAAAACTCAAATGAGCTTTAGGAAGGTAAGAAAAAGTGTGAAACTAGATGTTGTCACGAATTTGTAGAGACTCTACAAGATTAAGATATGCTTCTTTGTTCGTACGTTTGAAGTATCTCATTAAACGACGACGTTTTCCAACAAGTTTAAGAAGTCCTAAACGTGATGCATGATCTTTTTTAAACACTTTTAAGTGCTCTGTTAACTCTGCAATTCTTGTAGTTAATAATGCAATTTGAACTTCACTTGAACCAGTGTCGTTTTCATTACGTCCGTATTTTGCAACAATTTCTTGTTTTTTAGCCGAATCTAAAGCCATAATAGCCTCCTGATGGGTATAATAATCTAACATTCACACTCAATATGTAAAAGTTGAAATGCCATTATATCAAAATATATTTAAACTATACTAATTTTCTCTTTTAAAAGTAAAATAATTTACTATTAATTTCGCTATAATAAGAGTTCTAAAATAATTATTGAAAGTAAAAACTATGTTAATTACCCGTGCTAGTGAGTATGCTATACTCTCTCTTATCTTATTGTCAAAAGCCAAAGAGCCTATGGATAGTGAAACTCTCTCTCGTGAACTAACTATTTCCAAAAGTTTTTTAGCAAAGATTTTACAATCTCTAGCAAAGGCAAATATATTAAAATCATATAAAGGCTCTAAAGGTGGCTTTACACTCCAAAGAGATGCAAAAGAGATTAGTATGCTTGATGTAATGTCCATAGTAGAGGGGAAAGCTCCTGCTGTTTTTGAGTGCTCACCATCTGAGAAAGATTGTCCCTCAAATAAAGCAAATATCTGCACAATTTGGCCATTTTTAAACAAACTACAAGGAAAAATAGACTTTTTTCTTGCAGAACTTACCTTAGCTGATATTATAGAAGATTAATTATTTAAATATATGGCAAAAAAATTAACCTTTAAACAGCAAGTCGGTACGGCACTTAACTTTCTACTTGGACAAAGAGACCTTAGTGTAGTTATCTTTGTTATGGCAATTTTAGCTATTATTATTGTCCCTCTTCCCTCAGCTATTTTAGATATACTCCTAACGGTATCAATGGCATTTGCAGTTTTAATACTCCTTATTTCGCTCTATATTCCAAAACCAACTGACTTAACAACTTTTCCGACACTCATCCTTATCTTAACACTCTTTCGACTCTCGCTAAATATTGCAACAACAAGGATGATTTTAAGCCATGGGCATGATGGTCCAGAAGCGATGAGTGATATTATTACCAGTTTTGGTGACTTTGTTGTAGGTGGAAACTTTGTTATAGGTATTATTGTTTTTGCTATTTTGGTACTTATAAACTTTATGGTTATTACAAAAGGTTCTACAAGAGTTGCAGAGGTTGCAGCTCGTTTCGTACTTGACTCTATGCCTGGTAAACAGATGGCAGTTGATGCTGACTTAAATGCAGGGCTTATTGATGATGCACAGGCGAAACAACGCCGTGCAGAGATACTCCAAGATGCTAACTTTTATGGGGCAATGGATGGATCGAGTAAATTTGTAAAAGGGGATGCTGTTGCTGGTATTATTATTACACTTATTAATATTATTGGTGGCTTTCTTATAGGTGTTTTTCAGCATGATATGACAGTAGGTGATGCTGCTTCAACTTTTACACTCCTTACTATTGGAGATGGACTTGTGGGACAGATTCCAGCGCTTATTATCTCTACTGCAACGGGTATTATGATTACTCGTAGTTCAAGTGATGGTGATAACTTTGCAGAGGGTACCATTAATCAGATGGTTGGAAACTCAAAAATCATGATGATTGTTGGGTTTATTATGATTCTTTTTGCCTTAGTTCCTGGTCTACCTACTGCTTCTATGGGCTTTGTTGGAATTATGTTTGCCTCACTTGGTTGGGCCATTTATAAGTTTGATAAGGGTGAATTAAGTATTTTAGATGTTGACAATATACAGGGAAATAAATCAGCAGAACAACTTAAACAAGAGCGTGAAAAGATAAAACCTAAAAAGACAAATGAGGAGATAGCAAAAGAGGAGGAGAATGCCTTAGAAGATATTCTTAAAGTGGAAATGCTCGAACTCACACTTGGTTACCAGCTTATAAAACTAGCCGATAGTGCGCAGGGTGGAGATCTTCTTGAGCGTATTCGCTCAATGCGACGAAAAATTGCTAGTGACTATGGTTTTTTAATGCCACAAGTAAGAATTCGCGATAACTTACATCTTAAACCACAACAGTATCAAATTCTTTTAAAAGGAATAAGCATAGGAGAGGGAGAGATTCAACCAGATAAATTTCTCGCTATGGACAGTGGTATGGCAACAGGTGACATTAATGGAGAAGCCACAAAAGAGCCCGCATTTGGACTAGATGCTTTATGGATTTTTCCTGATGACAAAGAGGATGCTATTATAAATGGCTATACCGTTGTAGATCCAGCCACTGTTATTTCAACCCATATGAGTGAACTTATTAAACGTAGTTCAGAAGATCTCCTCACGCGTCAAGAGGTTCAAACACTTATAAATAAAATAAAAGATAGCTTCCCTGTTATAGTTGATGATGTTTTAAAAGTAGCAAGTATTGGACTTATTCAAAGAGTTTTAAAAGCCCTACTCCATGAAAAAATTCCACTTAAAGATATGCTTACTATTTTAGAAACTATTGCCGATATTGCTGAGTTTACTAAAAATGTAGAACTCATTACAGAACAAGTAAGAGCAAAGCTCTCTCGTGTTATTACACAAATGTACTCTAGCGATGATGGTGTTATACGCCTCCTCACTTTTGACACAAATACAGAACAGATGCTACTACAAAAATCAGCAGAAAAAGATGGTGTACGAAACTTAATGCTTAATGTGGGTGAGATAAATGGGCTTATCCAAGCGACAAGCACAAAAGCTGCTGAGTTACTCCAAAAAGGTGTCTCACCTGTGATTATCATTGTCGATCCTCAACTTCGCCGTGGTATTGCTGAAATATTTGAACGATTCTCTTTGGATGTTGTAACCCTCTCACATGCAGAGATAGACTCAAGTGCTACATTTGAAGTACTCGGCTCTATAGCTGTAAAAATATAATTTTAAAAGGAAAAAATAGTTTATGAAAAATAGAATAATTCACCACCTCTCACATATAGATCTTGATGGCTACAGCTGTCAGCTTGTTATGAAGTATACACCCTACCAGAAGTATAATTACAATGCTAATTATGGTCCTGAGGTAAAAGCAAAATTATCAATGATGCTTGATAATATAAAAAAAGCCAAAGCCAAAGCTCTCATTCTCATTAGTGATCTCAATCTCACAGCAGATGAGTCTCGATGGCTTACAAATGAAGTAGCAAAACTCAACTCACAAAAAATTGATGTGACACTTAAACTACTTGATCATCATGGTACAGGAGCAGAGAGTGCAAAAAAATATGAATGGTACTATCTTGATGTTGCGCGATGTGCTACTAAAATAGTTTATGACTATGCAAAAGAGCATTTTGAATTTAATGAGCCCCAATGGATGGCTAAATATGTAGAGATTGTAAATGCTGTTGATCTTTGGATAAAAAAAGAGCATGATAATTTTGAGTATGGAAAAGTTTGTATGCGTTTAGTAAATGAAACACGTGAACTTAACCGTGTAATGTTCGCAAATCAAGACAATGAGTATAAACTCGCACTCCTAGAAGAAGCAGTAAAGTATATAAATGAAAAGGATGCACCTATTGTTTTAGATGAAAAAATTCATTTAATAAAAAAAGCCTTTTTTAATCGTGGAAAAAACGATACACTTGATAACCTCGCGACTGACTTTGTAGTAGCACTGCTTGGCTCTCAGCGAAAAACAAATACTATTTACTATAAAGGGTATAAAGGTTTCTTAAGCTATGCAGTAGGAAATACTTCTATAGTTGGAAATGGTTTTCTAGTAGCCTACCCTGAATACGACTTCATAGTAGATGTAAGCTTTAAGGGTGCTATAAGCCTTCGTGCTGACTACAATGTAAGTGTAGCTCAAATTTCTAAAGAGTGGTGTGGTGGTGGTGGACATCCAAATGCAGCAGGTGGAAGAATACAAGGCTTTAAAGAGCAATATAGCTACGACAAAGTAAAACAGCAGATAGAGTACATCATTAGTGACAAAGAAGCTGTTCATGGGAAACTAGAGTGGAAAAAAGAGGATTTAGTGTAAAAACTACTTCTCTTTTATATCTCTATTTAATTATTGAAGAAATAGCGTTCTACTCCATTTGCAAGACCAAGTGCCATCTTTTTTTGATACTTACTACTCACTAAACGCTTCGCTTCTTTTGGGTGTGTAATAAATCCAACCTCTACAAGAACGGCAGGCATCTGTGCTCCCACTAAAACCCAAAAAGGACCAGAGCGAACACCTGCATCCTTAATACTATAACTCTTGGAGAGCACACCCAATGCCCCACGTTGTAAATCAATAGCAAGTTTATTAGCAGCTACAATATTATGAGAATTAAGTGTGTTTAAAAAACTCTCTTTCCCATAAAAATTCATATCTTTAAGATCTGCTTTATTTTCACTTGCTGAAACTCTTTTTGCTCTTGATGAACGTGATTTATCGAGAAAATAACACTCAAAACCATGTACCTTTTTCGCTATTTTTTTTCCAACAGCATTCGCATGAATACTTATAAAAAGATCTGCTTTTTTTCTGTTTGCATATTTTGTTCTATTTCTCAATCGTACAAACTTATCAGTCTCTCTTGTCATATAAACTTTATAACCTCGAGACTTTAAAACTTTTTTCAACTCTTTAGCTATTTGAAGGACTACAACTTTTTCTCTATAGTTTCTATACCCAATAGCACCAGGATCTTTACCACCATGACCAGGATCAATAACTATAATTTTATTTCTATTTTGAGTGCTCTCTATTACAGGTTTTTTAGCAATAGCCTCTTTTTGAACTTTCGTATACTTTGAAGGAACAATATTTATAATTAATTCTCTATTTTGTTTTTTAAATCGGATGGAAAGTTTATATCTATTTTCTATGAGAATACGAAGTTTATTCATATCATTTTGAACTATTTTTATACTATCTACACCCTCTTTTCGAAGTGTCTGGGAACGAGTTAATACAGAAGCATGAATATCAAAAGTATATCGATAGAGCTTTTTTTTACTATCATAAGATGTAAAATAATTTATTTGATTATTGTTAAGTTTCTGATCAAAAGCAAGTACTAATCGCTTATCTCTCCATCTTACAGATTTTAGTTTGTGGGTAGAATTAACTATTGCTTTTCTTTTATGAGGGTTTTTCTTAATCGCTTTTGATTTTGGTGCTATGTATTTCGTTTGAGGTTTGATGGAAGCTAATTCATCAGAGTATTGAGACACATCTATATGAAGTTTTTTCCCACTCTTTAGTATTCCCCTTAAAGCACTTACTCTTACTTTTTCATTATCACTCATTAATGCACGAAGGTAGAGATTTTTATAATCATTATAAGCACGAAATTGATTTGTTTTACTAGATGATTTTGCATAAGTATCAGCACGATTCAGAAGTTCTTTGTCACTCAAAGCATAGAGAGTGACAGTAAAAAGAAGAAGTAAAACAAAAAAATTACGAAGCATTAAATATTTATTCGCCCTCTGTTAACTTAGTCATTAACTCTTTTACAGAGATAATTTCATTGAGCTTATACCCATTTGTTCCAGAGAAGAAAAGACCAGTCTCTAAGTTACCTTCATACGCATCAGAGAGTCTATCTGCTATACAAAAGCCAACCTCTTTCGCCTCTTCCCCACGATTACAAGGGGCAACACAGTTAGAAATACATTTAATAGAGGGTCCCTCGCGTTTAGCAACTAAATGTGTAAGGTTTGTCACAACACCTTGTGCAGGATAACCAACAGGAGAACTCATTAGCTGAATATCCTCTTTTTTTGCATCAAGTAGTACTTTTTTAAGGTTATCATGTGCATCACACTCATTCGTTCCTATAAAACGTGTTCCCATTTGTACCCCACGGGCACCACGACTAAGCATATCTTCTATGTCTGTTTTATCCCAAACACCTCCAGCTGCTATAACAGGGATATCTCCCCATTTTGCAGCCTCTTCTACAACTGGTGTAACAATATTTTCTAGTTGATTTTCTGGTAACCTACACTGCTCATAAGTAAACCCTTGGTGACCACCAGATTTTGGACCCTCTACAACAACTGCATCAGGAAGACGGTTATATCGTTTTTGCCAACGTTTGCAGATAATTTTCAGTGCTTTTGCAGAGGAGACTATAGGCACAAGTGCAACATCAGGATACCCCTCCGTAAACTCTGGCATATTAGTAGGAAGACCTGCCCCTGTTATAATAATATCAATGCCAAGCTCACATGCATTACGCACAACATCACCATATCCATTAATAGCATATAAAATATTTGCTGCAAGTGGTTTATCTCCACAAATTTCTCGAGCACTTTTTATAATCGCTTCAAAACCATCTCTAGAGTAAAAGTTATTTTCACTCAAAGGTCTATCTGCAACTAATTTTCCTGCAAACTTTTTATTTAAATAATAACCAGTTCCTACAGAACTAATAACACCAAGACCACCCTCTTTTGAAACATTTCCAGCGAGTTGATCCCAGCTAATTCCAACACCCATTCCACCTTGAACAATAGGTTTCTCAATAGTGTATTTTCCAATTTTTAAAGAGTTAAAGCTCATTTAATTTACCTTTAGTTTTGCAAATTTTCTTTTTCCAACTTGAAGTAGATACTCTCCAGTTATAAGTTGTAGTTTTTCATCTATCACTTTTTCTTGATTTATTTTAACACCACCTTGCTTAATATCTCTTCTAGCCTGTGATGTTGATGGCTCAATGTTACAATCTAGCAATGCTTTTGCTATCCAAACATCACCCT
>CAZMBK010000018.1:0-21636 GCA_964564315.1 uncultured Sulfurimonas sp.
GTGTTTTAAAACTTTGCCATGATCTAGTGCCAGATATGCCACTGCATCTCTCTACACAAGCAAATGTTATGAATGTTTTAGATGCTCAAATTTATCATGAAATGGGAGCAACTCGTATTATTACTGCTCGAGAAATATCTTTGAAAGATTTAGTGGCAATTAAAAAAGAGTTACCAGATTTAGAACTGGAAGTTTTCGTACATGGAAGTATGTGCTTTGCTTACAGTGGGCGTTGTCTTATCTCTACACTTCAGAGTGGTCGTGTGCCAAATCGTGGTTCTTGTGCAAATGATTGTCGTTTTGAGTATGAGATGTATGCAGCAAATCCTGAGACAGGAACACTCTTTAGACTTGAAGAGGAAGAGGGTGTTGGTACTTACATCATGAATGCAAAAGATCTAAATCTTGCATCACATATGAAAGAGATTTTAGAGAGTGGAGTAGTAGACTCTGTAAAAGTAGAAGGGCGCACTAAAACAGCTTACTATGCGGCAACTACAGCAAAAGCATACAGAATGGCTATTGATGATTATTATGCAGATACATTTAACCATGAGAAGTATCAGTATGAACTTCAATCACTGCAAAACCGTGGTTACACTGATGCTTATTTAGTATCACGACCTTTTGAGAGAAATGATACACAGAGTTTAGACTTCTCCATGCAACTTGGAACACATCAAGTGAGTGGTGTGGTAAATGCAGAGGGTACACACTTTTTATGTAAGTTTAAAACAGAGCCAAATGATGAGATAGAGGTTGTTTTTCCTTTAGGCTCAGAGGTGGCAGTTGTTGATAATGAAATAGGGTCTACTTATAAAAAAGAGGGCAGATTTTATATGAGTTTTAAAAGACTCAAGGCACAAAATGGTAAAATTTATGATGCCATCCATAGTGGGAATACTAACCCTATAGAACTTCCCACAAGCTTTCCTCCTTTTACATTTTTTAGAATTCCATCAGAGCTAAGTATGGGTACAAATCCTCGTTAATAGATACTATTGTGAGGATTTGCAAACTACTTTTAGCATTTTTTCTCTTTTACTTTTTTCAAGCTGTATTCCAAAACAACTTTTCCCTACCGATGACTTAGATAGTATAGAGAATGTTGCTAAGTTAAAAACGCCACTGCTTCTTGTAACAGGGGATAGCGATTGGATTGTAAGCTATAAAAACTAAAGAGTAAACTTCTATGATATAATACACTCACTAATAAAATTTAAATTATACAAAGTAGACAGATGCGTAAAAATAATAGACTAAACTTTCAAGAGGCAGTAGCACTTTATGATATGGACTTTTTTGAGCTTGGTGCATTAGCCGATGCTAAACGCCAAGAGCTTCATGATAAAAAAACTTACTTCAATATAAATCGTCATATAAACCCTACAAATGTCTGTGCAGATGTTTGTAAATTTTGTGCATATAGTGCAACACGAAAAAATCCAAACCAGTACACCATGAGTCATGATGATATACTTAAAATAGTAGAAGAGAATGATAAAAAAGGGGCAAAAGAGATACATATAGTCTCTGCGCATAATCCTAATGTCACACTTGATTGGTACCTTGGTGTTTTTAAAAAGATAAAAGATAAATATCCACATCTTCATGTAAAAGCTTTAACTGCTGCTGAGGTAGATTTTCTCTCTCGACATCATGGACTTACGTATGATGAAGTACTTGATATGATGGTAGAGAATGGGGTTGATTCTATGCCTGGTGGTGGTGCTGAGATCTTTGATGAGAAGGTACGTGACTATATTTGTAAGGGAAAAGTAACTTCAGATCAGTGGTTTGAGATTCATAGAAAATGGCATGAGCGTGGAAAAAAATCAAATGTTACTATGCTTTTTGGTCATGTAGAGTCTCGTGAGAACCGCATTGACCATATGATGCGTATTCGTGATCTTCAAGATATTACAGGTGGTTTTAACTGCTTTATACCTCTTGTTTACCAAACTGAAAATAACTACTTAAACATTGAAGCTCCGATTACAGCAAATGAGATTTTAAAAACTATGGCAGTTTCGCGTTTAGTACTTGATAATGTTGTAAATTTAAAAGCATATTGGGTGACATCTACAGTAAACTTAGCACTTGTCGCACAAGAATTTGGTGCAAATGACCTTGATGGTACCATAGAAAAAGAGTCTATAAATTCAGCAGCAGGAGCTGCAAGTGCAAATGGTGTTGATGTAAAGGATTTTACTGATCTTATAAAAAATAGCGGTTTTATTCCAGTAGAACGTGATAGTATTTACAATGAGATAAAAGTCTGGTAGATACATCTTTTATGAAAATATCGGTTATTATTCCAACATATAATCGATATGATTTTTTAAAAAGAGCACTAAAATCTGTGTTTGCTCAAACATACTCTGTCGTAGAAGTTATTGTTATAGATGATGGCTCAACAGATTGTACTTCAGATATAAAAAAAGATTTCCCAAGTATACGCTATATATATCAAAAAAATTCTGGTGTTTCTTCTGCAAGAAATAGGGGAATTTCAGAGTCTAAAAATGAGTGGATAGCATTTTTAGACTCTGATGATGTATGGGTACATGAGAAGTTAGCTATGCAAGCTGAGTTTCATAAGAGGTGTCCAGAAATTTTAATGAGTTATACAGCTGAAACATGGATACGAGATAATAAAGAGATTAAAATACCTAAGAAATTTAGAAAAGTAGGTGAAAATACTTTTTTAGAAAATCTTTCCTACTGCAATATTGCTCCCTCTTCTGTGATTATAAATAAAACTCTTTTTACTCGTTTTGAACTTTTTGATGAGACTTTAGCAGTGTGTGAAGATTATGATCTCTGGTTACGAATTGCGCAAAGAGAGAAGATAGGCTTAATCAATAAGAAGCTTATAAAAAAATATGCAGGTCATAATGACCAGTTGAGTTTTAAGTTTTTTGGAATGGATAGTTTTCGTGTGCAGACATTAGAGAAGCTACTTAAAGATGATACTTGTAGTAATTATAGAGAAGAGATAGAAGAAGAACTTTTAAAAAAGTATGTTTTGTTACTCCATGGTGCAAAAAAACATAATAGATCAGAAGATATAGAGAAATTTAAAGAAAAAGTGTATAATTTAAAAATTTTATAAAAGAGGGTGTTTGTGTGAACTATAAGAATAACTACAATCCGACTATATCTGATAGTCAACTTTTTGAAGAGATTATTAAAGAGAAAGAGTCTATAGGGTATTACAATTTAGCGCATCAAGATACGAGTGCTTTTAAAGAGTATGCAGAGGGTGTTACACAAAAAAATATTGTTGTTATAGGAATAGGGGGGAGTACTCTTGGTACGTATGCTATATATAAATTTTTAAAACACTCAAGAGATCTCTCAAAGAAACTCTACTTTTTAGAGACTACTGACCCCATAGATATTCAGTCAAAACTAGAGGGTATAGATCTAAATGATACGCTGTTTATTGTTATATCTAAGTCTGGAACTACAGTTGAAACTATTTCGATCTTTAAGTATATTCATTCACTTGTTCAAGTAGATAAAACAAATACACTTATTATTACAGAGGATGATTCAAAGTTAAATGCCTATGCAAAAGCAAATGAGATGCAGACTTTTACTATACCAAAAGATGTTGGTGGTCGCTTCTCTGTTTTTACAGCCGTAGGATTACTCCCTTTAGCCATAGTAGGTATTAAGATAGATGAGCTTCTTAAGGGTGTAAAAAGAGTGCATGATTCATTTTTCTCTCAAGAGAAGAGTTATGAAAGTATCTTAAAAAAAGCACGTTTCTTTGTAGAGTATAAAAATAAATTTAACATAAATGTAGTCTTCTCTTACTCTTCGCGTTTAGAGGGTTTTAACAAGTGGTATATACAACTCTGGGGTGAGTCTTTAGGAAAAGTAGACATCAATGCAACAAGACAGGGACTGACACCTATAGGTATAATAGGTCCCATCGATCAGCACTCTTTTCTTCAGCTTATAGTTGAGGGGAGACGAGATAAAACAGTAACTGTCATTAAAGTAGAAAATTTTGCAAATGATCTTAAAATTCCTGCTGTAAACCTTGAGGGTTTAGAGATGCTAAATTATCTTGATAATAGAGAGTTCTCTTCTCTTATAAATATGCAAGCCGATGCAACCATAGAAGCTATAAATAACTTAAGTGATATTCCTTGTGATGTTATAACTATAGATGCAGTATGTGAGAGTGCAATAGCAGGTTTAATGTATGAGTATGAACTTTTAACATCTGTTTGTGCAAAGTTTATGTATATAAATGCCTACGATCAACCAGGAGTTGAGAGTGGAAAAATAATTTTAAAAAGTAAGCTAAACCAGTAATAATTAGATACTTTTTAAGAAGATAAAACTTTTTTTATGAAATCCTTTTTTTTCATAAAAACTGTGAGCTTCTTCTCTTGTCAATCCTGAAGAGAGTACTATATTTTCACACATTGCAGTTTTTGCATAAATTTCTAAATACTCCATCATCTCATTTGCATACCCTTTTCTTCGTTCTTCTTTATGGGTGATAAAGTCAAAGACAAAAAGATGGCGTTTATGGTAAAAATTTGTCTGTACTGCCACTCCTGCATAGGTTATAAGTCTCCCTCTCTCAAAGAGACCAAGCATTTTGTACTCCATATGTCGCATATCGTAGATGAGATCATCAAACTCTTTGAAGGATAATGTTACTCTTAGTTGAGAGAGTAGTTCATAGACTACTTCTAACTCTTTTAAATTCATTTCTCTTATTTGCATAAGTGTATTTTATACTAATTTTAATGATAATAGTTTTAAAAATATGATAAAATAGTATTTATTTAATATAAGTAGGTTTTTGAGATGAATACAAAAAGCATTAATTTTAGAGTTATCATTTTTTTTATTGTAGCCTTAGTTGTCCTTGGTTTTGGTGTAGCCTATACCATTTCTAGTAGTGCTAAAGAGGAGATACTTAAGACAAGAATGGAGCAGATGAGCTCTATAAAAATAAGTAAAATTCAACATATAGAGGACTACTTTGCAGAGATGAAATATATACTCTCTTCAAAAGCACTCAATAGTGAAACAGTGAAACTTTTATGGGATTTTGATGAAGCAGTTGAGAATCTTGAGGATTTAGATATTGATTTAGATCTAGTAAAAGCAAAACTTTTAAACTATTATAATAATGAGTATCTTGCTCATGTTAACTATAATTTAAAGGGTGCTCCCGCAAAAAAAGATGTCTCTTTTTACTTACCAAAAAGTGATAAGGGACTTATTTTACAGTATCTTTATATAGCGAGTAACTCAGAGCCATATAATAAAAAAGAAAATTATAAAATGAATAAGATGTTCCCAACTGAGTATTCAGAGATTCATGTACAGGAGCATCCTATTTTAAGAAGTATTTTGGAAGCGTTTGGAAGAAATGATTTGTTGATGGTAAATCCGGCAGGGGATGTAGTCTATAGTGTGCAAAAAAACTGTGACCTTGGAACAAATCTCTTAGAGGGTGCTTATGCAAATAGTGCTATAGGTAGAGTCTTTAAAAAATCACTGAAGGCAAAAAAAGGTGAGGTCGTTTTTGAAGATTTTTCTATTTATGAGCCTGCATATAATGCGCAAGTCGCATTTATAGCTATGCCAATTTATTTTGGTGAAGATAATGAGGGGACACTTATCTTTCAACTTCCAAAAGAGAAGCTCAATGAAGTTATGAACTTTAATAAACAAGTAGATAAGGTTGGCTTAGGTGAGAGTGGTGAGGCATTTTTAGTGGGTTCTAATTTTACCATGCGAAATGAGAGTCGATTTACAAATAAAATAAAAGAGTTCGATATTGCAACAAAGCAAGCTGGAACTACGATTGGTAATTATAAGATAGAAACGAAGACTACTCGAAATGCAATTGAAGGGAAAAGTAGAACTACTTTAGGAAGCGATTATTTAGGGCATAGTGTTATTCTCTCTTATGGTCCAGTAGATGTGTATGGCGAGAAATGGGCAATGATAGTAAAAATAGATGAGGATGAAGCACTCTCAAATGCAAACTCTAACTTTATAAATGCACTGATAGGAACAGCAGTTTTTATTGTACTTATGATTTTAATTTCTCTCTTTATTATTAAAATATTTATTATCGATAAATTAAAAACACTTCAAAACGCTACATATGCACTTGCTAAAGGTGATGGTGATTTAACAAAGCGAGTTGAAGTGCCAAAAGGGGATGAGATCTCAGAAGTGGCATATAATATAAATGAATTTATAGAAAAAGTGCGTGTAACTGTAAGTGAAGCGACATCTACTTCATCGTACAATAGTGAAATAGCAACTACTTTATCTCGTGCATCTGTAGATATGAAGCGTAAAGCAGAAGAGGAGAGTAGCATAGTACATGAAGTGGCTGAAGATGGAGAAGCACTTCAAGATGTCCTACGTCTTTCAATAGAACAAGCAAAACAGACAAAAGAGAATATTGATGCAACGGGTAATACACTTAGAAATGTAAATGAAAAAATTGTAAATCTTGCAAATGAGATAGAAGAGAGAAGTCAAGATGAGCTTGAACTTTCCAATAAGCTTGTAGAACTGAGCTCTGAGACAACAGCTGTAAAAGGTGTTTTAGATGTTATTTCAGATATAGCGGATCAAACAAATCTTCTTGCACTTAATGCTGCTATTGAGGCTGCCCGTGCTGGAGAGCATGGTCGGGGCTTTGCTGTTGTAGCAGATGAAGTTCGTAAACTTGCAGAGCGTACACAAAAGTCTCTTGGTGAGATAAACACAACTATTAGTGTGATAACACAGTCTGTAAATGATGCTAGTGAGCATATGTCTACTAATGCGAAAGCTATTGAAGCACTCTCTCAAAATGCGAATGATGTTGAGGTAGAGATTCACTCGAGTGTAAGTGCTATTGAAGATTCAATAACACAGGTAGATGAGACGGTAACTGGATATATTGATAACTCTAAGACGATAGCTACTATGATTACAAAAGTTTCAAATATAGAGAAAATTTCTCAAGAAAATCAAACGACAGTAGATGAGATATCTGATGCATCATCAACTCTTATGGATCGAACAAATAACCTTAATGATTTACTTCAAGGCTATAAAACATAAGCTCTTTAATCCCTGTTATATATCTTTTAGGTAGAATAGCATTCTAATTATAACTAGGGAAATATTTAATGAAATTATATATAAAAACTTTTTTAGCATTTTTTGCATTTATGGTACTTTTTTCTGGCTGTGCCAAGGATTTAGAAGAGTATAATAAGCCAGCTGTATATTGGTATGCTAAAATTATAGAGTCTGTCTCTGAAGGGAGTATAGATAAAGCAGACAACTACTACTCTTCACTTCAAGGTGAGCATATTGCCTCACCATTACTTCCAGAAGCCACAATGATTTTAGCGATTTCGCATATGTATTATGAAGAGTATCTTTTAGCTGAGCACTTTTTAGATGAGTATGTAAAGAGGTATGCGAATGCAAATGAGAAAGAGTTTGCAGAGTTTTTAAAGATAAAAGCGAAGTATTTAGCATTACCAAATCCGCGACGTGATCAAGAGCTAATTAAGCAAGCAATTATAGAGTCAGAAAAGTTTAAACGTAGTTACCCTCACTCTATGTATTATAGTATTGTCGATACGATGGCAACTAATTTATACCTTGCTGAAGCAGCACTTAATGAAACAATTGCAGATCTTTATGTACGTATTGACAAGCCAAAAAGTGCTGCATACTATAGAGCTATTGAACCACAACCTTGGATAAACTGGAGTGAAGTTGAGAGAGCAAACTCACCTTGGTATAAGTCATGGTTTGAAGGGGATGGTACTGCAAGTTGGTATGGTTTTCTTATACCCGATACAAGAAGTGTTGTCTCGAGAAACTCTGTTGTTGATGAGAATGAAACAAAATAATTTTAGAAATTAGGAACTATAGATGAAATTAAGTAATTATGGTGAGTTCCCTGCAGATATACCTGTTATAGCAGAAGATGAACTTTTTTTATACCCTTTTATGATAAGCCCACTTTTTTTAAGTGATGAAAAAAATATAAATGCAGCAACAAAAGCTATTGAAGAGAACTCCTTAGTTATTGTTTGTACAACAAAACCGACACATGAAGGTGAGCGCGATTTTGACTCTCTCTATGATGCTGGTGTTGTTGGTTCTATTATGAGAAAGGTAGTACTTCCCGATGGACGTGTTAAGGTGCTTTTTCAAGGCTTGGCACGTGCTAAAAGTATGTATGAGATATCTCAAGAACCACTTATGGCACATGTTGATGTAATTGAGTCCACAGAAGTTCATAAACTTAAAATAGATGCTATTTTAGAGATAGTAAGAGAAAAAGTACGAACACTCTCAAGTGTTAGCAACTACTTCCCACCTGATCTACTTCGTACTATAGAGGAGAATCACGATCATAATCGTATTATAGATTTGATCTGCTCAACAGTAAAGCTTAAAAAAGAGCAGGCATATAATATTTTTGTTGAGGTAGATACGGAGAAACGATTTTTAGATCTTATAGATTTTTTGATAGATGAAATAGAGGGACATAAACTCCAAAAAGAGATTCGATCAAAAGTACATACGCACATAGAAAAAATTAATAAAGAGTACTTCTTAAAAGAGCAACTCAAGCAGATTCAAAAAGAGCTTGGAACAGATACTTCAAGAGATGAAGAGATAGAAGAGTATAGAAAAAAACTTGAATCAAAAAAAGAGAAGATGAGTGAAGATGCTTATAAAGAGGTGAGTAAACAGCTTGAACGTTTCTCTCGTATGCATCCTGACTCTTCAGATGCTTCAATGACACAAACATATCTCGACTGGGTTTTAGATATTCCTTTTGGAAGTTTTTCTAAAAAATCATTACATATAGATACAGTAGAAACACAATTAGATAAGGACCACTTCTCTTTAGAAAAGCCTAAAAAACGAATAGTAGAGTATTTTGCAGTAAAAGAGCTGCTAGAACTTCGTGGTGTTTCTCAAAAGAAGAGTGCAGGAGCGATCCTCTGCTTTAGTGGACCTCCAGGTGTTGGTAAAACCTCTTTAGCAAACTCTATAGCAACTGCTCTTAAACGTCCACTTATTCGTATAGCACTTGGTGGGCTTGAAGATGTAAATGAACTCCGTGGGCATAGACGTACTTATGTTGGTGCTATGCCAGGACGTATTACACAGGGGCTTATAGATGCTAAAAAGATGAATCCTGTAATAGTTTTAGATGAGATAGATAAAGTTTCTCGTTCACAGCGAGGGGATCCAACTGCTGCTCTATTAGAGATTCTTGATCCTGAACAAAATAGTGAATTTCGAGATTATTATTTAAACTTTAATCTTGATCTCTCAAATGCTATTTTTATTGCAACGGCTAATGATGTTGGACGTATTCCTGCACCACTGAGAGATAGAATGGAGTTTATATCTGTAAGTTCATATACACCTCAAGAGAAGCTTGAGATAGCTTCGCGTTATTTAATTCCTCAAGAAGTGAAAAAGCATGGACTTAAAAAATCTGAGCTTAGTATCTCTAAACCAGCACTTAAAGAGCTTATTCACAGTTATACTAGAGAGGCAGGAGTACGTAATCTCCGTCGTCGTATAGCAGACTTGAGTCGCAAAGTGGCAAAAGAGATACTTCAGAATCCAAAGACTGATAAAGTGTCGGTTACATTGAAAAATTTAAAAACATTTTTTGATAAATCTGTTTTTGAGATAGAAAAAACAGATAAAGTTCCTGTTGTTGGTGTTGTAAATGGTCTTGCTTGGACGGCTGTTGGTGGAGATGTACTTAAGATAGAATCTATTCGTATTAAAGGTAAAGGCACTATGCAGCTTACGGGAAGTCTTGGTGATGTTATGAAAGAGTCAGCAAGAATAGCTATGAGTGTTGTAAAAACACTTATAGATACTCGTAAATTAAAGATTGATTTGAAAAATATTCCTACTACTTTTAAAGAGAAAGAGGAGGGTGTTAATCTGGATGCTAGTGAAGTATATAAGCGCTATGACTTACATATTCATGTACCAGATGGTGCAACACCTAAAGATGGTCCTAGTGCTGGTATAGCCATGTGTAGTGTTATTGCTTCAATACTTAGCAGTAGAAAAATTCGTTCAGAGATTGCTATGACTGGTGAAGTTTCGCTTAGTGGTGATGTTTTACCTATTGGAGGGCTCAAAGAGAAGCTTATTGCCGCACACAAGGCTGGCATGACTAAGGTTCTTATTCCTGCAAAAAATTATGAACGTGATTTAGAGGATATTCCTCAAGAGGTTCAAGATGCTATGGAAATTATGGGTGTTACTCGTATAGAAGAGGTGTTAAAACAGATTCTCGTTTAGAGAATCTTGTTTAATAACTAGAGTATAACTGTAGCTATCTTTTTAAGTAGTTCTTCATTACGGATAGGTTTCATTAAAAAACCATTTGCCCCACACTCTAAAGCTTCTACTTTCTTTGTCTCATCTGTTGTAAGAACTATAATAGGAAGTTGACGGAGATTGTCATCTGCACGAACGACTTTTAGCATATCGATACCACCCATAATAGGCATAATAATATCTAGCAAGATAAGATCAATATCATCACGACTTTTAAGCTTTCCTATAGCATCTGAACCATTTTTTGCCTCAATTAGCTCTTTGACTTTACCGCTCTTTTTGAGCATTGATTTGAGGAGTTTGAGGTTTATTATATCATCATCAACAGCTAAAACTATTAGATTATCTCTTTGCATTTTTTATATCCTTAAATAAATTTTTCTATAAGTAGTCTCAGTAGATCTTTATTAACTACATTTTTTATAATTTCATCCGCATAGAGTGATTCCTCACCGCTATCCTTTGTAGATGGATCACTCATAAGAATGAGTTTTGAGTCTATCCCTTTGTTATGGTTAGCTTCTTTTACTAAAGATGCAAAGTTTTCAAGTTTTAAATCTTTAAATTCTTTATCAAAAAGAATAACCTTATAACTTTTTTTCTCTATCTCTTTTTCAAGTTCAAAGAGAGTTGTAACACTCTGGTAACTATATCCAAGTGAATCTAAAATAACAGTAAAAAGTCTCGCTTCAAAACCTGTTTTCTTTGCAAGAAGAATATCTGTAGTATATTCAGCTTCAGGAGCAATAAGTTCTTTTTTAATCTCAATCTCAATCTCTTCAGGCTCAGGAGCAATAAGTTCTTCTTCAATCTCAATCTCTTCAGGTTCAGGCTCAGGCTCAGGATTATTTTCATCAACAATGTAGTCGGCTAGAAAATGGTTTAAAAGTGAAATAATTTCAGAGCGTACAAGTGGTTTTGTTGTATACTCATCTAAGCCTGCTTCTAAGAATCTTTCTCTATCTCCTTTAAGTGCATTTGCTGTAAGTGCTAAAATAGGGATATGTGGTTGGTTATACTCCTCTTCATACTCTAAAATCTCTTTAGTTGCTTCCATTCCATCTAAGAAAGGCATCTGAATATCCATAAAGATAAGATCGAAGTTTCCATCTTTGCGTTTTTGAAATGCTTCTAATCCATTTGAAGCAATAGAGATTTTAAGTCCTAAATCTTCAAGTGTTCGTTTAATAAGTTTTTGGTTTATAATATTGTCTTCGGCAACCAAAACATTCGCATTAAACTTAGATGTTTTAGCATTAAATGTTTTCTTACTTACTTTTTTTGCTTTTTTTGTATTGAAATTTTCAGCATAATAATTCTCTAAAACAAGTCGCAGTTTAGAGTTGTTAAGTGGTTCATAAAGTGTTTTAAGAATCTCTAAGTGCATAGAGTCAAGTTTTTTCATAAAGTATGATTTAGTTAAGACAATAAGCTCTTGTGGTAAGGTACTATATTTATGCAGAGAGTTCTCATCCGAGTAATCATAATCAGCAAATATTAGGTCATAACTCACCTGACGTTGCAATGTCTCTAACTCTTGCATATCTTTAAATGATGTATAGCTTACACCATAAAAGTCTAGATACTCTTTGAGATAGATCTCTTGACGTTTTGTTTTATGTGTAGACTCTAATACAAGTGCATTAATGTTGGAAAAAGTTCCTTTTTTACTTTCATTAAGGCTCTCAACCTCTTCAAAATCGATAGTAAAGAAAAATGTTGTACCCTCTCCTGGTTCTGAGTGTAGATCAAGCTGTCCACCCATCAACTCAATAAAACGTGAAGAGATAGTAAGACCAAGACCAGTGCCACCATATTTACGAGTAATAGATGTGTCAGCTTGAGAGAAGGCATCAAAGATTCTATTTTTTTGCTCACTAGTTACGCCAATTCCACTATCTTGTACTTCAAAACGGATCCTTGTAATTCCAGCACGTTGTGAGTCAAGTTTTCTAATGTCTACATTAATTGCTCCTGCACTACTTGTAAACTTCACAGCATTAGAGAGAAGATTAATAATAACCTCTTTTATTTTTGTAGGATCCCCTTTAATAGGATTTTCAAGTTCTGGATCAACAAAACATCCAAGATCAATATGTTTTTCACTTGCACGAACAGCATAAACATCAACAGCAGACTCAAACTCTTCTGCAGGATTAAATGCGATATCTTCAATTTCTAATTTATTTGATTCTATTTTTGAGAGGTCAAGAATATTATTAATAATTTCAAGAAGGTTTTCAGAAGATTTTTCGATAATATCAACAAATTCAGTTTGCTCCTCTTCTAGTCCTGTATCTTTAAGAAGTTCAGTAAACCCGACAATACCATTGAGAGGTGTACGAATCTCATGAGACATATTTGCAAGGAACATTGATTTTGCTTGGGAAGCCTCTTGAGCAGACTCTTTATCAAGTCTTGTCTGCTCAATAATTCTCTCAAGTAGGTCATAAGCTTCTGATGTACCTTTTGCAGTATGAAGGTTAATATCTATAACATCGCTGCCGTCACTTGTATCTTCTGCAACACGTTTAAGTACTTCTTCAAGGTTTTTGATATTTCGAGCAATTTCGTTAGAGAGTAAAAATCCCAATATTGCTAATATAACTGAAATTAGCCATACTGTTAATGTAATAGTAAGAAATTGTAAAGCATTCTCTTTTACTGTAATAGCTCTTTCGTCCATAGCCGTTAAAATAATATCTTGTGCTTTTGAAAGGGCATTTACTTTCTCAGAAAGCATAGTAAACCAGATACCCGAAGTGATATCATATTCACCTGTTCCTGCAACGGAAACAATGTTTGTTCTTTCTGTATTTATATCATCAAAGAGCTCTAGGATATCTTCATTTTTAAGTACTGTATCAAGTTGTGACACAAGAAGCTTGTTTTTAAGTGTTGAGTATGTAAGTGCATCAGCTTTTGCAATAAGTGAGATCCATAAGTTCATCTCTTCATCTTCAAACTCAGTAGATCGTGCAATTGCAAAAGAGATAAAGTCTCTCTCGTTAGATGTGTACTCACTCGCACGTACTAAGGCAATGTACTGTGTAGCATAAGAGTTGATTTCCGGATCGAGTTGATTAAAGGTAATCTCTTCAAGTTGTGAAATAGCAATATGCTGTGTTGTACCATAAATATTTTTATATACTTCGTTAAAGTTTGTTTCATGTTGATCAACAAGTGCTCGTATTTTTTTAATATTATTAAGTGCAAGTTGTAGAGACTCTACATTTTGACATGTTTTACACCCTGAAACACCATTTGAATGATCATGAAGTACATCTTTGTTCTGTACATGCTCAAGATAAATCCGCTCTTTCATATCGACAATGTTTCTCTGCTTTTTTAATGACCGCAGTGTGTTTTTAGAGGAGTTTCCAAGGTAGATAACAGTCATTCCTCTCTCTCTTGATATATCATTTACAAGTGCATTAAGTTGTCTGTTCTCTGAGAGTTTATCCTGTAAAACTTGTGCAGCTTTATAGTTTTGGTATGAGTTGTATACAAAATAACTAGTAATGGAAAAAAGAAGAATAATTGGAAAAAGACTAATGAGCCTAAGTCTATTTTTAAGGCCTAATTGCATAGTTTATACTCCTACTTTTGAAAGTTGAATTAGGAGAGTCTCTATGCTTTTTAGGGCATCTAAATGATGTTGAGACTCCTGATCGTTGATTAAGAGATCAATATATGTTGCAAAATGATTTATTCTCATATTTTCACTCATTCCTTTAAGTTTAAGGGCTTCATTTTTACAAAGTGTAAAGTCTTTATTCTTTATAG
This sequence comes from uncultured Sulfurimonas sp., assembly GCA_964564315.1. GTDB lineage: Bacteria > Campylobacterota > Campylobacteria > Campylobacterales > Sulfurimonadaceae > Sulfurimonas. The sequence goes on from CAZMBK010000018.1 coordinate 14,179, forward strand.
CATTTTTAAGTGATAGAACAATTTCATTTGCTTCATTGATATAATCATCAAATAGTATATTAAAATTTTCTATATCAAGACCTATTTCATTGGCGGTAGTTGTTTTGGAGTAGTTAAGAGTTTGATCATTCTCCTCCTCTTCCATATTTATTTCAATTTTTTCTTCAGAAATCTCGATCTCTGGTAAATCACTGTATGAAGAAGTGGGGAGTACATTCTCTTTTATAATTTTTTTCTCTTCATGAATCTCTTCACCTTCAAGTCTTGAAATTATTTTATAAAGAGTGTCTAAGCTTTCTCTAATGGTATTAATATCATTTGAGGTATTGGCGATTGTTAGAACCTCAAAAGCATCCTCTATTCTAAGGTTAGCTGCAACACCTTTGAGCTTATGTGAGAGGATTTTCAGAGTATCTAACTCTCCTTCATTGAGTGCTATATAAATTTTCTCTTTGAACTCTTTTGCTTGCTCTATAAAATCTTGAATAAATTCTTCAATTAAATCTATTGGGAGACCAAGCTCATGAGATGCTATAGCTGGGTCATATACATAAGTACTCTCTAGGCTCTCTTCTACAGTCTCTTTTTTTATAGGTGTTGCTGGGAGAATCTCTTCTTTGTAAATCTCTTTGTCGAAATCTAAGTCAATGTCTAGTTTATCATCCTCTTGAAGGATAGCATCAAAGCTGTCTTCAATCTCTAGATTTAATGGTTCATCTTCAATTTCAATCTCTAAAGGCATGTCGTATTCATCAAGGATATGTTCTTCATCCTCTTTCGTGGATATTTCTGAAGTTGTAGTAGTATTAAAGATTGCTTGTGGTTCTAAATCTCCTTGAGAAGGGTGACGTTCTATGATGTCACCAGCAATACTCTCACTCTCTTCATGAGTAAGTTCTCTTAAATGATTCAAGTTAATCAAATATGCTTTAGATGAGGGGTTGTCCACTAAAAAAGCTGTTGTGATGTTAAGGATGCATCTATAATTCTTATTATTTACATTAATGATAACTTTGGATTCATCATTTGATTCTGCACAAGTAATAAAGTCTATCCAGTGAACATGTTTAAAGTTATGAATATACCCTGGAGTTTTGACAAAAAGATCTGCAAAATCTGCAGCCTCTGCTCGAAGTTCTGTGAGGTCATTAAACCCTAGAGTCGCAAGATCTTTTTCATCAATCCCCACAAACTCTTTTTGAAAATTATAAATTAGCATCTATTCTTCCCTCTTAGTCTTGTGTTTCTAGCATTTTATTGTAAGTGTCTTGTGTTTCATGAATATCTTTTCTTGAAGCTTCTTTTTGTACAGCTATAAAACCAGTAATCTCTTTATTCTCATTAAGCACGGGAAGAATTTCCGTATCGACCCAGTAAAATTTTCCATCTTTACGTCTGTTTTTTATAAGACCATTCCATGCTTGAGCATCAGAGATAGTTTTCCATAACTTTGTAAATACGACTTTTGGCATATTAGGGTGTCTTATAATACTATGGGCTTGCCCTACAAGCTCATTAACACTATAATCTGAAATCCTACAAAATGCTCTGTTCGCATAAGTAATAATTCCATTTGTATCAGTTTGACTGATAATAACATCACCATTAAAAGTATACTCTTCATCGATTATTGTTAGATCTGCCATATATAAAACCTTAAAACTAGAGTCGTTACAAATATATCATAATCAAAGATAAATCAAACTTAGTTATAAAACTTTTTGATGATTTTGGCATCTTTTTTATTTAAAATAGATTCAATTTCCTCAAAAGTTACTTTTTTTAACTCACTAAAAGTACCAAAATAATTGAGCAGTTTTTTAATCTTCGCTTGGGAGATTCCATGAAGTGTTAAAAGTTTACTCTCTTGGTCAAGTTTGAGTTTTGTTTTTTTGTGAAATGTAATGGCACTCCTATGTGCTTCATCTCGTAAATTTTGCACCCACTGAAGCCTTTTGTCACTGTTTTTTAGTCTAAATATCTCTTCTTCAGTATAGATAATATCATTTGCTTTTCCTTTTGCACGGTGTGCTTTTGCATCTACTTTCTCTTTTGAAATGGCAATAAGATCAAGAGTAATACCGTATGAGTAGAGAATCTCTTTAGCAAGTTTTAAAAGAGTGAGTCCACCATCAAGTATCCAGAGATCAGGAGGAGGTGCTTTGGAAAAACTCTCTACTCTTCTTGAGAGTGTCTCTCTCATCTGCCCATACTCATCTTTTGCTTGAAGGTGGTAAGTACGGTATGCACTTTTTACAAATTTCCCATCTTCATAGACTACCATAGCACCTACAGTAGCTACTCCTGACATATGTGAATTGTCAAATACTTCGACTCTGGAGGGTGTTTTATTTAACATACAAAGAGTTTGAATCTCTAAAGGAATTTTTGTATGCTCACTTTTTTGATCTTTTTTAAGTAACTCCTCCGCATTTAAGAGTGCTAAATCTATAAGCTCTTTGCGTTTACCCCGTTTAGGATGGGAAATATTTGCTTTTCTCTCAAATATTCTAGAGAGGTGATCTTCTAAAATTTCTTTACTTTCTATCTCTTTTGCAAGTAATATAGGTGCAATGATAGGGGGCTTTTGCTCTTTATAAAAATCGAGTAAAGCACGGTAGTAGAGTTCATCTTCAAAGAAGTTTTCATTAATGGTAATATAATCATGAGAGGAGGAGATTATTTTTCCCTCTCTCATAAAAATACGGACAAGAACAGCTCTTCTTTTGGCTGCTCCTACAACAAAAATATCATAGTTTTCATTACTTGCAAAGTCTATGCTACTTTTTATCTCAGAACGACTGATTCTTTCCACTCTATCTCTTATCTCCCCTGCCTCCTCAAAACGCATCTCCTCCGCATAGAAAAGCATTTTTTCTTGAAGTTCTTTTATAAGATAATTTTTATTTTTTATCAGTTTTGTGGCACGGTCAAGTTCTACTTGGTATCTCTCTTTTGAGATAGGGAGTGCACAAGGTCCAAGGCATTTGTCTATCTGATGGTACAGACAGAGCTTTCCTAATTTGAGGCAAGATTTTTTTTGCACAAGTTTACAAGTTTCATAAACTGAATCTAAAATATCTTTTGCACCAACAGAGTAGGGTCCAAAGTATCTTATATCTTTACTATTTATAATTTTACGGGTGATACTAAAACGAGGGTATTCTTCTGCCATATCTACATAAATATAAGGGTAGGTTTTATCATCTCGAAGAAGAATATTATACTTTGGATTGAGTTGCTTTATAAGAGAATTTTCTAGTATAAGTGCATCATGTTCACTTTTAACAACAATGTAATTAAGTGCTGTTGTTTGTGCAATCATTGTAGATATGCGAACTGAGAGTGTTTTGTTCGCTTGAAGAGAGGGAGTAAACTGCCAGTAGCTTTTAACTCGATTACTAAGATTTTTTGCCTTTCCAATATACAGAAGTGCTCCATCTTTATCAAAGTATTGATAAACACCTGGAGATGATGGAAGCTGTTTTATTCTCTCTTCAAGATTCATGAGTCTCTTTTATAATTTTTTGTATCTCTTGTGCAACTGCTTGGAGTTTTTCATCTTGCATAGTTATTTTTAACTCTCCCGTTGCTCTTTCAAAGTAGTGCAAATTATGAGCAGTTGTAGTATAAGGTTTATAATTACTAAGTGGCCGATGATCGACTTTGACTATCACATCTTCAATATTTTCCTCAATACACTCAAAAAGGTTCTCATTCTTCTCTATCATTCGACCATTTAAAATCATTTTAATAGTATTTATAATATTATCTTTGTCATATTTATTAAGTGTGGATGTTATTACAAAATATAATTTTTTATCTCGTATATAACCATACTTGATATTTTTTTGAATCGCCGGTAGCATGACCGATTTTAATTTCTGTACACACTTATGTTGTAAAATTCTTTTAAATTGAGGTTTATATTGGATAGTAGTAATTATTTGACCAGCATTTTTCATAATCTTATTATAGCAAGCTTTTTGTTAAGTCTAAGTGGCTGTGGCTATAAGGCAGCACCTTATTATCAAAAGAGTGCTCCAGAGAGTGATGAAAATGTAAAGTTTATTTTAGAAAAAAAAGAGTTTAAAAGTGATGATATAAATGAAAGTTGTAAGTAATGTTTAAATACGATGTCATAATTATTGGTGCAGGTGTAGCAGGGCTTTATGCTGCTATGAAACTTCCAAAAGAGAAAAAAGTACTCATCATTAACAAGCGAGAAACTTTTAAGTGCAATACCTTTTATGCACAGGGTGGTGTGGCTCTGGCTCGTGATAAGGCAGATATTCCTCTTCATATAGAAGACACTTTAAATGCAGGAGATGGACTCTGTGATAAAGAAGCAGTGAGTGTTCTCTCAAACTTCTCTCGTGAGGCTATAGATGATTTAGTCTTTAATGGTTTTGCTTTTGACAGAGATGAAGAGGGGAATCTTCTTTTTACAAAAGAAGCTGCACACTCTTGTGAGAGAATTTTACATGCAGGTGGTGATGCAACGGGGCGATATTTGCATCACTTTTTACTTGAACAAAATGAGCATGCAATGCTAACAAATGCAAGGGTAGTAGATTTACTTATAAAAAATGATACATGTTATGGAGTAACTATTTTAGATCATAGAGAGAAACGCAATATTTATGCAAACAGTGTCATTATTGCAAGTGGTGGGGTAGGCTCTTTGTATGAATACCATACAAATGCCCCTTGTATTAGTGCAGATATGCAAGGACTCTGTGTGATGAAAGAGATTCCTTTAGAGAGAATGGAAATGCTACAGTTTCATCCTACTGTTTTTGTCAAGAGCGAGAATGCTCAAAAGATGCTTTTAACCGAAGCACTACGTGGTGAGGGTGCGACTATAGAGGATGAGAGTGGTAGAAGATTTTTGTTTGATTACGATGAGAGAGGAGAGCTTGCTTCTCGCGATATTGTTAGTAAATCTATTTATCTTTATAAGAAAAAGACAGGTATGAATGTTTACTTGGCATTTGATAATTTTGATGAAAAGTATTTTGAAAAAAGATTTCCAAATATTTGTAAAACACTTCGTTCTTTAGGGTTTAATGTTCCCTCCGTGCGTGTTCCCATATCTCCTGCTTTTCATTATGCTATTGGCGGTATTAAGAGTGACTTAAAAGGTCGTGTTCCTAGCGTAAAAAATCTTTATGCTGTAGGAGAAGTGGCTTCAACTGGTGTTCATGGAGCTAATAGACTTGCCTCAAACTCACTACTTGAGGGACTTGTTTTCTCAGCAAGAGCAGTTGAAGATATTCTTCAAAGTAAGGAAGAGAGGGATTTTTTTGAGTTTGATATTAAAGATGATATTATGAGTTATAAAGAAGATAAGGTAAAAAAAGAGCAACTTCGTAGAATTATGTGGGAGAATGTCTCTATTATCCGTACAAAAAGTGGATTAAATGATGCATTTGAATCAATTAATGCTCTTTTAAATGAAAAAATTGGTACACTACTCAAATTTCGTTTACTAACGGCCAAAGAGATAGTTCTAGGGGCACTTTCTAGAGACAAATCAATTGGTGTACACACAATACAAGAGGAGAAATAATGGAACACGGTTCAATGTCAGATGCTGCAGTAGCAGCCGGTCATGTTTTAATTGACGGACAAGCAGTTAACTTAGCAACAAGCTGGGTAGGTTGGTTAAGTTTAGCAGTATTTGTAATAGCATATTACTTTATTGCTACAGAAGATAAATATGAGGTAAACAAAGCAAAACCTGCACTATTCGCTGGTACATTTATGTTTATGCTTATTGGAATTTTTTATGCAATAAATGGTTTAGATCCAGATCCTCTACATAATGAGCTGGAGCATTTAATACTTGAAATTGCAGAAATTTTCTTCTTTTTACTTGTTGCTATGACATATATTGAAACACTTATCGAACGGGGTGTTTTTGATCTTATGAAGTATAAACTTGTTTCAAAAGGATATACTTACAAAAAGCTTTTTTGGCTAACTGGTCTTTTAGCATTCTTTATCTCTCCAGTTGCAGATAACTTAACTACTGCACTTATTCTTTCTACTGTACTTTTTACTATAGATAAGAAAAACCTTGCTTTTCTTGTTCCTGGTGCGATAAATATTGTTGTGGCTGCAAATGCAGGTGGTGCTTGGTCTCCTTTTGGTGATATTACAACACTTATGGCTTGGACAGCGAATAAGGGTGCTTTTGTAGATTTCTTATATCTTTTCCCAGCCTCTGTACTTGGTTGGTTAGTGACGGCATTTTTACTCTCTATGTCTATACCCAAAGGACAACCGCCTTTTGATGCTACAACTGAGAAAAAGCCAGTTGTTTTAGATGGTGGAATGGGTGTAACTTATCTTGGAATTGCTACTATCGTAACTGCTGTTTTAGGACACCAGTTCTTCCATTTTCCTGCTATGTGGGGTATGATGTTTGGTATGGCTGTTCTTAAACTCTACTCTGTGCATTTACAAAAAAGTGGACAAAATGGATTTAATATCTATGTAAATATGCAAAAAGTTGAAAATGATACACTTCTTTTCTTCTTTGGTATTCTCTCAGCAGTTGGAGCACTTCACTACTTAGGGTTCTTAGAGTATATTCACCAAATGTACACTTTGGTTGGACCAACAGCAGCAAATATTGGGGTAGGTTTCCTCTCAGCAATTGTAGATAATGTACCAGTTATGAGTGCTATTTTAAAATCATCTCCAGAGATGGATATATCGCAGTGGATGCTTGTAACTATGACAGCAGGGGTAGGTGGTTCTTTAATCTCTTTCGGTTCGGCTGCAGGTGTTGGTGTTATGGGTAGACTTCATGGCATTTATACATTTGGTTCACATATGAAACACTCTTGGACTATCCTAGTTGGATATATTGTTTCTGTATCTATCTGGTACTTTCAATTTGAGATTTTAGGTCTCTACTAAGCTCTTCTTTTTATCTCCACTCTTGTGGAGATAAGCCTTTTCATATAAAATCTCATTGTAATTTGTTATATTTTTTTACTGAATTTCACTATTTTAGGAAATCAGAAGGACATTTATATGTTCTGTTAAGAGTATAAATGAAGTATTTTTATGATAAAGTGTTCTTTAAATGAATAGTTATGTCCACAAATGACAGAAGGAAGATAAAATTAAAAATATTATAATGATATTTACTATAACTGTATTCTATTCAGGTTGTGCATCAAAAGAAGAATTTTATAAAGGTACATATAACTTTATACAAGATAATAACTTTTGTTCAAATTCACAAGGATGTAAAGATAAAAAGCTTCATTCAAATAATTATAATCAAAATGAAGAAAAGAGTTATGATTACTATAAAGATGGTACAAAGCAATAGTTGAGTTTTAAATACAACAGACTCTTGTTGATATAAAAAGAACATCAAAAGCAAAAAGAAACACCCCTGTGAATAAATATCCACTTTAGTGAAGCCTGACCCAACAC
>CAZMBK010000019.1:0-20669 GCA_964564315.1 uncultured Sulfurimonas sp.
TGTAAGGGTCAACTGGTTTTTTAGACTCACCAAACTGCATCTGCCAAGTTTTTGATAGGATTGATTTTGTAGTTGTTAGTTCAATGCCATCTTCATTCATAGCACTTAAATCAACAAGACCATTTCCAAAGACCTTATAGCTATTTTGTGCAACTTGTTTTGATTCTTCAATGCTTAATCCCTCGCAAAGATTACTTAGCTGATAATATGCTGCATCAGCTGCACATGAAGCCATCAACATAAAACCATCTATATACTCTGCATCATAAATAGTTTTTTGTAAGTTTGTTAAGTAGTGGTGACAGTGATACATCATAGACTCTCCACCAACCTCTATATAACAGTTTTCTTCATCGTACTTATAATCGTTAATATTAAACATTTAAAATCCTTTAGTCTCTACTTTCTATGTCTTACTATGTCTTAAAGATTTTTCTTCCTGTAACATTGCATTTAAATTTTCAACCACTTGCATAGAAGCTTTTTCTGCTGCATCAAAGTAAGTCATAACATTTTGAGACTCTTGTGTACACGTCCCTTTTTGCACACAATTAACAGCTTTTTGAATATTATCATGCACCTCTTTATGAGGAGCAGCCATTTTTGAATAACTCTGACATTTACCAAACTTCTCTTTTCCAACTCCATCAAAGTACCACTTACCAAGTCTGCATTTGCTATCAGATACAAATTTATCAGTAGCTTCACCAGTAAATACAGCTCTATAACCATTAGACTTAAAGAGTAAGTGATCTAGTTTAGAAAGTACCATAAATACGGCATATGTTACATCATTATTCTCTTCTGCGATCATAGTAGAGTTTTCTGAAAGTATTTGCATTTTTTCTTGAAAAACGTCCATCTGTTCGCTAGATGTATGAGAAAGTTTTTCCATCTGTTGAGAGTGCTCATACACTTCTTGAGTATTTTGTTTTAAAGAGGAGACAGATATTTCAACTTCACTTGTAGCTTTTTGGGTTCTCTCTGCAAGTTTACGAACTTCATCAGCAACGACAGCAAACCCACGACCATGCTCACCTGCACGAGCAGCTTCAATAGCCGCATTTAAAGCAAGTAAATTTGTTTGGTCAGATATATCTTTAATGAGGTTAATAACATCTGCGATGCTCTCAACATTTGAATTGAGCGTTTCAACCTGCACATAAGTACTTGAAACATGTTCTAAGAGTAAAGCCATAGTTTGTGTTAATGTACGTATTTCAAGAGAACAACCACGAGTATGCTCATTATTTACCTGATTTCTCACATCAATATCTTGTAGAGCAGATACATTAGTTTCTAAATCAACTTGAATTACTTGTAAGTCTCTCGCACAACCATCTGTTAAACCATGAGTAAGTGACTTTATGAGTTCATTCATAACCTGAGTGCCATCAGCATATCTTACTTGTTTCTCTAACTCCTTGTTCTTTTGAATTAAATCTTCATTCTCTTGTTTTAAATTTTCAATCTCTTCAGATTGAGTTTTTACCTGTAATTCTAACTCTACATTATTCGAAAAAAACATTTATAAACACCTTATTTGATTTATAATTAAGTATAATTATGTAACTTTTCATATGAAATATCTTAGTTTATATGAAGAATTAAACACTTCATCAAGGAACTTTCATATCTAGTTAAATTAATTATATTATTTTTATTATAATAGTTCCCTTTTTCAACTCAAATAATCCCATAATATTCTTTATAGTTCTAAATTCATAAAAAACACATCTTTTTTTAAATCCAGAAGCACCTAGTTAGTCTAAAGTGTTCTTAATAGGTTAAAGTAGCCATAATGTTAAACACTAAATAGATGGTAGAGTAATTTACAAATGCCTATTCTAAAAGTGCTAAAGCACCTTTATAAATAGGCTCATCTATAAAGCCATACTCTTCATCTACAAAGCCTGTTATACCCTCATCTCTATGCATTTCAAATAACTTTATAATTACTTTTGCTCTTTGTAACTCAGCCTCTTTATCTACAAAAATAGTGTTTACTAACTTTACTTGATTTGGAGAAAGACACCCTTTTGCATCATAGCCCATACTTTTTTCAAGCTCTAACCATTGTATAAATGTCACTTCATCCTTAAACTCCTGAAAAACAAAACTTACAGGTTTTATACCCATCGCTTTTGATGTTATAAGAAAGTGAGAAAGCATATAATGCATTGTTGGATTGTCTAAATTTATGAGTGATTGAGAAAGCTTCATATCTGCAAAAAGATCTAAAATACCAAGATAAAAAGTAGTCACTCTTGGGTTTGAATTACTTAGACTAGAGAGATTGTGCCAAGCTTCTGCTGTTTCTATGGAAAGATGTAATTCTATTTCATCGTTTAATAGAGCTAAAACATTTTTAACCTCTTTAGCATTTTTTATCTTCGGCACTCGGATAGCATCAGGCATAAACTGATTAAGATATGTTATCTCTTCATACCCTCCCTCATCAAGAGCATTCACTCTTACAACAATTTTTTTTTCACACTCTTTAAGACGTGTCAAAAAAATAGCAGCTAAAACAAGTGCAAAGGGTTTCTCCTCTTGGCTAACACCATCTTCAAGATTTAACATAATACACTCAGCATCTAAATCTTCTATCTTACTAAGATGCTTAATATTATTAGAAGAGAGCATAAGAACAGATTTAAAGCTATCTGTTTTATTTATCACTCGAAATGAGGGAGTAGCAAGTGAATCAAGAGCCTCTAGGTCTCTATTAGCATAAGCTTCTTTTATACTACTTAACATCTACTAAAACCTCATTCTCCTCATCTTTATGAAGATGTAAATAGAGTGCTTCAATCTCTTTTGTTGTTAAGAAGTAGCGAGGCATTCCTCGTTTTCTTTTGTTAAGTGCTTTAAAAAAATCACTGTATTCTATACTATTTATCTTTGGCCCACGAAAACTCTTTTCAATACCTTTATGCTTATACTTCGCAATCAATTTACCCTCACCATTTTCACCATGACATTGATGACATCCTATTCCCCTTGGGTTTTTATAGAGTTGTGCGGCATATTCTGTAGGGGTAATGAAACTACTTGTTGCAAAAAGAGTGAGTGAAAAAGTGAAAAAAAAGAGTTGTTTTATCATAAATGGACCTGTCATATTTAAAACGATATAATAGCTAAAATAAAATTTATAGGTATTAAAATATGAAAAAAATCTCCTTAACTTACTTTTTGGTGCGACTCTATTTGCAGCGACACAACATACTGCAACTGTACTAGAAAGATTTTGGATATGGTTACTTTTATCCTGTCATTATTCAAGAATCAACTTTTAAAAAATAAAAAAAATCTTAAACAAGACAAACATACTCTTAATTAAGTAGAGAATAAATGTTTTTAAAGATACAATACCGACATTAAAATAAAACAAGGATTTAATATGCCAAAAGTAAATGTATATGAAAATATCGACAATGTAGAACGTGAAGCGAAAAAAGATTTAATTGATCGTCACTCACCATTTATCACAGTTGAAGGTGAAGCAAAAAAAGGCGAAACTTTAAAAGTAAATGTTAAAATGGGTAATGAATATACTCACCCAGATGATTTTGATCACTATATCGAATCGATCACACTTTTCAATGGTGAAACTAAATTAGCAATGGCTACTTTTATACCAGGAACTTTAGGAAATGAAAAATCTCACTGTGAAGTAACTTTCACTATCCGTCCAATGGGTAAAAAACTTAACCTAGTTGCACATGGTTACTGTACTAAACACGGAATTTGGGAATCAACTAAAGTAGTAGTTGAAGTAGCTCAGTAGTTACATCTTCAAAATATAGAGCTTTTTAGCTCTATAAATTTTAAAGCTTATCTAGAGTAAGACCAGCCTCATCTAAAAAATGACGAAGCTTAACGATAGCATCTTTACTTAACTCATTCCTATGAGAGAGTGTTAAAGAGTGCTCTTTACCATTTAAATGAACAAGTGCTCTATGTTGCTTATTCATATCTACTGTCGCTCCATAATGCTCTAGTGCATGAATTAACTTGCTAGTATCAATGTTTCCTGAAAGTGGGTGTGCATATAATTTTTCTATTTTTGATTTGTGATTGCTCATAAAGAGACTCCTTTACTTATCTACTCTTATTATCTTCTTTTAAAGATTAAAAGTGTCTTATCTTCAGTGTCATAAAGAGAAAAAGTCTGTTTTTCTACCAGTTTTAACCCAGTCAGTTTTTGAAATACTTTTATTTTATGAAAGTGTTGGACTATAGTATCTTGGTACTTTTTATAAAGACCATCCACTTTCTTCTCAAAGAGTGTAAATTTCGTATGAAGTTCATCATTTTCAAACATAGCATCTACACTTAAAAACTCATCTTCTGTATCTTTAGACATTGTTCCCTCTGCTACATCACTAAAACCATAAAGTGTATTTATATCTGCTATAAAAATACCATCATCATTGAGTTTCTCAGCTATAGCATTTAAAAACGATACAAGAGTCTCTTTATCCATAAAATTTAGTACATCAAAGATACTTACAATTGCATCATATTTTCCATCAACATTACGAGCATCTATGCACTCAGCATCAAGTCCTTGAGCTAAACACTCATCAACCATGATTTGACTTAAATCAACACCCTTACACTTCACACCATCACTTATCATGCGTTGCATAAAGCCACCACGACCACAACCAACATCAAGCAATGTTTTTACATCTTTCTCATCAAGTTCACTTCTATAAAGGTCGTAAAGAGCTTCTGTTGCTTCTTCTATACCCAAAAGATGTTCTGCCTTTGCATAGAGATCTAAGTTTGTCATCTGCTCACTCATCGCTTACTGTTTTGCTCCGCTTTTATTACTTCATTTATCTTTTCATAAATATCGAGTACTTCATCTTTTTTAGCAATATATGAATTTTTATTAGCAATTAAGTATGTTGAAGAGGTCATAATGTCTTCAACAACTTCTAAACCATTTTGCTTCATAGTAGCTCCCGTTTCAACAATATCTACAATCATATCTGCAAGTCCTATAAGAGGAGCAAGTTCAATAGAACCATAAAGTTTGATAATTTCCACACTTACGGCACGCTCTTCAAAGTAACGCTTAGTAATGTTTACCATTTTTGAAGCAACTTTTAGTTCTGGTTTGGTAAGATCAAGTTTCTCCCCTACTTTCATCCCTATAGATACTTTACAAACACCACGTTGTAAATCAAGTAGACGCACTACATCAAGCCCTTGTTCTTCTAATGTATCGAGCCCTACAACACCAATATCTGCTGCCTGATGATAAACATAAGTTGCAACATCTTGGTTACGAACAAGTAAAAAACGAAAGTTTGGAGTCTCCAAAATAAGTTTTCTATCATCAAATTTAAAACTATCTCCAAAGATTGTTTCAAATATCTCTAGTGTCTCTTTAGCGATTCGACCTTTTGGAAGTGCAACTGTTAGCATATTAGCCCTTTTCTATTCTGTTATAATTTTCGCATTTTATCTAAATTTTACTCAAAGTTTCATTATAAGCTCTTTCATTCCTGTAAATATTAGTGCCTCATCAACCCTTGCATCTTTAAAAACTTTTTGTAAAACATGAGCATCACCACCAGTTAAAATGATGGGAAGCCTATAAGAAATAACTTCAGTATAAAGTAATTTCAACACCCCATAACTTATAGCATCTTGAGAATTTTTTGGCAATTTTTCTAAATTTACACCAAAATTCAAAACATAATCAAGTGCTGGAGAGGTCCTCTTATAAGTTTCTTGCATCGCATTGACACCAGGAAGAATAAATCCACCCTCAAAAATATTTTCTCTTACAACATCTACAGTTATAGCACTTCCAGCATCAATAATCACGCCATCAGATACGGATGCCATAGCGACTATTCGATCTTTACCCATTGTTGTATAGTACTGACTCATATCAATAGCAGTCGTAATATCTACCCAATTTTCCAATGATTTAAGTCTCTCTTCTAATGATACATTTACAGAAATATAATAGACTTTTTCTTTTATATTCGAAGGATTAAAACTTAATACATCCTCTTTATAATTTTTCTTTGAGGTTTGAAAATGATAAGAAGTATTGCCGATATCACAAAGAATCATTTTTGAATTTTCCAACCTATCTCTTTAAATGCAGATGCTGCTTTAGAGCATAAAGGAGCATCTATAAAAATAATCTTATATTTAAAATTATGCTCGCAGAAGATAGAGAGTTTTGCATATATTTCTTGCATTTTATGCACATCTTTCATTAAAATTCTACTCTTCTGACTTATAGCAAAAATTGCCCAGAAGTAACCTTTTATATCAGTTGCTTTGTAGATTCGGATTTTGTTTCTTATTCCTAACTCTTTAGGAGTTATCTCTTGCATTTTTTTATATATCTTTCCCTTTTTACGAAGAGAATCTACTACCATTTGCATATCGATGAGTCTGCCTTTATTAAATAAATTAAATTTACTCTGATTTTATCATATTTAGTGCAACTTTAATCTATATGAAGTTATAATATACACATTCTAGTATAAATTTGTAGTAATTTGTCTAAAATACCACATAAGTTAAATATATATGTGTTATAATAAATTCTTAACTATACCATTCAAAAGGAAAGCATAAATGAAATTGATATTGTCTATAATTTCAATACTACTAACACTCAATGCTTCAAGTACTTCTTCACCAAATTTAGAAGAGGCACTTAGCATATTAAAGAACAACAACCTTGAGATTAAAGCTGCGGATATGGATGTCCTTAGCGCTCAAAAAGAAGAGGAGACTGTCAGCGGAATGAACTGGGGTAAACTTGACTTTGTACAAGACTTTGCCAGATCAAACGATGCGGGGAATGTTTTTGGATTTAAACTCACTTCTCGTGAAGCAACTTTTGGAGATTTTGGGTTTAGTGAATTTTCAACTCCAACTACACCTGCTGAGGGTGCAGCACTTTTAGCAACTCAGCCAAAAGACCTAAACTATCCAGACGATAGAAACTTCTTCCAAAGTAAACTTCGTTATGAAGTTCCTCTTTTTACAGGATTTGCACTAAGTTATTACTCTAAAATCATGGAAGCCATGACAAAAATGAAATCTTTGGAAAAAGATGCAGTTCTAAATGAAAAAATTTATCAACTAAGAAAATCATACTACGATATGAAACTCTTAAATGATTCAATTAAAAATCTTACAACTATCTTGAACAATATAGAGAGGCTTGAGGATACCACTCAAAATATGATTGATGTTGGATATGCTAAAAAAATAGATCTTCTTGAAGTAAAAGCAAAAAAAGGGAATGTAACACGACTTTTAATGCATATGAACTCAAATAAAAAACTACTCTATCACTACATTAGTTTTTTACTTAATGAAAAAGTATCACAGATCACTACACCATCTAGTGATGTTGAAGTTTCTCTTATGAGTGATGATGAAATTTTAACATCAAATCTTGACATCCAAAAAGCTTCTATAGGTTTAAGTATACGTAAAAATATGCTTAACACTTCTCAGGCTGCTTACTATCCTACTATAGGTGCATTTGGTGAAGTTGCTACAGCTGATGATGCTTTTTTAGGGGATGCTTCTGATCACAAAGCTTATACTGTTGGTGCTAGACTTACATGGAACCTTTTTAACGGTGGCATAGATAGTGCCAAAATAGAAAAATCAAAAATAGAGCATATGAAAATGCTCTCTCTAGTAGAACTTGCAAAACATGGAATAGCACTGAAACTTGCTAAAATAAGAACTGAAATTGCCACTGCTGATGAGGAGATAGAGTCCTTAGAAAAAGAGTTAGATTTAGCAAGTGCAATTTATGAAAACTATGAGGGACGATACAAAGAGAAACTCTCATCTATGAATGATGTAATTATTAAGCAGTCTGAACAGATTCAAAAGATATTACAACTTCAAATAGCTAAAAATACAAGAAATGAAAAAATATTTGCTTTAGAAAAACTAGCAAATCAAGGAAAATAAAATGAAAAAACTACTACTAATCTTAGCACTTGCGGCTTCACTACTAGCAGAAAACATCACTCTTTCAGGAAGTGTAATCTCTGACAACCAAAAGATGATAACAAGTCGTTTTATGGGTTTTGTAACAAATGTATTTGTAAGTGAAGGTGAAAAAGTCAAAAAGAATCAGACTCTTTACACTATTGATTCACGAGAGATAGATTCCGCTAAACGCCAAGCAGAACTGAGTTTACAGATGTATCAGAACCAATATACAAATGTTAAAATCAACCTTGACCGTCATATTAGACTTCTTGCAAAAGATATGGTTTCAAAATATGAAGTAGAAAACTTAGAACTTGCAGCCAAAAATCTAAAAGATATGATGTCAATAGCAAAAGCAAGACTTCAAGAGGTAGAAAATCAATATAACTATTTAAATATAAAAGCTCCTAATAATGGTGTAGTTGTAGCCAAAAATATTAAAGTTGGAGAGATGGCTATGCCTGGTATGCCAGCTGTTATTCTCTCTGACTTAAGTGATCTTAAAATTAGTGCAGAAATTGCTGAAAGTAACTTAGCACTTATTAGTCATGGAAAAAAAGTAACTGTTGAAATTCCTTCATTGCATGTAAAAACTATTGGAACTGTTACAGCGATTATTCCTAACTCAAACCCTATGACACATACATTTAAAATAAAAGTGTCATTTAAAACTAACAATAAGTCTGTATATCCTGGTATGTATGCAACTGTTAATATTAAATAGAGGAGATTCTTATGCAAGAAGAAGTAGAATACAAACCAACAGACTCTGCTGGTAAACTAGCCAAAGCATTTATACGAAATCCTCTTACTGCTGTATTAGGATTTTTTCTACTTGCTATTGGATACCTTTCGCTTATAATTATGCCAAGGGAAGAAAATCCTCAGATGGTGGTAAGTGGTTCTACTGTTATAGTAGCTCTTCCTGGTGCAAGTGCTGAAGAAGTAGAAAAGATTATTGTAAGACCCTTAGAACGTAAACTCAAAGAGGTAAAAGGTGTGGAGCATATTTATGGTATTGCTCAAGATAATGTTGGTATTGTTAATGCAGCCTTTTTTATAGGTGAAGAGAAAGAGAACTCTAACCTTAAAGTTTATGATAAAATTATGCAAAACTCAGATATATTTCCTACAGGTGCTATGCAGCCTATAATTAAACCTTTAGATATTGATGTAGATATTCCTATTGTCTCCATCGCTTTTTACTCTCAAGATAAATCAATATCAAGAACAGAGCTATACGATAAGGTAAAAGAGATCCAGCACCATATAAATGGTCTTAATAATGTTGCAGTTACTGAAGTAAAAGGTGGTCATCAACACCAGTTCAACATTGAAGTAGATATTAATAAACTCTCAGGGTACAACCTCTCTATGGGTCAAATTATGAAATCTGTAGAGTCATTAGCCTATAATGTACCTGCCATAAAAAATAGAACTGATGGAAATAAAATAGTAATGTTAGGTGTTAAAAATGCTATTGAAGATGCTCGTGATGTTGGAAATATCATAGTCGCACAGTATATGGGTTCTCCTATTTATCTCTCACAAGTAGCAAAGGTTATGAACTCTTACGATATACAAAATTTCAAATCAGCTTCTATCTCTAAACGTCAAGAGAATGGGAAATTTTCACCGTATGAGGAGCAGGTAACACTTACAGTTTCAAAACTGCAAGGAACAAATGCTGTTATTATTGCGGATGAAGTAAAAGAGGAGTTAGAAAATTATAAAGAGTACCTTAAACAAAATGGCATAAACTATGTAATTACAAGAAATGATGGAGAACGTGCAGATGAAGCTGTAAACGAACTTGTAAAACATCTTCTTTTATCTATTGTTATTATCGCTATTTTACTAATTTTTGTGCTTGGTTGGAGAGAGTCACTTATAGTCACTTTTACTGTTCCTGCTATTTTAGCAATTACACTTTTTGTGGCATTTTTAACAGGACAGACAATTAATCGTATTACACTTTTTGCTTTCTTACTCTCACTGGGACTTCTTGTTGATGCTGCTATTATTGTTATTGAAAATATTCATAGACACTACCACTCTCCAGAATCAGCACATGAATCGGCTGATAAACTTATGATAAAAGCAACAGATGAGATAGGTGCACCTACAAATATCGCGACACTTGCCATAATTATGACTATGGTTCCAATGGCATTTGTTGGTGGAATGATGGGTCAGTTTATGAAACCTATTCCCGCTAATGTACCTGTTGCACTTATAGCTTCACTCTTTGTGGCTTATATCTTTACACCTTATCTTGCAGTACGTATTTTAAAACGTCCTGACCACTCTAAAAAAGGAAAGCACTAATGTTTCAAAAGTTTGAAAAAGCAGTCTATACAGGAATAGAGAGTAGTTTTCAAAGAAAATTTATTCTTTTAGGTACACTTGCAGCATTTATTCTCTCTGTAATGATGATTGCTCCATGGCAAATCGTTCTAGCAAAAATGCTCCCAGGAAAAAATAATGACACTTTTAACATCTATGTAAAACTTGCAAATGGAAATTCTATTGAACAGACACAACGAGTAACGCAGTGTGTAAGTTCTTTTGTTATAAAAGAGAAAGAAGTTGTTGATACTGAAGTTTTCTTAGGTATGGGTTCTCCTCTTGACTTTGCTGGACTTATAAAGGGAAGTCAATTTAAAAATGCTGAAAATGTTGCTGAAATTGTTGTAAATATTACAAAAAAACATCATAGAACTGAACCATCATATCTAATGGTACAACGTATGCGTCCTACTATTCAATCAACTTGTGAAAAGATATATCCAAATACTAAAATATCCTTTGTTGAACCACCTGCAGGACCACCTACAATGGCTGCAATCGTAATGGAAGTGTATGGTAATAACGATAAAGGTATAAGAGAAATATCTGCGAAAATTTCAGATATTTTTAAAGATACTAAGGGTCTTGTAGATATTGATATTATGCAAGATACTATATATGACACTTTTGAAGTAAAAGCAAATAGTGTGAAAATTGCAAAATCAGGAGTAGATGTAAAACAACTCAATAACATACTTTATTTAGCCTTTGAAGGTATGCAGATAGCGGTCAAGAACTCTGATAAATATAATGACCAGATTCCTATCTACCTCTCTCTTTCTCAAGAATCAAAACGATTTACAAATAGTTCTCTTAATGCTGTAAAAGCGAAACTCACTTCTCTTAAGTTAATGAATAAAATGGGAATGATGATTCCGGTAACGGAACTAGTAGAGATTGTTCCTAAAAAATCAAATCCTTCTATCATGACTAAGGACCTGCATAGAATGACAAATATTTTAGCAGAAACAGACATGGTATCGCAAGTCTACCCTCTTATAGAAGCAAGAGATAAAATAATGGAATATTTTAGTAAAGATTATGATGTAGAGACAACTGGACTTTTTAATTTAAAAATAAAAAATAAAAATAATGGTGAAACTTATGACTTAGTTTGGGATGGAGAGATGAAAGTAACTATAGATACATTTATAGATTTAGGGGCGGCATTTATTGCTGCTCTAATTCTCATATTTTTACTAATGGTTATCTACTATAAAAGCTATACTTTAAGTGGTATTATTTTATTAGGTTCATTTCTTTCTATAATTGGTGTTATAGTTGGACACTTTATTTGGGATTTTTTCACCATAGATACATTTTTCTTAACAGCAACTTCACTTATAGGGTTTATCGCTCTTATTGGTATTAGTTCACGTAACTCCCTGCTACTTATAGACTTTACGAAGTCACTTATGAGAGATAAAGGCATGCATAAGGCTGAAGCTATTGCATACTCAACAGCAACACGTGCTAAGCCTATTTTCTTAACTGCTGTAGCTATTATGTTAGCATCACTACTCTTAGCGAATGATGCAGTCTTTGGCGGACTAGGTGTTGCACTTATATTTGGTACAATTGCAGCCGTTATAGCTTCTCTTATAGTTGTACCTGTTCTTTTAAATATGTCAGACCTTGAAGCTCACTTTCATTTTCATGAGAAAAAAGCTGTCTCTATTAACGATCCTCTTTAAGATATAATTGCTCTAAAATTTATTTTAGAGCAATTCTCTTTTATACAAAATCATGATTATTTTCTTCTATATGTGCTTTAAGGGTATCAAGGAGTTTTACTCTAATTATTTTTCTGTTGAGGGGTGAGTATCTATCTCATAAATACAAGCTTTTATATTTCCTATATTATGAAGCCTAAAATATATTGGTATATCTATATATGCAATGGACATCTGTATTAGAAACTATCTCTTTTATGGGAATTTTATGGGAATGAACAACCCCGACCTAAGGGTACGGGGAAATATTTTTGATTATACTCTTGCGTAGTTTACACTTAAACAAGCATCTAATGTTGCTAACTCATTAAGAGATTTTTCACTTACAGCATTATCAACAAGAATAACAGCAAGTGCTTCCCCTTTATCGTTTCTAGCAAGTGAGAAGTCAGCAATATTTACACTGTTATTTGAAAGAACAGAACCAATGCTACCAATAACACCTGGAACATCAGAATTTTTAAACATAATCATATCACCACGAAGGGCAACATCAATATCAAAACCATCAATATTTACTAAACGTTGAACATTATCATCAAAGATAGTAGCAGAAATAGTAGTAGTACCCTCACTAGTTGTAAGTTTAATAGTAATAAGATTTTTATAAACAGCAGAATCAGAACAAGCTTCAGTCTCTATCTTAATACCTTTCTCTTTAGCAACAAACTCAGCATTCACATAGTTAATAGTATCACCAGAGTTTTGACTCATAGCACCAACTGCAACAAATGTAGAGAGAGAATTAACATACTCTGCAATCTCACCATACCCTTTTACTTTAATACTAATAATTTGACTTTTACTCATTTGAGACTCTAAGAAACCTATCTTTTGTCCCATCTCTAAGAATGGTTTTACAAATTTAGGAATTTTTGACTCATCAATAGGTAAATTGAGTGCATGAGGATAAGCAATACCTTTAGCAGCTTCAATAGCATTATTAGCAGCTTGTGTCCCTATATTATACTGAGATTCATAAGTATTAGCTCCTAAGTGAGGAGAAACAACTATGTTTTCTAAATCAAGAAGTGGGTTATTAATTGCAGGCTCTTTACCAAATACATCAATACCAGCAAAACGAATTTTTCCATTTGTAAGCCCTTCTAAAAGTGCTTCCTCGTTGTAAAGATCACCACGAGCACAGTTAACAAGAACTACACCATCGTTCATTTTTGCTATCTCTTCTTTACCAATAATCCCTATAGTTTCTTTATTTTTAGGTGTATGAATAGTAATAATATCACAAGCTAAAATATCTTCAAAGTTTTTAGTATAAGTCATATCTAAGTCAGTAACCTTTGAGGGATTAATGTATGGGTCAAATGCTACAATATTCATCTCAAATGCTTTCGCACGTTTTGCAACACGAGAACCAATGTTACCGAAACCAATAACACCAAGTTTTTTTCCTTTCATCTCATAACCATACCACTTCTCACGTTTCCAAATACGTTGATTTTTAAGATGATCATGAGAGTATGGAAACATTCTCATACATGAAAGCATATGTGCCATCGTAAGCTCAACTGCAGCAATAGTATTTGCAGTTGGCACATTCATAACAATGATACCCTGTTTAGAACACCCTGGTATATCAACATTATCAACACCAACACCAGCGCGAACAACAGCTTTTAAGTTTGTAGCATTTGCTAAAAACAGATCATCTACATCTGTAGAACTTCTTGTTATTGCTACATCAGCATTAGGAAGAATCTCTTTTTTAAGTTTATCTTTTGGCTCATCAGCTGCCATTATAAAGTTAATATTTTCATCATCCTCAAGCATTTTAAGACCAGCTTCATGAATATGGTCACAAACAACTACTGTATATTTTTTCATTTAATAATCCTCTCTGTACGGCTTTATTGTTGCCGATATTTTATAATTTTTTAGTGCTTTAACTAAGTTCTTTAATTTATCAATCTTCGATGAATAAATAAATAAATCTACACCCATTTGGTCCTGTTTTAAATAGTACTTCAGTTTGTGATTTTTCAGTTCTTCCTTCAAACAAAAGAGCTGGTAAGGATCTATAAGCTTTGCATTTAACTTATAAGTTATAGTTTTAGTTATTTTTTCTTCTAAATTTACTTTTACATAAACTTCATTAACAGGATACACATACCCTTTTCGTTCAGACTCACTAAAATGATCTAGCCAGTTTTTTTCTTGTTTCTCTTTTTTAACATCTGTATTAAGTTTTAGAGGTTCACTCTCTACATAAACTTCATTAGAATTTATAGATATAAGAAAAAAGACAATAAAGATGGCAACTCCAACTGCAATGAGAGGAGTTATCCACTTTAAAATCTTTTGCATTTACAAGTGATGCTTACTTGAATTTGTCTTTGATTAAGTCACCTAAAGAGTGTGACTCATTATCATTAATCTCTTCAAGCATTGCTTGATTTTTAATGTAATCTAATTTTTTAACAGATAAACGAATACGATCACGTTTAGTATCGATGTTAGCGATAGCAGCTTCTATCTCTTGACCAGCTTCTAACTCTTCTTTAACAAGTGGCGTTAAATCTTCGTCACGAATCAATGCATCAACACCATCTTCTAAAGAAACAAATACACCAAAATCTTTGATATCACGAATAGTACCAGTAACAACAGAATTAACTTTATTGTTTACAGCAAATTTGTCAATAGGAGACTCTAAAAGAGTTTTTCTATTTAAAGATATTTTTTGATCTTCTGAATTGATTTTAGCAATTTTAACTTCTACTTCTTCACCAGATTTTAAAACTTCTTTTGCTTTAGTATTTTTATCCCAAGAGATATCTTGGTTATGTAAAAGACCTTCAACACCTGCAATACGAACAAATGCACCAAAGTCAGTAAGTGATGTAATAGTTCCAGTAACAATGTCACCTTCATTATAGTTCTTTAAAAACTCATCAAATGGTTTTGGTAAAAGACGTTTAAGAGAAACTCTTAACTTGTGAGTTTTTGAATTAATTTCAATAACTTCAACATCAATCTCTTCACCAACAGTTAAATAATCATTAGGATTTTTAACATTTTTATTCCAAGAAATTTCAGAAATATGTAAGAAACCTTCAATATCATTTCCAAGATCAACGAAAACACCATAAGCTTCAATGTTTGAAACAGTTACTGTAATAGTATCACCTTCATCTAATTCAGATTCAACTTCAGCCCATGGATCTGGAAGAACTGCTTTAATTGAAAGAGATAAGTGACGTTTATCTTTGTCATAAGAGATAGCTTTAACAGTAACTGTATCACCCTCTTCATAAAGTTTTGATGGATTAACTGGACCCTTGTAAGAAATTTCATTATAGTGAACAAGACCATCAACACCACCAACATCAACGAACATACCGTATGAAGTGATTTTTTTAATAGTACCTTCAACTATAACATCTTCTGCCATTAGTTGATCAATAATCTCTTTCTTTTTCTTACGCTCTTCATTGAAAAGTTTTCGACGAGAAACAATGATTGAGTTTTCTGCTGCATCAACTTTAACAACTTGAGCTTTAATTTTACGACCAACAACATCATCTGTGTCTTTAAACGCAGCTAATGAACGTGGCATAAAGAAAGAGACTGCATCAGCTTCTACTACATAACCACCACGATTTTTCTTAGTAATAATACCCTCAATGATTGTATCTTCAAAATCATCTTTGTGTGCATCGATAAACTCAATAGTTTTCTCTTGCTCAAGTACTTTCTTATAAGAAATTTTAGGACGTTCATTATAGTAACCCATTTGCATTACTTTAATTTTATCACCAGTAGTAAACTTAAGTTCACCATTTTCATCACGAATTTCATCAAGGCTTAAAATACCCTCTAACTTATCGCCAACACCTACTAATGCTCTGTTGTCTTCCGCTTGGATTTCAACTATCTCGCCTTCTACTATACGGCTAGTCTCTTGTTTCTTTTCACTCTCTGCAAACATCGCTGCAAAGTTTTCTTCATCTAATAATTCGTTATCGAACGCCATTATCTATCCTCTGTTACATAAAAATTGTCGTGATTATACCAAATAAATGATTAGATAGCTATTAATTAATGTGAAAAGTGTGAAGAAATAAAAAAGTGTTTCTAAGAGGAGAGACTAGGAAACACTTTTTTCGATTGCATTGACTACATTTTGTATAATCCAATCAGGGGTAGAGGCACCTGCACTAATGCCACAAAAGCTTTTTTTATGAAACCAATTAGAGTCTAGTTCAGTTTCATCTTCTATATGATAACTATCGCTACAATTATCATGTGCTATATTAAAAAGTTGTTTGGTATTTGAAGAATTTTTTCCACCAATAATAATCATTACATCTGCTTGTTTAGAAATATTATCTACAGCCTCTTGATTTTCAAAGGTTGCATTACATATAGTATTAAAAACTCTTACTTCTTTATGTCTCGGCATTAAGTATGTTGCTATTTTCATATAGTCTTCAACTTTTCGTGTAGTCTGTGCCACTAAAGCCACTTTCTCTTTAAGTTTTAAACTTTTTAACTCATCCACACTGGTAACAACAACAGCACCATGTGTTGCATAAGATTTTACACCCTTTATCTCAGGATGTGCTTCATCTCCAAAAATCACTACATCATACCCTGCTTCACTCATCTCTTGTGTAATTTCTTGAGGCTTTGTTACAAAAGGACAGGTCGCATCGACAACATCAACACCACTTGATTTAAGTTCGGCAAGCTCTTCTTTTACAATACCATGTGTACGTACAATAGCTTTTTCACCTGCTTGAAAACTTTTAAAATCCTCTACTAAACCAACTTTATAATCTTTATCTAAACGTGCTATCTCTTTAGAGTTATGAATAAGTGGACCATAAGTCGCTGCATTCGTATTCTCTTCTGCAATTTTTATAGCACGTTTCACTCCAAAGCAAAAGCCATATTTTTCTGCAAGTTCTATTTTCATAATTTTAATTCTACTTTTGTAATTTTTTGAAGTAACTCGAAAAAATTTGGAAAAGAGGTGTTTATACACTCTAAATCAGTTACTTTCATACCACATCGAATACCTGCAATAATAAAACTCATAGCAATCCTATGATCACCATCACTATCTACTTCTGCAGGTTTCAACTCACCACCTACTATCCTGTATCCATCTTTATATTCATGCACTTCAATATTAGATGCACGAAGTCCTTCAACAACAGTAGAAATTCTATCTGACTCTTTTACACGTAACTCTTGGGCATTTTTAACAAGACTCTCACCATCAGCCACAGCCATAGCAATACTTAAAGCAGGAAGTTCATCAATAAGCCAAGATATATTATCTTCAATCACTATTCCCTTAAGTGGGGCATATTTAACACTAATATTTCCTAGAGGTTCGTACTTATTATCTATAATTTCATATGTTATATTAGCACCCATTCTCTCTAAAGCTTTAAATGCTTCTATACGAGTAGGATTCAGTGTTACACCCTCTAAAAGTATACTAGCATTAGGAGTAATAGCTGCAGCAACAGCAAAGAAAAAAGCAGAAGAAGGATCTGCAGGAACTCTAATTTTTAAAGGATTTAAAAGTTCCTTCATTGGTGTAATAGTAGTCTTAAGTCCATCTACAACTATATTTGCACCCATACCCCTTAACATCCGCTCTGTATGATCACGAGATAACTCTGGCTCTCTATATGTGCAAATATCACTAGCATGTAAAGCAGCAAGTATCATACAAGATTTCACCTGTGCAGAAGCAATTTTACTCTCATAATCAAAGGCATTTAAGGAAGCACCACGAATAGAGAGTGGTGCTAAATCACCCTCATTACGTCCATCAAGTTTTGCACCAATACTAAGAAGTGGTGTTGTAACTCTTTTCATAGGTCGTGAACGAAGATATTTATCTCCAGTTAAAACGAAATGTCCTTTTGCCGAGCTTAAAAGTCCACAAAAAAGACGCATACCTGTTCCTGAATTTCCACAGTCTAGAACTTCAAAACTCTCTTTTATTCCATCACTAGAGATTCGAATAGTTTTTCCATCATCCACTACAGTTGCACCAAGATTTTTTACTATTTCTAAAGAATTCATAGTATCTTCAGCACGTAAAAAGTTTTCAATAACACTTTCACCATTTGCAAGCATAGCAAACATTACACTACGATGTGAAATAGATTTATCAGGTGCTATTTCACTAATAATTAGAGAGAAAGATTCTGCTGGAAATACTACTACACTACTCATTATCTAAGTCCAATTCCAAGTTCAGAATCTAGTTTAGAGAGAATAGCATCCATAGACGAGGTAATATCTTCTTCTTCTAATGTCTTTTCTGATGACTGCAATACAAAACGAATACTAAGACTCATATTTTTTCCTAAACTCTCGTCACTATACTTATCCACAGGATAAAAACGAACAAGTTGCTCGATTTCAGTAGAGTCTATGACTTCCTTCACTTTTTCATAAGACATATTCTGAGGCATAATTATACTAAGATCTCTAAATGATGCTTGATACTTGGAAGTTTTTTGTGCTATTTTTAAGCTATAAGGAAGTTTAGAAAACTTTAATTCACACATAAATGTCACATCTAAATCATACTCTTTTTCAACATTTGGATGCACACGAAAAAGTTCACCAATAACTTCACCATTCATCAAAATTTCAGCTGATTGATACTCATGAGAGAGAGTATGGAGTGTTCTATATTCACGAAGTATTACTGCACCCACAACATCAGAAATTTTCTGTACAAAGTATGCAAAATCAACTTTAGCTGGCTTACCACTATTTGCTAAGTTTTCACTCTCTTTATCACCACTAAAAATAAAAGACATATTATATGACTCTTCACGTTCTGGTGTAAAAACAGAACCTATTTCAAAAAGTCTTACACTTGAATACCCATTTTTAACATTTTGCGAAGCAGCTTTGAGTAGACCTGTTAAAAGTGTTGGTCTTAAAGTGTCAAGTGTTTGAACAATAGGATTTAAGAGTTCTAACTCCTCTTTCGTTGTTTCAAAATTATACAAATTAAGAGTTTTTTTCTCATCAAACACAAAATGTACTGATTCAAAAAATCCATTACTAGCACCACGATGTCTAAAAATAGAACGTTTTTTATACTCAAAATAGTTATCTTCTAAACGATTATCTTCTGTTAAAATAAAAGGCTTTGATGGAATATTATCAATACCAACCATTCTTACTATTTCTTCAACAATATCTTGCTTATTCACGATATCATGACGAAACTGTGGCACACTAATAACAAAATTATCTGGTGAAGATTTTGATGTATTAAAACCAAGATTTTTCAAAATATTTGCTACAACAAATTTATCAATTTTTGCACCAATTATCTCATCAATCTCTTGCTTAGTCACGATTACTGTTTTTTCAATATAACTATTTGTTAGTTCTATCTTTCCACTATAAGTTTTTGATGCAGAATTTGCTTCTATCATATCAATACAGTATGAAAGTCCAGCATCAAGTTCAGGTTCACTACCTCGAGATGTTTTATAAAACATTGGACCTGATTCTATCTTAGATTCCGACATCTTTTTACTAATAATTTCAGGTGGAATATATGAAGCTTCTAAAAGAATAGTCTCCTCTTTTTGAGAAACTTTCGAGGCATCATTTTGAATAATTCCTACTACAGAAGCAATTGACTTCCCTTTTATAGAAGCATAGCCTTGCTTATCTTCAATAAGTTCAATTTTAGCCATTTTATCATCTTCTAAGCAGAAAAAATCATGCTTATAGGCTCTTAAAATCACACCTGTACTTTGTGTTACATATAAAAGAAGATTTTCAATATCTGATTCCCGATTCTCTTCTATCTGTGCTAGTCTTAGTTTAACAAGTGTTGATACAGTTAAGTCCTTAAGATCAAGTGCTTTATAGTTAAGATTTACATTGAGATCTTTTTCATGAGAAAGAGAAAGAATTCTCCCAATTCCTCGTTTGTCATCATTATCTGTAATTATATACTCTTTTATTGGTCTATCGAATGCAGCAGAAAGATCACGAGCCACACCACGAATACTAAGACAATCACCACGATTTGCAGTCAATTCAATTTCAATTAAGTCATCATTGAAAAAGGCATTAGAATTTACGGATACACCAAGCTTAACACTTCCTACACTCTCATCAATTTCTAAAATACCCTTACCCATTTCAGCAAGACCTAACTCTCCAGCTGAACAGATCATACCATCAGAGTCTACACCTCGAAGTTTTACAGGTTTAATCACTAAACCACTAGGCATATGTGCTCCAAGTACTGCAACTGCAACTGTGAGACCAGCTCTTACATTTGCTGCACCACAAACTATTTGGCGAATACTTGAACCAATATCTACTTGACACACGTTCAATTTATCAGCATCTGGATGTTTTTCACACTCTAAAACTTTTCCAAAAACTATTTTTTCAGGTACTCTGTATTCATGAATACGATCAACTTCTAAACCAATACTATTAAAAGTTTTTGCAATTTCTTGTGTTGTGATACCACTTAAATCTATCCACTCATTTAACCAAGATTTTGTAACTATCATTGAAATTGCTCCAGTAATTTAATATCGCCTT
>CAZMBK010000020.1:0-17951 GCA_964564315.1 uncultured Sulfurimonas sp.
ATATTAATATAAGTAGTTCAATATTTTTAAATGAAAATAGTATTCATTTAAAAATCAATCATTTTACAGATAGAACACGTGATATTTCTATCCGAGGTAATCTTTATTTTAATGCAAAAGAGATAGCAATATATAGTAAGCTTAATTTTAACATTGCAAATGAAGCAAAACTTACACTTTTTTCTTTTGCTGATACAAAAAAACTATTTTATAAAATAAAGAGTCATACAGATCTAAAAAAATTTCAACATATTATTCAGTTAGCAAACCTCCCAAAAGCAGTAAATTTTTGGGTATATGATGCCATTGACATGTCTTCAATCTCAATTGAATCATTTTATGGATTTTTAAAGTATGATAAGATGGATGAAGCTATTAAAAATGTTCATATTAAAATAGATATTAAAAATCTCAACTATACCTATAATCTCAATCTTGATGCTATTCATACGAAACACACTCTATTAGAATTTAAAGAGGGCATACTATATATATTTCCTAAGGAGGCTTACTCGTATGGCAACTTTTTAGGAAAAAGTTGGATTAAAATTGACTTTACAAAAAAAGAAGAACTACTTACACTTCATCTTCTTTTTAATGCAATGTTAAATAAAGATATTCTCAAAATTTTAGAAGCATATAAAATTAAACTTCCTTTTTTACAGAAGAGTGGTATTGTAAATACAGACTTAACAATAGAGGTAGGCTTACGCAACATTGATATCGATGCAAAGGGTACATTTACTACTAAAAAGGCTAACTTTGATTATTTAGGGCTTAATATTGATATTTTTGATGCTGTAATAAAAGTTGATAACTATGATGTTTCTATAAAAAATATGTATGCTAAATATCAAGATATTGCAAAAGTATATGTAGATTTAAATTATAATGCAAAACACTCAAAAGGAAAAATTCTTTTTAGAGTTGAAGATATTGCTCTAGCTGGAGTTACAAATGTTAAAATAGAAGATCCACTTACAGCAGTGTACAACATTACTCCAAATGGTGATTTTATAGATATAGCAGAGTCAGAGTGGCAATATAAAGGAGAGCTAATAAAGATTGATGATGTAAGAATTTCTCTTGATCTTAATAAATTCCTATTAACAATTCCAGCAACATTTGTGACACTTCCTAATATTACTACTGCATTTGTCTCAGGAAGTGTTCATCTCAAAACCCTTTTAAGTAATCTTAAATTAGATATATTAACATTCCATTATGATGGAGTGGAATTTACACAATCAAATACTCCAATTAATATTCAATATATTGATAATAAAATGATATTTTCTTCTGATGATACTATTCACTTTAGTCTAACAGGTTCGAAATATAAAATAAATAATTTGTATGCTATTTTAGAAGATAAAGAGGTATCACTCAAACATACAGAAATAGAGATAGGAAAGTATATTACTACCAAGATATATGCCAAATATAATATAAAAACAAAAAAATCACATGTCAGCCTTAGTAAATTTATATTAAAAGATCCTAATAGTAATAAAATTTTATATACTAAGAAAAAAATATTAATAGGAATTACTAACAGTGACAATAGTATTAAACTTGACTCTAAAGAGATAGGTGCTAGCTTTTCAGCACAAGATACAGGATGGTGTTTAAAAATAAACTCTTTAAATCGTATTGTTAATAATTCACCATTTTTGAAAAAATTCCATATTTCAAAAGGAAATTTTACATTATATAAAAATAAAAATGATAAATATACTCGTTTTAAATCTAACATTGTATACCCTTTTAAAATTCTTGTTTCAAACGGTATACCTGTTGACAATTATAGTTTAAAGGGGAAAATATATAAAGAAAAGGTTTATGTAACTCTTAATGATACTGTAAATATTGAAGTAAAAGATAAAATAGATGTAGCGCTTAATCATAGTGTTGTAAACATCTTTGAAGCTATTAGAATGTCTCAAAATATTGAGAATACAGCTACACAGAGTAAGCCTTTAGATATTTCACTTACAACAAAAGAGTCCTATATATATGTTGATGAACATAGAAAAATACTTTATGATGCACTTACTCTTAAGTTTCAAAATAAAGTCTTTTTAGCTAATTTAGAGTATAAAGGGGCTCAGGCAGGAGTTAAACTTAAAGATAAAAAATTTAATCTATTTGGAAAAAACTTTAATGATAAATTTATGAATGAATTATTTTCTTTATCTAAATTTAATAGTGGCTCTTTAGATTTTGCTATAGAAGGCTCACTAAATAACTATAAAGGTGTTCTTTATATTAATAAGACAAATATTAAAGAGTATAAAATGCTAAATAACATCTTAGCTTTTGTAAATACCGTACCCTCCCTGATAACTTTTTCAGTTCCTGGATATAGCAATAAAGGACTTTTTATAGATAATGCTTATTTAAAATTTTCTGCACAAAATAATATATTTAATTTAAGCGATATATATTTGCACTCTAAAGAGATAGATATACTTGGAAAAGGAAGTGTTGATTTTAATACAGATAAAATGGATATAACTCTCAATTTAAAAACAGATTTGGGTAGTAGTTTATCTCAAGTTCCCGTTGTTGGTTATCTAATTTTAGATGGAGATAGACTCTCAACAACATTAAGTATAAAAGGGGATATTTCAAATCCTGAAATAAAATCAGATATAGCAAAAGAAGTTATTGTAGCACCACTTAATATAATCAAAAGAACTCTCTCTCTTCCTTTTAAACTTATTAAAGATGCAATAGATGATAACAAGAGTAAGTAAGATATTTATTCGTTACGAAGAACAGTTAAAATATCAACCTCGCTTGCTTTCTTTGCAGGATAATAAGAAGATCCAAGAACAATAAAAAATGCACCTACCACAATAAGTGTAAAATCTGTAAGTGTTAAATCTAATGGAAGTGTTGCTGTTGGATAAACATCAGCAGGCAATGAAATAATATCAAAAGTACTCAGTATCCAAATACCACTCAAACCAAGAAAAATACCAGCCAAAATACCACCAATACCTATAATAACACCAAGATATAAAAAGACTTTTTTTATCTCAGTTGTTGTAGCTCCTAAAGAGAGGAGAAGTGCTATTTCCCCTCTTCTATTCATCACTGTCATAAGAAGTGAAGATATGATGTTAATAGCCGCTATTAAGATTATTAGCATAAGAACTATGAAAAGTGATGCTTTTTCCATCTCCAATGCTGCAAAAAAGTTAAGGTTATCTTCCCACCACCCTTTTACAACAACACTAATAGGGAGTATTTCTTTTATTTTTACAATATCTTGATGTGGGTTCTTTGAATATATATGAATTCCATCATACATATTACTTGGCATATGCATCATAGTTTGCAGTGCTTCTAATGTTGTATAACTATAAGCTTTATCATAAGCAGAAAGCCCAGAATCAAAGACTGACTTTATTTTAAACCGTTTTATTTTGGGAGTTATAGAGAGTCCGCCTGGTTCTACATTTGTAAATATGTACATTAGTTTTTCATCGAGATAAAGAGAAAATTCTTGTTTTAAACTCTTCCCAATCAGTACATCAAATTTATTAAAATGATGATTTAAAATTGCATCATTCAGTACACTATTTACCTTAGCTTCATCTTCAAAGTTAACACCAAAAAGATAACCACCTTCAAGCTTGGAACCACTTCTCACCATCACCGATGATTGGACATAGGGACTAAATAATAAATTTGGAAATTTTGATTCTAAGTCAATAAGTAAATCATCATTGACACTGCCATAAAATTTAGGAATAATTGTTAAGGGATAGTTCATAATTGTGAGTTTATTTTTAAACTCTTTGTCAAAGCCATTCATAAGTGCCATGGCGATTAAAAGAACCATAACACCCAAGGTAATACCTAAAAAAGCAAGAAGTGCAGAAAGAAAGATAAAAGGTTGATCTTTATCAAAACGCAAAAATCTTCTTACTAAATAGGTAATTAAAGATGTTTTCAAGAGGCAAAAACACCTTTTTTAGGTCCACTTTTACCACAGCACTGTTTATACTTTTTACCACTACCACATGGACAAGGATCATTTCTAGCAACTTTTTTTTCATTAAAAGAACTTTCATCATCTTCAGTATGATTAAGTTGCATTTGTGCTTCTTGTTGTCGCTGTTCTACTGCCATTTTTTCGGCAATTGCAGCTGCTTCTTCTTCTGCTGATTCAACTCTAAACTGAATAATCTGTAGTGTACGAATAGTGTTGAATTTTATCTCACTAATAAGCTCTGTAAAGAGATTAAAACTCTCTTTTTTATACTCGACAAGAGGATCTTTTTGGTTGTAAGCACGAAGACGAATTCCTGTTTTCATACTATCCATTTCATAAAGATGATCTCTCCAAGCGCTATCTAACTCTTTAAGATAGAACTCTTTTTCTATATCTTGACGAACATTTTCTTCTAGCACACTCATCTTATCATCATAAGTTGTTTTGAGTATTTCAATCACTTTTTCAAGTAAACCATCAAACTCTAGCTCTTCTAGTGTAGACAAGTCTACTTCAAGGTTTGTTTTTTCAAGAAGAAGTTCTGAAAGTTTTTTAACATTAAAGTCCTCTTGTGCTCCTCCATCAAAAATATCTGAAAGTTCAAGAAGATGAGCTACATACTCTTCTCTAATCTCAGCAATTTTTGCAGATATATCATACTCTGGATCAAGGAGTTGATTTCTAAATTTATATACAATTTTACGTTGTTCATTCGCAACATCATCATATTCAACAATCTGCTTACGTCCTTCATAGTGCATATTTTCAACTTTTTTCTGTGCTTTTTCAACTGCACGAGTCACCATTTTTGACTCTATATACTCACCATCTTCAACACCAAGACGTTCCATAATTGATTTGATTTTATCTGAACCAAATATACGAAGTAGATTATCTTCAAGTGAGAGGTAAAACTGTGTAGTTCCCGCATCACCTTGACGACCAGAACGACCACGAAGTTGATTATCTATACGACGATTTTCGTGACGCTCTGTACCGATGATATAGAGACCACCAAGTTCACGAACTTCATCATTTACCTTAATATCAACACCACGTCCTGCCATATTTGTCGCAATAGTCACAGCACCTTTTACTCCAGCAGATTTAATAATCTCACCCTCTTGAGCATGATTTTTGGCATTGAGTACAGTATGTGCAATTTTCTCTTTTTTGAGCACTGAATGAAGAAGTTCTGATTTTTCAATACTTGCAGTACCTATAAGAATAGGCTGTCCAGTTTCACCAAGTTTTTTTATGGTTTCTATAACTGCGGCAAACTTTTCCTCTTCCGTTTTATAAATTAGGTCGTTTAAATCTTTTCTTGCAATAGGAATATTTGTAGGAATTGAGACAACATCAAGATTATAAATTTGCCCAAACTCTGTAGCTTCAGTTTCTGCTGTACCAGTCATACCAGCAAGCTTATTGTACATTCTAAAATAGTTTTGAAATGTGATATCTGCTAATGTTTGTGTCTCTTCTTTTATTTCAACACCCTCTTTTGCTTCGAGTGCTTGATGCAGACCCTCGGAAAAACGTCTTCCCTCGCTAATACGTCCAGTAAACTCATCAACAATCATGACTTCCCCATCACGGACAACATAGTCAACATCTATTTCAAAAAGATAGTTAGACTTCAGTGCTTGATCTAAGATATGTGAAAGTGAAGCATTCTCAGCACTATAAAGATTATCTACTTCAAAGAGTTCTTCAGCTTTTGTTATACCCTCTTCAGTTATAAGAACAACCTTATCTTTTTCATCAACAGTAAAGTGAGTCTCTTTTTCTAATGCTTTTGCTACACTGTTAGCTCTTACATAATCTTGCATATTTCTATTTGTTGGACCCGAAATAATAAGAGGTGTTCTTGCTTCATCTATCAAAATAGAATCCACTTCATCAACGATTACAAAGTTATGCTCTCTTTGTGCCATATTATCACGAGAGTAACTCATGTTGTCTCTTAAGTAATCAAAACCAAACTCATTATTTGTCCCATAAGTAATATCGGCATCATATGCGGCTTTTTTTTCAGAAGGGTCATTCATAGTCTCTAAAATAGTTCCTACACTATAACCCAGAAAATTATAGAGTGGTTCCATCTCTAAAGCATCACGAGAAGCAAGATAATCATTTACAGTCACTAAATGAACTCCTTTTCCAGTCATTGCATTTAATGTAATTGCTAAAGTCGCAACAAGTGTTTTTCCTTCACCTGTTTTCATTTCTGCTATTCTACCTTCATGCAAAGCAATTCCGCCAATTAGCTGTACATCGAAATGTCTCATGCCCAGTGTACGCTTACTCGCTTCTCTTGTTATAGCAAAAGAGTCTTCAAGTGCTTCATTCAAAGAACTCTTTTCTTGAATAACACTCTCTTTTAATTTAGAAAATGCACCTTTAAGCTCTTCATCACTCATAGACTCATATTTCGACTCTAGTGCATTTATACTTTTTACTTTTTTTACATATTTTTTTAATTCACGATCATTTGATGTACCAAAGACCTTTCCTATTAATGCTTGTAGCATCTGCAACCTTATATAAGTTACTATATAATAAACTATATAGTAATAATTTAATTGCTAATATTTTAGCACATCTATCCTAATATAAAGTATAAATGAATAATTCGCTATAATTTTTCATACCAAAAAAGATTAAAGGACTAATATTGAAATATTTTTTTCTTCTAACATTTATATACACGATTGCTTTCTCTAATATATTAAATATAAACTCATTCGAAGCAGATTTCAAACAAGAAATTAAAGATGAAAAAGGAAAAGTTTTACTCTATAGTGGACATGTTATATCCATAAAACCAAAATCAGCCCTTTGGAGTTATACAAGCCCTGTAAAAAAAAGCATCTATATAGTTGATAATACTGTAACTATAGTAGAACCTGAAATAGAACAAGTTATTGTAAAACATATAAGCAGTGAGTATGATTTTTTCAACCTTATTAAAAATGCCAAAGAGATTCAAAAAAATAAGTATTTGACAATTTTTAAAGAACAAAAGTACATTATTACACTAAGAGATTTTAAACTCTTTAGTATCTCTTATACGGATGAGTTTGATAACGATACACTTATTACTTTTTCAAAGCAGGAGCAAAATAAAAATATTAATAAAAATCTATTCCTACCAAGCTTTCCGCAAGAGTTTGATCTTATTCAAGAGTAAGTGCAAGTTTTCCCATAAAATATCCTTGAGAATAGTCTACTCCCAAGGATTTAACTATTTCATAAATTTCTTCTTTTATAAATTCTGCTTTAAGTTCAAACACTCTATTATATGCTGATTTATCAGTTCCAAAACCATCTACAATTGCATAATATCCTTACAACTCAGCCATTTAAAGGCTATAATATCACATTATAAATTGTAACAATTTATTGTTAAGATTTTGGTATTAAAAAAAAAGTAGTAGTCAATTCATTTACCAATAAGTTCATTATGGCTATAATAACTCTCTTATTAGAATGATAAAATTTGCAACAACATTATGAAAGAGATTTAAATGAAAAAACTACTCCTAGCTCTTATGCCTTTAGGTTTAATAGCTCAAAGCTTTATGCTTTCAAATATTCCATTACCAAAAACATATATACAAAACCTTGATCCTTACGAATGTGATGAAAGTTGTATGCAAGGGTACCTTGATAATGGACAAATTTTTTCCTTTCTCTCTCATGCCCACAATAAACTTGATAATATGCAACAGAATGAAGCACGAATCATGTTTGTTTCTATTTTAAATCTTGGATCTTTCCATAATGGTAAAAAACTGAAAATAGCAATGCTGCTACCCGTATCTAAAATAGGAAAATATGCTTCATCTACAACAAAGGCAACTTTTGCTTACCTTATGACAAAGAGCCACCCTTTTGCTTTAAAAAGTTATAACCTAACAAGTGAAAATTTTGAGGAGTTACAAAAAACCCTTTATAAAGTTCAAGCAGATGGATTTAACTATGTTATTGCACCACTTACAAAAGAGGGTGTTGAAAATATTATAGAGATAAATCCATCTCTACATATTTATTTCCCAACAATCAATAAAAAAGATGTAAATACTACTTCACCATATCTTACCTTTGGGGCAATTGACTATGCGGCACAGAGTCAACTTTTACTAAAAGAAGCACTCTCCCCTCTTGTCATTTTCTCCGATAACTCAGCAACAGGAAAACGGCTTGCAAAGTATCAAAAAGAAGAATTTTTACACCCTACTCCAATAGAAAAAGTAGAAGAAAATATACCTTCTTCTAGTTCAAGCTCTTTCTTTGGTGAAGTTATGAGTGTTTTCGAGGATGAAGTAGTAGCTCCAGATGAAGTATTTTTTGATGAACAAAAAAATGTAGAAGAAGAGAAAAAAGTTATAAACTACACACTTTCGCGACGTACAACGAACTTAGAGTCTTATCTAAAAGATAATGAAAAGATTATAAATGCTTCTTTCTTTATAAATACTCCTATTATAAAAAGTGGTATGATTATGTCCCAACTAACACTTTATGACACAAACACTACAAATATACTCTCGACACAAATAAATTATGACCCCCTACTCCTTTCAATGACTCAGTATATTGATAGAAAAGATATGGTAGTTGCTAACTCTATTACTGAACAGAATAATGTTCTTATAGAAACAAACACACTCCTTGGAAATAACATTGTGTATGACTGGATTAACTACACAACTACAGTTGGAATAGATTACTTCTATTCACTCATTACCAGTGAATCTAGAATATACAGTACAAAAATAGTGCAAAATCAAATGATTTATGACATTGAACTATTACAAGCATCACACTCTAAGTTTAAACCTTATAAGCGACCATACCGAGCCCCTAAGCTTTTGGATATAGATAAAACTTTAGAAGAGACTCAACAATAACTCTTTAGTAGTAGCATCAATTTTTTGAGGTTTTCCTTCAAAAGTGATGTACGCTAAAAGTATCTCTAATTCAAATAATTTTTCAGTACCCTTATAAATAACTTGTTTTACACTAAAAGATGCTGCTTTCATCTGTAAAAGTTCACTTTTAATTTCAAGTATATCTCCAAGTCTAGCACTAGAAAAAAAATCCCCAATAACACGACGTGCAACAAAATGGCCACCTTCTAAAACAGGAGTTATTCCCTTTTCATAAAAAGCTTCACTCCTAGCCCTCTCACAAAAGTTTAAATAATTTGAATGATAAACAACACCACCTGTATCTGTATCTTCGTAATAGATTCGTATTTTCACTAGTTTTCTCCTATTTTAAGGGGTTCATTGTATGTCACATTATTAAGTATGCCCATACTATGCCCTTTGTTTAAAAATAAAGCTCTCTGTTTCTTTGAGTCTTTATCTCTTGATATGTCGTATGCCTTTGCATATGACTTTAATGTAATGTTAGAATTCTTATGTCCTAACATACTACTTACTCATAATATATCTTCTCCCTCACTAATCATTATAGTGGCAAAAGAATGTCTTAATTAATATAAATATCTTTTATGTAAAAGTACAGGGCTTATCGATGGTGCATTTTCAAGAGCTAATGTATCTAAAAAATACTCTTATCATAAAACGAACTATAGATGAATCTATCAAAAAAGTGGAGAGATCTATACAAGAGTATTTAACAACATTTAGAGAGTAAAACTCTTAACTCATAGGAGTTATAGTTTTACTCTTCCTATCAAAAAGTACTAAGTCGACTCTCTCTCCTACCTCTATAGTACCTGCCTTTTTTCCTATAGATTCTGCTGGGTTTTTTACCGCAAATTTCACTAAATTTTTCATACTAATTAAGCCACTCTTGACAAATTTTTCATAGTAGTTTACAAGTGCATTTTCTAAGCCCTCACATCCATAAGAGGCATCAAAAAATGCCACTTCTTTGTTAACTGGTGAGCTTGGTTGATGCAGTGTTGTTACTATATCTATATCTCCATTTTTTAATGCTTTTTGTAAAAGAAGCATATCATCTCGACTTGCTAAAGGTGGATCAAGTTTTGCCATAGTGTTAAAACCTTCACAATCCTCATCACAGAGTGTAAGATGATGAATACTCACCTCACAACTCACACTAACTCCCTCTTCTTTCGCTTTGGCTATAAGTGCTACAGAGCGGGGGGATGCTATTGCTTTGAAAAGAATTTTTATCTTAAAGTGTCTTGCTATCTCTATCATACGAGAGACATGTAGAACTTCACTTAAGTTTGGAATACCTGCAAGACCAAGCTTAGAACTCACATCACCATCAAGCATAACACCTGCATTTATAAGAGAGTTATCCTCCGCCTTACAAAAGAGTGTTACTCCATACATCTGAACATACTCTGCTATTTTAATAGCTATGTTATTTTTAGCAATCGTACTCATATAGGGTGCTACTACACCTTTTTTAAGTAAAATTGCAATATTTGAAAGTGTCATGTCATCTTTAAGAGTGTTAAGCATTAAGTCTACTTTTGCACCTGAACTAGAAGATACACCGTGCTGTGCAAACTCTAAAACAACTTCATCATCTATAGCAGGTGTAGCATCTGCATTTAAAACAATATGCCCTACTCCAGCTCTTTTTGCTTCTTCTGAAACAGATTTAATATTTTTAGCATTTAGATTTGAGTCAAGGAGTCTTACATTTACATCCACCAAAGATGGCAGAAGATATGCACCCTTAGCATCCACTATTTTAGCATCAACTAGCTTTTCACCTATTTCTGTAACAACTCCCTCTTCTATACGAACATCAACACTTCTTTCTCCATTGACATCACAAACTATCGCATTAGTAATAACCATTTCAGACCACCTTAGATATAATTGCGACATTATAAAAGAAAAAGGCTTAATCTCTATGAAAATCCTAGTCTCTGCACTCGAACACTCCGCAAATGTCCATTTAACTTCTCTAAAAAAAGAGCTTGGGGATAATGTAGAATTCTTAGGTATTTTTGATAAAAAACTTGGAAATCCAATGATAGATTTACAAAGTCTTGCAATTATGGGAATTATTGATGCTTTAAAGAAACTAAGATTCTTTTTTAAACTGGCTGATGATATGCTTGAACTTGCAAAAGAAGCAGATAAAATTTTACTTATAGACTCATCTGGTTTTAATCTACCACTCGCTAAAAAGCTCAAAAAACGTTATCCAAAAAAAGAGATTATCTACTATATTCTTCCTCAAGCTTGGGCATGGAAAAAAAAACGCATACCAGTTCTTGCAAAAACCATAGATAAGCTCGCTTCTATTTTGCCTTTTGAGCCAAGTTACTACCCAACAAACGCAAATATAGAATATGTAGGACATCCTCTTCTTGATCAAATTACAACATTTAAGACCCAACTCAGTAGTGAGATAAAAAACATTGTTTTTATGCCTGGAAGTCGTAAAAGCGAAATAAAAAGACTTATGCCTATTTTTCAAGGTGTTATAGAAAAACTTAACTTAAATGCAACTTTTATTATTCCAAAGCATTTCTCTATAGAGGAGATCAAAGAACTTTATGGAAATACAGATAACTACACTATATCTTATGATGCACATAAGAGTCTCTACGAAGCTGACTTTGCATTTATATGTAGTGGCACAGCAACACTCGAAGCAGCACTTATTGGGACTCCTTTTATTTTAGCTTACAAAGCAAAAGCCCTAGACTACTTCATAGGCTCACGTTTAGTAAAAATAGAGTTCGTAGGACTTGGAAATATTATGCTTAAAAAACATAGAAATATACAACTTCACCCTGAATATCTTCAAGATAATGTTACTGTAGAGAATTTAGTGGATGGATTTAAAAACTTTAAGAGAGAAGAGTTTTTAAAAAACTCTCAAATTTTAAGAGAGTATCTTAAAAATGGTAGTTCGGTGAGAGTTGCTGAACTAATAAAAGAAGTTTAGACTTACTTCTCGTCTTTAGGCTTACGAGCTTTAATACTAATTCTTTTTCCACCAGCTTTTGGTGCATCAAATCTATTGTTTGGTGTTCCATCATGTCGGTGATTTCTATCACCAGATTTTCCTGAAAAAATAGCTTTTCCATTTTCATCTTTACCTAAGTATTTATTTGGTTCTTTTTTCTTTTTAGCCCATCTATCATCACTAGAACCTTTTTTAAAGTCACCCTTATCTTTAAAGTCACGTTTAGGCTTATCTGAGTACTCTTGTTTAGGTTTATCAACCGTAGCATCTTCATGGCGTTTTCTTGCTATCTCTGTGATCTGATCTTTTGTAAGAGCTTTTCTTCTGTTTGGGTCTTCCTCTTTTTTTTCAGGAACTTCATACATAAAGCCCTCAATCGCTTCTTGCTTAATAGCACGACCAAGAAGTGTCTCTATAGAGTGAAGAAGTCTCTGCTCACTCTCATTTAAAAGCATAACTGCTTTTTGTGATGCACGAGAGACACGAGCCATATATACTATAGCTTTTATAGGCATATCATAGCCAATAAGAAACTCACATCTTAACTCTTTATCTTTTACAAGCTCTCTATCTTCAACAACTCTTATATCCTTAGAATCAAGAGATTCTCTAAGTGCTGCTACATCTGATGAACAGACTACAACAATATCAAGTTTTTTATTTTCTTCTATAGTTTTATTTATAAGTGCTATTTTTTTATCGTTTGGACATTGGTATATACGGTGATTTCCCGCTTTTATTGTGATTTCATTTGCTGACATGTAGAGTTCCTAAATATTAATTATGAAATTATAGCGACATTCAGCAAAAATTATGCTATTATGAATAAATATACAAATCATTAGGAAATTTATGACATTTAACGACTTAGGCCTCAACAAGCTTCTTTTAAAAGCAATTAAAGAGCAAGGCTACGAAAACCCAACCCCTATCCAAGAGCAAGCAATCCCCGTTATACTTAAACGCAAAGACATTTTAGCTGGTGCACAAACAGGAACAGGAAAAACTGCCGGATTTACCCTCCCAATGCTAGAGCTTCTACTTCGCTCAAAACATCATGAACATAAGGGTAAAAGAAAGATAAAAGCACTTGTTCTAACACCAACTCGTGAGCTTGCTGCTCAAGTAGGTGAGAGTATATCTCTTTATGCAAAGCATACAGTATTTACTTCTACAGTAATCTTTGGTGGAGTAAAAATAAACCCTCAACTAGTAGCACTTCGTAGAGGAGTCGACATAGTTGTCGCAACTCCAGGTCGTCTACTTGATCATATCAACCAAAAGACTATTGACCTCTCTGGAGTTGATTTTCTTATCTTAGATGAAGCAGATAGAATGCTTGATATGGGTTTTGTAAATGACATCAAAAAAGTGATGGCAGTTCTACCAAGTCAGCGTCAAACACTACTTTTTTCTGCTACATATTCAGATGACATTAAAAAACTCTCTAACAAGTTTTTAAAATCCCCTACTCTTATTGAGGTGGCAAGAACAAATGCTTCAAGTGAAATAGTGCAACAAGCGATCTATCATGTAGATAAGTCTCGTAAACGAGAACTACTCACGCACCTTATAAAAGAGGGAGATTGGAAACAAGTTTTAGTTTTTACACGTACAAAACATGGTGCAAATCGTCTTACAGGGCAACTTGAAACAGATGGCATAACGGCTGCTGCTATTCATGGAAACAAGAGTCAAAATGCTAGAACAAAAGCACTTGCTGATTTTAAAGCAGGGAAAACTCGTGTTTTAGTTGCAACAGACATCGCTGCTCGTGGAATAGATATAGACCAACTCCCTCATGTTGTCAACTATGAACTTCCAAATGTAAGTGAAGATTATGTGCACCGTATAGGTAGAACAGGTCGTGCAGGTAACAAAGGTGAAGCTATAAGTCTTGTTTGTGTTGATGAAGATGAGTTCTTAGCGGGAATAGAGAAACTTATAAAAAAAGATATACCAAAAGTATGGCTAAAAGGTTTTAAACCAGATCCTAGCATCAAAGCAGAAGCTATTAACATGGGTGGAAATCGTGGGGCTAGAAATAAACCTCGTGGTGGT
Source organism: uncultured Sulfurimonas sp. (assembly GCA_964564315.1). Taxonomy (GTDB): domain Bacteria; phylum Campylobacterota; class Campylobacteria; order Campylobacterales; family Sulfurimonadaceae; genus Sulfurimonas. The sequence goes on from CAZMBK010000020.1 coordinate 14,009, forward strand.
GGAAGCCGTAATGGTGGAGGAAGAGGAAGAAGATAAACTTCTTCTACTTCATCTCTACCTGAGATAATATATCTTAATTTAATCTAAGTCAAAATATAAACCATAATATATGTTTTATTAAGCTTGTCTTTTTTACAAAACTACTTCTTCTTTATAGATTGTAAGGTTTTTGCAAAATCTTTTGCATTCTCTCCACCATTCATACGTTTAAGTACATTTTCATCGGCATCTAAAAAGTAGAATGTAGGAGTTGCAAAGAACTCTAAACCATCAGGAATTCCATCTTTATAAACATCTACATGAACGACTACAAAGTTATTTTTTAAAGATTTTACTACATCTTTGTTATTAAAAACAATCTCTTCCATATACTCACAACCAGAACATCCTTGCTGTGACAACATCACCATAACTATTTTATTTTCTGCTTGCGCTTTATCGTAAGCATCAAAGATATCTACATATTTTACATCTGCAAAAACAGATGTAATTAGAACTACAAATAGTAAAACTATTTTTCTCATTTTTATTCCTTATAGGGAGTTAAGATGTGCCAAAAATTCTGCTGGTTCTACAAAGCCTACTACTGTTTTACATTTTATAACTTTTAAGTTTTTATCAAAAAAGATAATAGCAGGAGGTCCAAAAACACCATAAGCTTTACTTAATGCTTTTTGCTCATCTCTGTTTTGAGTAACATCCGCTCGAATAAGAACAAACTCACTCATTTTTTCTACCACTTTAGGATCTACAAAAGTTATCTCTTCAAACTCTTTACAAGAGGTACACCATTCTGCAGAAAAATCAAGCAGTATCTTTTTTCCTTTATTTTTCTCTAGTAATGCATCTAATTCAGAAATAGATTGTACTACTTCAAACTTTAACTCTTTTTGAGTTGGAGTAGTAGTTGCCACAACAGAAGCATTTTTTAAGAAGCCAAGAGGTTTTGTCATACTCGCTTCTCCAGCTAAGAAACTTAGAAAAAGTGCTGTAGAATAGATAAAAACTATAATGGCTACACTCTTTTTAAAGACATGCCCCTCTTTCTCAAATGCCCCAAGGTAGATACCCGTTCCTATACCTAAAAGTCCATAAAGTAGTGTTGTAACAGATGAGTCTACTATTTTTTCAAGCATCCATATAGCTACACCTAACATCATTATACCAAAAATAGCCGTCACCATAGTCATCCAAGCACCTGGTTTTGGCATAAACTTACCTGCACTCACTCCTACAACTATAAGAGGAAGTCCCATACCTATACTCATAGAAAATAGTGCCATACCACCAAGAAGAGCATCACCCGTTTGACCTATGTACACCAAAGCACCCGCAAGAGGAGCAGCAACACATGGACCAACGATAAGCGCTGATAAAAATCCCATAATAGCTACACCAGCATAACCACCACGCTCTCCACCTGAACTTACTTTGGCGACTAAAGAGTCTGGAAGTTTCAACTCATAGTAGCCGAACATACTAAATGCTAATGCTACAAAAACAAAACTAAATGAGTAAATAACCCAAGGCATCTGTAGGGCCGCTTGTAAGTTAGCACCAAAGAGACCTGCTAATACACCGGCTATGGTATAAGCTACAGCCATTGCTAAAACATATACAATAGAGAGTGCAAATGCTTTTTTTGTAGTAAGCCCTTCACCCTGAGAAACAATCACACCTGAGATAATAGGAATCATAGGAAACACACAAGGAGTCATCGCTAAAAGAAGTCCAAAACCTAAAAATGTAAGAAGTACAACTATAATATTTCCAGATTTAATACTATTTGCAATAGCATCTGTTTCAGAGAGTTCTACTACCTCTTTTTCAATTTTCTTTGTTTCTATTTGCTTCTCTACTTTTTGTAAGCTACTTATAGTTGGAAGTTTCGAAGCATCTAAAGAGAGAGGATACTCTTTTGTATAAGGGTTATAACAGAGTCCCATTTCTGAACACCCTTGATAAGAGAGAACAAGTGTAAGATTTTGCATCCCCTTCAGCGCTTCTTTATTTTCTAAAGAGATAACAAAGTTTGGAGAAGTAAGATAAACCTGTTCACCACTATGTTCTGAAGTTGTTGGAGACTCTTTTTTAAGAATACTGAGAGAACTATCTTTTATCTCTATAGTCAGTTTTTTAGCATAAAGATAGATGTCCTTTCCAAGGACAACACCTGTCTCTATTTGCATTTTATCATTTACTTTTGCATAGGGTTGAAAAGCTTTATCTGGCATTAAGAAGTCACCTGCATTTACAGTAGTGAGACTAAATATAACAATTGCCAAGAGTTTTAAGAGATATTTCATAAGATTATACCTTGTTTACGAATTTAAAGAGTAAAGTATATCACGAAAGAAGTAATACTTATTATCTTTTAATGTATTTTTCCATAGAATTATGAATGAATAATGAAGAATATAAGATTATATCTTCTAATATTACAAAAAAGTGAAGATAAGGATTAGTATGAGTATGATTACAACAGATATGACTATCAACTTTACAAAAGATTTAAAAATTCTCTATGCAGAGGATGATGTGGAACTTCAAATACAGACAGCTGAGTTTTTTCGTCTCCTTTTTAAATCTGTAAGTGTTGTAAACAATGGAGAGGATGCGTTGAACCTTTACAAAGAAGAGGAGTTTGACATTGTAATATCTGATATCCGTATGCCAAAACTTGACGGAATAGAACTTACAAAAAAGATACGCGAAATAAACCCTTTTCAAAACATCATAATTATCTCTGCATATAATGACAATGATTCTCTTATCAACTTTATAAACCTTAACATACGCCAATTTCTTCAAAAACCCATAGATATAGATAATATGCTCGAAACACTCTACTATACTGCTAAAAATATAGTTAATGAAAAAATGGTAGAAGAGTATAGAAAAAGTTTAGAGTTCTCAAACAAAGCACTTACTCAAAAAAACGAAGAGTTGCAAAGTTTAGTACGTATTTTAGACTCAAAACTTTTACAAATTTCTAAAGAGGACAAAGAAAAAATTCAAGAGATAGATCTCTCAACTGCAAATATACAAGAGCAGTATCTCAATGAACTCAAAGAGTTAGAAATAGATATTAGTGGAGCAGCAGTACTCATTAGCCTCTCTAACAATTTACAGATCTCAAATATACAACTCCTTGGAAATATGTTTTTAGCTTATGCTTCCATACTTTCTCAATATCCAGCTTACAATGAACTAAATAAAGAGATAGAAAGACTTGGTGCACTTTTAAATAATGCACCTCAGAATTTTATAGATAAAGTGAATGATATTGCAACACTTTTGGAGAGTTTCATCTATGTATTACGAATGTGGCGTACAAAGATTGTAGAAAAAAAGTTTACAAAAGCTTTTGAGTTTCACTCATCTATGATAAATGATGTAAGTACCATTATAACCATTATAGATGGGAGTGAAGATAGTATAGAAACAGAGATAGAGTTTTTTTAATGATAGATAAAGATATAAAAGGTTGATAAAGATGAGTAAAATTGTAATTTTAAAAATAGTATATCCATCTGCAATATCTTTAATAAATATAAATAGCCTGTTTTTCTCTTTTTTTGTTCTAATCTCTACATATTTTAAACTGATACTTCCAACGGAGTTGCAGAGTAATTTTTTCTAAAGGTTTCATTTTATCCTGAGAATAAGCGAGATTTAGAAAAAGAAGAATATATACTTCATTATAGGTTATGATCTGCTAATAATTTTAAAACATCTTCAAATGAACCATATAAGATAGCATCACAACTAGAAGCGATCATAAGATTTACAGGATAATCAAAGTCCTCTATAAAACGCCCTTTTTTATCAAAAGAAAGCATATCAAACTGATCTATATAGTTCCCTTCCCTATCTAAATAGCCAAACACTTTTTTTCCACGAGCAAATGCATAACCACACTCCCAAATAGTACCACTATCAG
>CAZMBK010000021.1:0-17508 GCA_964564315.1 uncultured Sulfurimonas sp.
CTTCGTATTGAAATTATATCTAAGCTTGGTCTCAAATTGGTCTCTAATAGAGTGAGACTAATTTGAGACAATATTTTGATACAATTACTTATGAATAAAAAACATAGCAGAAAGTATAATAGTTTAGTCGCTGATGAAACCATTGAAGACTACTCACTTCGTTATACTCCAAAATCTTTTAGAAAATGGTCAGAACTTCTTATAGCAAATACGGCTTTAGGAAGTATCTCTTTTTTAGCACTTGAAGCAATCGGTGCTTCTATTGCTATGGCATATGGCTTTAATACCGCTTTTTGGGCAATTTTTACAGCTTCTCTTATTATTTTTATAACAGCAATTCCTATTAGTTATTATGCAGCAAAGTATAACATAGATATAGATCTTATTACTCGTAGTGCAGGGTTTGGATATGTTGGTTCTACTTTCACTTCTCTTATTTATGCCTCCTTTAGTTTTATCTTTTTTGCACTTGAGGCAGCTATCATGTCTCAAGCTCTAGAACTCTATTTTGGCTTACCACTCTATTTGGGTTATATTGTGAGCTCTTTAATTATAATACCACTTGTTTTTTATGGAATAACTCTGATAAATAAACTGCAGTTACTTACACAACCGATTTGGATTATAATGATGCTTGCACCTTTTGTAGCAATTATATTAAAAGAGCCTGATGCATTTAGCTCCCTTAAGTCTCTTTCTGGTTCTATATCTGGAAGTAATGAATTTAATTTTTACTATTTTGGATTTGCTGTTGGTATTTCACTCTCTTTAATTGCCCAGATTGGGGAACAGGTTGATTACCTTCGTTTTATGCCACCACTTACAAAAAATAATCGTGTAAAGTGGTGGTTCTCTATGTTAATAGCTGGTCCAGGATGGATTATTCTTGGATTTTTAAAGCAGATAGGAGGTATGTTTTTAGCAGCAATAGTTTTACTGAGTGGTTTCTCTCTTACAGAAGCAAAAACACCTATCGAGATGTATAATGTTGGGTATACTTATCTCTTTGATAACCCTCAAACTGCACTTATTGCAGCTACTATTTTTGTTATTATTTCTCAAATAAAAATAAATGTTACAAATGCTTATGCAGGGAGTCTTGCTTGGTCAAACTTTTTCTCTCGCATTACACATTCACACCCTGGTCGTGTCGTCTGGATGATATTTAATATATTTATTGCACTTTTACTTATGGAACTTGGACTCTTTGAGGTACTCTCTAAAATTTTAGGTCTCTACTCAAATGTAGCCATAGCATGGATAGGTGCACTTTTTGCAGACTTAGTAATAAATAAACCTTTAGGATTGTCTCCTAAAATAGTAGAATTTAAAAGAGCATATCTTTATAATGTAAATCCTGTTGGAGTTGGAAGTATGGGAATTGCTTCAGTAGTTTCTATACTAGCATTTATAGGTCTCTTTGGTGATATTGCACAAAGTTATTCAGCTTTTATTGCCATGGTAATAGCTATAGTTCTCTCCCCTCTTATTGCATATATAACAAAAGGGAAGTACTATATTGCTAGAGAAAACAGCATAGCACTCTCTTCACAAACACATTACAATTGTGAAATTTGTAATCATAGTTATGAAAAGGATGATATGGTTTTTTGTCCGCTAAATGCTGCCCCAATCTGTTCCTTATGCTGTTCTTTAAATTCTCTTTGTCATGATGAGTGTAAACTTATATCTGAAAGAAGTTTAAGGAAGCGTTTTTCATTTTTTATAAGTACTTTTTTTAAAAATTTTATTGCTCCATCTATAGTATTAAAAATAGTTAATTTTTCAACGATACTTTTTATTCTATTTTTTTTAGTAGGTATTATTGCTTGGATGAGTATATCTATGCAAATAGAGAGTATCCCTCCTGAGTATAGAGATCTTTTTATTGGAACAATTATTAATTATTCTGTTGTAATAGGTATTATTATGAGTATTATATCTTGGTGGATTTTGTTACTACAAGATAGTAGACAAAGAGCAGAACAACTTCTTGAGAATGAAAAAGAGAGATTTGAAGCAATTTATAAGAGTACACGAGATGCAATTGCCATTATAGATTTAGACTCCTCATTTTTACAGGTAAATCCAGCCTATACAAAAATAACAGGTTATACACAGGAAGAACTCTTTAGAACTTCATGTATAGTACTGACCATAGAAAAAGATAGAGAGAGTTCAAGAGCTATGATTGAGCAGGTTATAGAGGATGGGTATATTGAAAATTATGAAAAAGGTTGTTTTTTCAAAGATGGATCTATTGGGACTGTAAATATATCAATGACTATGCTTCACAATCCAGAGCGAATTCTTATGAGTGTGCGAGATGTAACAAAAGAGAAAGAGGATATACGAAACTTTGAGTATCTTTTAAATAATACAATAGAGACTATAGGTATATTTCAAAATGGAATTTGTGTTGATATTAATGAAGCTGGTTTAAACCTTTTTGCTTTTAGTGAAAAGAGTGAAGCAATTGGACAGAGTGCTTTAGATTTTATTGCTCCACATTTTCAGGATAAAGTGAAAGAGCATATAAAAAATGGATATGAAGAGCTTTATGAAGTAGAAGCAGTGAAAAAAGATGGAACATTTTTTCCAGTACTTCTTCGTGGGAAATTAACATATATTCATGGAGTTTTAAGTCGTGTTACTTCTCTCGTTGATTTAAGTGAGTTAAAGAGAAAAGAGAAATCTCTTGAGATAGAGCGACGAAAAGCAGAAGAAGCTACACGATTGAAGTCCCAATTTTTGGCAAATATGTCTCATGAAATACGAACACCAATGAATGGAATAATGGGCATGGCACATTTAGCTCTACAGAGTGGTTTAAATGAAAAACAGAAATATTTTGTAGAAAAGATAGATAGAAGTGCTAAAAATTTACTGGGTATTTTAAATGATATTTTAGATTTTTCTAAGGTTGAAGCTGGAAAAATGACAATAGAGAAGATCAACTTTAATCTTGAAGATATGATAAATGAAATTATGACTCTTTTAAAAATAGGCGTTAAAGAGAAGTCTCTAAATTTTTCTATTTTTTATGAAAGAGAAGGGAAAAAAGATTTTTTTGCAGATAAATTGCGTATAGCACAAGTCCTTACAAATATCTTGTCTAATGCTATTAAATTTACAAAAAAAGGTGGCAGTGTTGAACTTTTTGTCTCAAAACAAGGGAATGATTTTTATAGATTTGAAATAAAAGATACGGGTATAGGTTTAAGTGAACTGCAAGTTACAAAACTTTTTCACTCCTTTACCCAAGCTGATGGAAGTACTACTCGTAAATATGGTGGTACAGGTTTAGGTCTCGCTATATCTAAGCAACTTGTAGAGCTTATGGGTGGTAAGATCTGGGTGGAGAGTCAAGTTGATGTAGGGAGTAGCTTTATCTTTGAAATACCACTACAAGAGTTGGAAGAGAGTGTTTATATAGAAAAGAGGGAAGAGGAGACTGATATTAGAGTACTTCAAGGTTCTAGTATTCTTTTAGTAGAAGATAATGAAACAAATCAAGAAATTATTATTGGACTGCTTGAACATAGTGGTATAGAGATTGATATAGCATATAATGGTGTAGAAGCAATAGAGTTTTTTGATAAAAAAGAGTATGAGTTGATTTTAATGGATATACAGATGCCTATTATGGATGGGTATGAGGCAACAACTATTATAAGAGAAAAAAATAGAGAGATTCCCATTATTGCACTGAGTGCAAATGCTATGAAAGAGGATGCTATTAAAAGTAAAAAGATAGGAATGAATGAGCATTTAAATAAACCTATAGAGATTGAAAAATTGTATGAAATTTTGCTAAAATACATTAAGAAAAAAGTAGTGCTTCCTAGTAATTCAAATGGAGTTGATGAAAATATTAAAATACCAAATTTTAAAAATATAAATAGAGAATTAGGGCTTCGTCACTTGGGCGGAAAAAGAAAATTATATATTAAAGTTTTAGAAGATTTTAGAAATAAATATGAAAAAATTGATTTTAATGATCTTAATACAAGTGCTTTTAAACGAGAAATACATACACTAAAAGGTTTAAGTGCAAATATAGGAGCTATGAGTTTACATGCAATTGTAAACTCTTTAAATGAACGTGAAGAGAGAGGAGACCTTGGTGCTCTCTACGGAGAACTCTCCTTAGTGATAGATGAGCTGGAAGGAATACATTCCTATGAAGATAGTGAAAAAAAATATTTATTGGCTTTAAGTGATGAAAAAAGAGAAGAGTTAGAGCAAAAACTCCTAGAGGCACTTCTCTCTAATCGACCAAAAAATTGTGAAACTATATTTGATGAGATCGGAATGTATGAACTAGAAAATATGGAGAAACAAAAGATTCAAGATGTAAAAGATCTTGTTCAAAAATATAAATTTTCTCAAGCTGTAAGCATTATGAAGGAGCATTAAAATGAGACTACTTTTACTTATGATTTTTATCTGTTTTCCTCTCCTTTCGTCCCCCTTAGTGTTTACACAAAGTGAACAAGAGTTTCTTAAAAAACACCCTATCTTAAATGTTAGTAATGAGATGAGCTTTGCTCCTTTTGATTTTATGCAAAATAATAAAGCAACGGGGTATAGTATTGACCTTTTGAATCTTTTAGCTAGTAAAATAGGCTTAGAGATAAACTACATAAATGGATATAAATGGTCGGAACTCTTAGAACTGTTAAAGTCAGAAAAAATAGATCTTATACATACTCTTAATATTACCCCAAATCGAGAGAAATACGGAGTTTACTCTAAGCCATATATTAATTATATTACAAGGTTTGTAAGTAAAAATAAAGAGATAGAATCTATAAAGGATTTAAAAAATAGTGTAGTAGGGACAGTCAAAGGCTACTCTACTAATGAGTATCTGCATAAAAATTATTCAAATTTAAAATTTAAAGAGTTTGAGACACTAGAGGCTCTTTTTATAGCTTTAGAAAATGATGAGATTGATGTAACTGTTTTAAATGATATTGTAGCTAATTACTCTATTTTAAAGTTAGAATATAAAGATATTTATATTTCTGGATGGTTTAAAGAGTTTGATAATGAAGAGTCTCAAAAGTATCATTTTATGGCATTACAAAAGAGTAAGCCTTTAATAAAAATTTTAAATAAAGCATTAGATAATATTACATCGGAGGAGATGCGAAAATTAAAAGAGAAATGGTTAGAGTATGAGCATTTTGGAAAAATAGCTTTAAGTAAAGATGAAGAGGAGTACTTAAGAGATAAAAAAATTATTACTATGTGTATAGATCCTCATTGGTTACCATATGAGGCCTTTAATAAAAAAGGAGAACATATAGGTATCACCGCTGATACATTTAAGATACTCTCTAAAAATCTTGATATTCCTTTTCAAGCCATTCAAACAAAAACATGGGAGGAGTCTATAGAGTCAGCTAAGAGAAGGAAATGTGATCTTTTTTCTCTTGCAATGGAGACCCCTGAGCGTAAAAAATATATGAATTTTACCTCTCCATATTTGATTATCCCTCTTGTGATTGTTACAAAGCCTGATGTTACATTTATTGATGATTTAACACTTTTAAAAGAGAAAAAAATAGGGGTTGTAAAAGGCTATGCTTTTAATGAAATCTATAGAAAGAAGTATAAAAATTTAAAAATAGTAGATGTTCAAAATGTAGATGATGGTTTAAAACAAGTAGCAAATGGAGAGATATTTGGATTTATTGGAACAATTGCTAGTGTTGGGTATAGGTTTCAAACAGACTATATTGGAGAGCTGAAAATATCTGGTAAGTTTGATGAGAAATGGAAACTTGGTATTGGTGTTAGAAATGATGATCCAAAACTTTTAGCCATTATGGAAAAAGCTATTGCTAGTATAGGTATGAAGGAGAAGCAGAAAATACTTAATAGTTGGATCTCTATTAAAGTAGAAAAAAGTGTTGATTATAAACTACTTTTCTCTCTTATAGGGGGATTGATTTTTGTTATTTTACTAGTGATTTTTTGGAATAGAAAACTCTCACGAATAAATAAAGAGTCGCAACGTTTGCAAAATGAATTAAATCAACAAAAAGAGTTATTAGAGTATATTTTAGATAATGCCTTAGAGTCTATAGCTATTTTTGAAAACAACTCCTGTATTCATATTAATCTTGCTGGTATTGAGAGTTATGGGTTTAAGGATAAAAATGATGCCATAGGATTTAAAGCTTTAGACTTTATAGCACCTGCGTATGTTGAAGATATTAAGAATAAGTTACTTGAAAATTTTGAAGAGCCATATGAAACAATGGCACTCAAAAGAGATGCAACAGAGTTTCCTGTTATAGTAAGAGGTCAAAATATACTGCTTCATAATAGAGAACTGAGAATAGTTTCTGTACTTGATTTAACAGAGATAAAACAAAAAGAGCAACAACTTTTAGATGCAAAAAATAGTGCAGAGGAAGCAACACGACTTAAAAGTGAATTTTTAGCAAATATGTCTCATGAAATTAGAACACCTATGAATGGGATTATTGGTATGGTACATTTGGCTCTACAGACTGAGTTAAATACAAAACAGAAACATTTTTTAGAAAAAATAGATATAAGTGCAAAAAGTCTTCTTGGAATAATTAGTGATATTTTAGATTTTTCAAAAGTAGAAGCGGGAAAACTAAAAATAGAGAGAGCCTCTTTTGATTTACGATTGATGGTTGATGAGGTAATGAGTTTAATAAGTATGGTGACATTCGAAAAGGGGATAGAACTCTCCTTAGAGTATAGTAAAGATGTTTCATTTATACTCTATGGTGATAAATTACGACTCTCGCAAATTTTTACAAATATTCTTTCAAATGCTGTGAAGTTTACACAAACAGGTTTTATTGCTATAACTATATCTAAACAAGAGAATGATAGGTATAGGTTTGAAGTCAGAGATACAGGTATAGGTTTAACAGAGGAGCAGATAGAGAAACTTTTTGTCTCATTTGTTCAAGCTGATGGGAGTACAACTAGAAAATATGGTGGTACAGGTTTAGGTTTGAGTATATCTAAGCAGCTAGTTGAACTTATGGATGGAGAGATAGGAGTTGAGAGTGAGTTAGGTGTAGGAAGCTGTTTTAGTTTTGAGATACCTCTGGAGAGTGCTATAGAAGAGTCTATAGAAAAGGAAAAACAGTACACTTTAGAAGATATACAGATTCTTAGGGGTGCAACTGTATTGCTAACAGAGGATAATATAATAAATCAAGAAATTATTATAGGATTGTTAGAGGATAGTGGTATAGAAATAGATGTGGCAAATAATGGTCAAGAAGCACTTTTAATGGTAGAAAATAAAAAATATGATCTTATTTTAATGGATCTTCAGATGCCTATTATGGATGGGTATAAAGCTACGAGAATAATAAGAGAAGCAGATAAGAAGATTCCTATTATTGCACTTACTGCAAATGCAATGTATGAAGATATGCAGAAAACAAAAACTGCTGGAATGAATAAACATCTTAATAAGCCAATAGAAGTTAATGAACTCTATGCTACTCTTTTAGAGTATATTCTTCCAAAAGAAGATAAAGGAAGAGATAATCGTAAAGAGTTTAATAATAATATAAAAATTCCAAATTTTCAGTATATAGATGTAAATAAGGGGCTTTTTCATATGGGCGGTAATGCAAAACTTTATATAAAAATACTTACTGACTTTAAGAAAATCTATCAGAATTACTCCTTAGATATATTAGATGATGAATCTTTTGAAATCGAGCTTCACACACTCAAAGGATTAAGTGCAAATATTGGGGCAGAAGAACTTTTTAAAGTTGTTGAAACAATGTATAAAAGTAAGGAGAAAAAAAATCTTTCTCAGCTTTACGAAGAACTTGAACTGGTACTAGAAGATTTAGAAGCTTTAGTTCCTAGAGATTTGATGGAATCTAAATCTTTACAAAGAGTTAGTGATTTAAAAAGAGCTGCTTTAATAGTAGATTTAAGAGAAGCCCTTCAATCAAACCGGCCGAAAAATTGTTCCAATATATTTGAAGAATGGAGTCATTATCTTGTAAATAAAGAGGATAGTGAACTTATAACAGAGATAAAAATGTATGTAAAGCAGTATAAATTTACAGAGGCACTTAAAATTTTAAATAAGCAAGAGGGAAAAGCGAATGAATAAACAAAAACATACAGTTTTAATAGTTGATGATACTAAGTCGAATATAGATATACTTCTAGAACTTTTAGGTCAAGAGTATGATATTTTAGTCTCTCTTGATGGAGAAAATGCTTTAAATATTATTGAGAATGAGTCTATAGATTTAATACTTCTCGATATTATGATGCCAGAAATGGATGGGTATGAAGTGTGTCGTATTTTAAAAGGTCAAGCTAATACAGAAGATATTCCTATAATATTTATTACTGCAAAAACAGATGAAGACTCTATAGAGATGGCTTATGAAGTAGGTGGGATTGATTATGTTACTAAGCCTTTTAAACCACGTGAGTTAACTGCACGAGTAAAAACACAACTGAAACTTATGGATACACTACACCATTTAGATAGAATGGCTTCATATGATGAGATGACAGGTATCTACAATAGAAGAAAGTTTTTTGAGTTGGCAATGGAACAATTTGAAACTATTAAAAAGAGACTTTTTGTTGTTATGATAGATATTGATAAGTTTAAAAATATTAACGATATGTATGGACATCCTTTTGGCGATAAGGTTATAAAAATAATTACTAAAACTATTTCAAAGTATTTAAATGAAGATGCTATATTTGGAAGGATAGGGGGCGAAGAGTTTGCAATTTTGTGTAGTTTAGAGTCCAAAGAATTGATTATCGCATTAATTGAAAAAATACGATTTGAAATCGAAAAATTAGATATTCTAACGGAGTCTAATGAAATTGTAAAGTGTACTATAAGTGAAGGTATTGCCGAAAGAACAGAAAATATAAATTCACTAGATACCCTTTTAAAAGAGGCAGATATAGCACTCTATAGGGCTAAAGGAGAGGGAAGAAACAGGGTGGTATTTCGATAAGACCCTCCATCATGTTTATACTTCTTCGCTATAGCTTAGAAATGCAGCTCTCTCTTTATAGGCTTGAAGAGGTTCTTTATTTGTCCCTTGCGAAAAATTATTTTTTTCTTCACTTGATCCAATAAAATCTTCAAGTATCTGGTTTCTATCTTGTAAAATTGTTTCAAACTCTTGTTGCGAAGAGGGTCTATCTCCCTGAAATTTATCAAGAAGAATACTACTATTTTTTCCCATTAAAACAAGGTAGCTTACTTCTGCATACTCAAGCATTACAACACTGTTATTTGAATCTATTGCTTTTTGAAATCTTATAGATACATTATCTTCTGCTTGGTGTGTAGCTTGTGCACTTACATCTTTTTGTGTGTTGTTTACTGAAGTATTTGAGTTAAATAGCCATGGACTCTTTGTTTGATTAGTCTGGTTTGTTATTTTTCGCTTTAGGAAAAGGAGAATTATAATTCCAACAATTAATATACCAACAACAATATAGTAACTGCTTGTAAACTCTCCACTCTTTTTTGTTGGAAGTAAAGAGAGATCTGTTTGTTTATTTTGAGACTCTTTTTTACTAGCACTTTTTTTTGTAAAACGGAGACGTAATCCATATGCATCTGATGTCTTTGATGCAATAAGTCTTACATTGGGAGATATAGTTGCGAGTATTTGTGTATGGTTTTTCAGAGGTGTAATAGTAATAGAATGAAGATAGTCTGAATTTACTTTTTTTATTTTAGAAGATTCAATTTTTGCATTTTGAAGTTTTATAATAATTCTATTTTTACTTTTACTCTGTTTTATAACACCACTATAGGGTGTATCAAAGGTAATCATTACATCTGCTCTATCACTTCTTTCATAAATGTTGTAGCTGAGTATCTTTGATGCATAGAGTGAAAAGGGGAGTATAAAGAGGAGAAAATATCTCATTAAAGTCTCTCTTTTGAGAGGTAGTAAAGAACGGCAGAGGAGTCAAGGACTTCATTTATTCTAATAGCAAGGTTTTTTTCATACACCATAACTTCACCTTTCCCTAAAATACGTCCGTTTACATAAGACTCCACAGACTCACCTGCAGGTTTTTTAAGGTCTATAATAGAACCTTTTTCTAATTGAAGAATCTCTTTTATAGTGAGTTCTGTTTCTCCTAAATCAGAAATAAATTCTACTTCCATATCTAAAATACCAGAGTAATCCATCCATGATAACTCATGTTCATCAAAAATATGTTCTTTTCCTGTTGAATACTTTCTACTCATAAAGTTATAATTCCTTAATAGCTATAGTTAACTCATCATTTTCAATGCTAACTGTTTTTGCATTATCATACTCAAAGTCAAATAGATCGAACTTTTTAAAGTGAGGTGTATTTATAACATAAGGATTTGTATTCTCTTCTTCAGAGAGTACTTTTGCACTACCAACAATAAGATTTGCTGTCTCTAGTGTCATATCTATGAGCGTCTCTTCATCACTTTCATCCTCTTCTAAAAAAAGTTTTGTGATTCTTTGCATAAAAGCTTTATCTGAAGCAATATAAACACGATGTTTTTTAGCATCTTGTGTGTCTATATCTATATAGGCAATAAGTGTACTCTTCTTTGAAATACCATCATATATAGTGTGATCTACACGAATTTGATGAATACAAAAATTTTTTGTAGCTTTTTCTATGGTTGTTAACATTTTATACCCTTTACGTAATTGCTATAGATTATACTTTATAAAGACACAAAGAAAAATTAAAGATCCTAAAAACATATTTATAATATCTTTTTAAGAGACTTTTAGGACATATTCTCTTATAATGTTTCAAAATTTGGAGAGAGGAAAACATATTGCTGACAAAATTAAGGAAAAGTGTACTATTGTGTTCTTTGCTGTTTTCTTCCTCTCTTCTAGCAGAAGAGCAGTGGATTTTAGATAGGTTTAACTTCTATTTTGAAGATGATATTTATACACAGACTGATGATGGTTATTCTGCGGGTGAGCGTTTAGCACTTCTTTATTTTATAGAGAATGAGGATTATGCCATTTATGATGCTCTTTTTTTAGATGTAGGAGATACACACTCTTACTGTACCCTTGCTTTAACAAATCAAATCTTTACTCCTACCGATACTCAATCTACAGCATTACAAGTAGACGATAGACCGTATGCTGGTTGGACATATGTTGATATAGGTATTCATAAAAGTTCTAAACGACATCTTCGTTCACTCTCTTTAAAAGTAGGTATGGTAGGTCCTGCTTCTGGTTCAGAACATATACAAAACAGTGTACATAAGTGGATTGATAGTGATACTGCTAAGGGATGGGACAATCAACTTCATAATGAACTTGGTGTAAATCTAAAGTATGCGCATAAATGGTGTATGGCTTCTGATTTTCAAAGTAACCTTGAGTGGTCCATTACACCTTTTGTAAGTGCAGAGCTAGGAAATGTAGCCATAAATGCTCTAGGTGGTTTTAATGCTCGTTTTGGATATGATATTCCAAAAGATTTTGGAGTTTCATCCATTGATATTGGTGGAGAACCTGGGATTCCTATTTATGATGAGTATCAACGTATGAAGTCTCAGAAATGGAGTTTCAGTTTTAATGTAACCGCTTCTGGATCTGCTGTTGCACGCGATATATTTCTTGATGGAAATACATTTAGTAGTAGTCATTCAGTGGAGAAAGAAAATTATATTTACTATTATGGTCTTGGATTTACTGTTCGATATAAGTCATTTGTTTTTGATTTTTTAGAAGTTCATAACTCTGAACGTTTTAAAAAAGAGAATAAAGGTCATGGTGTTGGAACTATGGTCTTCTCTTGGTTATTTTAAAAGGTTTGAAAATGAAAAAATTATTATTACTTTCCTCTCTTACATCTACACTTGTATATGCCTTACCTCCTATGTTATTACAGACGGGGAGTGCGGTTGTTCCTCATGATAAAGCTTACTATACACAAAAACTCTCAGGAAGTGATGTTGCAATAATTTATACGAAAGATAATATAAATTTTGCACAAGGAGTTGCTGAAATAGAGGGAGCACTTCATAAAGATTACGAGAAGATATTTCAATGGAAAATGGATGAGACCCTCTATGTTGGGCTTATCTCTGATAAAAATCAAATAGCAAATGGATTTTCAACACAGTGGCCAAACAATAGACAGATAAACTATGTTGGTGGTTCACAAAATATTGATTACTTTAGTTCTACTTCTTGGATAGATACTCTTATTTACCATGAGACAGCACATAACTATCAGATAAATGTAAAGGGGAGTAAAATATCACAAGCACTTCATACTGTTTTTGGTAATGGTATAGTACTACTTCCTCTTCCTCTTATTTTGCCAAATGTAGCTGAAAACTCTTTTATGTTAGAGGGAAATGCAGTCCTTAACGAATCGTGGCATGGAAATGGTGGTCGACTATATAGTGGTCGTTTTCAAGCAGAAACTGCCTTACAGGCGAAGGCTGGAAATATAAAACCTGAGTATGTATATAATTCACGATTAGGGTTTCCTTATGGTGATATTTACTATATTCAAGGGGGATTTTATAATCTCTTTATTGCACAAAAATATGGAATGAGCGCAGCAAACAGTTATTTTAAATACCACTCAGAAGATCTTTTTTGGCCATTTAGAACCAATGCAAGTATGAAAGATGCCTTAGGGGTGAACTTCACAAAAACACTCAAGTTCTTTGAAAATGAGCAAAAATCCTTCGCAAAAAAAATGAAAATAGTAGAGGGAAAACATCTTGCAAGTTCTCAGTTTTATAATCCACTTGGAAATAGTAGTGATGCAGTTTTCTTTATTATCAATGAGAGTGGTGTAAGTTTTCCAGAGCTCGTTGTAGTGGATAAACAGAGTCAAATACTTCACAAAGAAAAAGGTAGTTGGGTCTCTGGAAAAGTGGTAAAGATGGATGAGACATATTATACACAAGGGAGTATGAAAACTTCACCTTTAAAGAGAGAGCAGGGACTCTTTTCTGATTGGGGATTTATAAAGGAGGGGAGTGCTTCAAAGATGGTGCAGGGATATCTCTCTAATAAAAAATCAGTCTACTTTGATGTAGCTTCTTCATACTCACAACCTCAGCTTTATGTTGGAGATACATTTTATAATCAAGTAAACTCTTCTGTTATAATAGATAAAAATGACAATCTTTATTACTTTAAACAAAATGATAAAACAAGAACACTGTATAAAAATAAAACAGCTCTTTTTAGTTATGAGGGATTTTACGGTATTGTTTGTGATGTTGATTCAAGTGGATCTATCTATTTTGTAGCAAATTCAGAGTTCGGTTCATCTCTATATAGGTTTTTTAATGGGGATGTTAAGAGAGTAAGTAGTGCTGACAATATTATTGAAGCAAGATTATTAAGTGATAAAGAGTTACTTATTTCGGCAATTAGTGCCGAGGATTATTACTATGTAAAGGCAGATATAAAAAGTATAGATGCGAAGCCATTTGAAAGAAAACTCTTTTTTGAAGATAAAGAGTACTATGGAGCCTATAAAAAACCATCATCCTCAACAGAAAAACTAGACCTTTCTCATAGTTACTACTCACTTTTAGATATGCACTACAGTGGTGTAGATTTAGATGTAGTGTTGAGCGATGTAGCTGGAGTTACAGGGACTCTTAATGCTCGCTTTGGAGATCCTCTCTCTCAAAATTCAGCTGAAGTTTTTATAAGTAGAGATGAGTCAAACATTACTATAGCAGGGGCAGGGTACTCTAACTCTCAGTATCTACTCGATTATCAAGTTGTGGCTTATGGTGTTGTAGACAAGGCATCACGAGAGGATGTAAGAGATAGTGGTGTTATGGCTCTCGCTTCTTTGCCTTTTTTAGAAGTGGGTTACTTTAGTGGAAAAGTAAACCTAAGTTATTATCAGGATTATGATACCTATGAACGTGAACCAATAAGTGCTTCATTAACCCTCTCAAGATATGAGCAGTATGGGGTAAGTATGTATACCAACTGTTTAAATCAACTCACTCTTTATGGCGTAAGTGAGAGGGAAGATTCTATTGTTGGTGGATCATATACATTTAAACATGATTTACCTGCAGAGTTTTACATGGGTGTAAAAGTAAAGTATTCAAAGAGTGATGCACTCCACTCTTTTGCTACACGGGGTGTAAAAGTATCTGCTTATGTTGATGATACAATGGATCCTTCCTCCATAGTAATGCCAAATATTATCTTATCTACATATTTGCAAAAGGCGATGTATAGTGAACTTAATTTAGCAAAGGTGTTTAACTTTTCTGCATATTTTTTTACTTTTCCTTTCTCACTCCAAAGGGAATCTCTTTATACAAAGTATAGATATTATAAGCTAAGTGATTTTCAAGATAATGATACTATGGTAAATGAGGCAACTGTAGGTGTGACACTCTCAACTGTTTTCTTAAACTCTTTTATACTTCCTTTAAGTTTAGAGTATATTTATAATGATTCTAATTATGTGCAAAATAGTAGTAATTTTAGTGTTTCACTCAGTTTTTCTTTTTAAACATACTTTTTAAGTTATTATACTAACTATAGAATCTTTGCTATAATTGCTTTACTAATAAAGTTCTTGCATAACCTAAAATATGCAAGAACTTTAATCAATAATAGGCAATTTTATGAGCAAAACAGTTACAATCATTGATACTTTTGGATTTTTCTTTCGAAGTTTCTATGCCCTCCCTCAACACTTAAAGAATAAAGATGGTTTTCCAACAGGTCTTTTAACCGGTTTTACAAACTTTATAGCTACACTGCAAAAAGAGCATGATAGTGATTACATAATCTTCGCTATAGATACTAAAGGTGATACTTTTAGAAATGAGATAGATCCCAATTATAAAGCAAATAGATCAGCACCACCACCAGAACTTACAATGCAACTCCCAATAGCGATAGAGTGGATAGATAAGATGGGGTATAAAACACTTGGAATGAGTGGTTTTGAAGCGGATGATATGATAGCCACAGTAACAAAACTTGCAAAAGAGAAGGGTTACAAAGTAAGGGTAGTCTCACATGACAAAGATCTCTATCAACTTATAGAGGATGGTAAGGTAACTATAGTAGATGCTATTAAACGCAAGTCTGTAGATGAGAAAGCTTGTTTTGATAAGTATGGTGTTACACCTACTCAGTTTATTGATTATCAGTCTATTTTAGGGGATAGTGCCGATAATGTTCCTGGTGTAAAAGGGATAGGAAAAGTAGGTGCAGAAAAACTCCTCAAAGAGTATGGAGATTTAGATAATATTTATGCACATGTACAAGAGGTAAAGGGTGCAAACCAGAAAAAACTTCTAGCGAGTAAGAGCCAAGCTTATATGTCAAAAGAGTTAGTAACACTTAAACAAGATGTCTTTGATAGTATAGACTTTGAAGAGTATAAGATGGATGTAGAACATCCATTTTTAAATATTTATGATGAACTTGTAAAGTATGAACAAAATGCCATTCTTCGTGTTATTCATGCGAAGAATCAAGTGAGTGATTCTAAACGCGAGAGTGTAGCACAGTCTGTTGTTGTAGAAGAAGAGGACTATGGTGTAAAGCTAGAGTTTAAAGCAACTCTTGTAACAGATATGGCACTTTTAAACGCAGTGCTTGAAAAGTTTACTCCAGATACTATAGTTGCATTTGACACAGAGACAACAGGTTTAGAGTATGACAAAGATAAGCTTGTTGGCTTTAGTTTTTGTACAAATGAAGAGGAAGCTTACTATGTCCCTTTCGCACACTTTTATCTTGGTGTTCCTGATCAGATTAGTGAAGATGATGCAAAATTTGCTATACGAAAGATTTTTCAATCTAAGGTCGTCGGGCATAACATTAAGTTTGATTTACACTTTGTAACTCGATTTTTAGAGGATGATAGTTTAGAAGTTTATGCCGATAGTATGATACTTGCTTGGCTTATAAACTCAAACTCTGCACTTGCCCTTGATAAACTAAGTGATAAGCTCTTAGGACATACTATGGTAGCCTTTAAAGATACTGTAAAAAAGGGAGAGACTTTTGCTGGAGTAGAGTTAGAAGATGCTTGTAAGTATGCAGCTGAAGATGCTTACATTACAGCAAAGCTTTATAATCTTTTTTTAGAAAAACTAGAGCTTCAGAGTGCAACACTGCTTATAGATGAAGCAAAAGAGATAGAGTTTCCATTTATAAAAACACTTTTAAAAATGGAAAAAGAGGGTATAGAAGTTGATGCTTCTTTTTTAGAGAAGTTTTTAGTTGAGGTAAAAGAGACACTCTCTTCTCTTACTCTCTCTATTCATAAGTTAGCTGGAAGTGAGTTTAACATTAACTCAACAAAGCAGTTAGGTGGTGTGCTTTTTGAAACATTAGGACTCCCTGTAGGGAAGAAAACAAAGACAGGGTACTCAACAGATGAAAAAGTTTTAAATGGACTCATTGAAGCACATGAAATTATTCCTAAACTTTTAGAGTATCGCGAAGTCTATAAACTCTCTTCTACATATATTGAACCACTTTTAAAACTAAGTCGTGAAAGTAAAAAAAGTCGTATTCATACATCTTTTATACAAACCGGAACAGCAACAGGGCGTTTAAGTTCAAAAAATCCCAACTTACAGAACATTCCAACTCGAACACCACTTGGTGCTAAGATTAGAGAGGCTTTTGTTGCAGGGGAAGGGAAGAAACTTGTAGGCATTGACTACTCCCAGATAGAACTACGTCTACTAGCACACTACTCACAAGATAGTGTTTTAGTGACTGCGTTTAAAGAGGACAAAGATATACACCTTCAGACTGCCAGTGTACTTTTTGGAGAGGAGGAAGCCGCTTCTAAACGCAGTATTGCAAAAACAGTAAACTTTGGACTTCTTTATGGAATGGGTGCGAAAAAACTTTCAGATACTTTGGGTATTACAACAAAAGAGGCGAAAGAGATTATTGAGAGATACTTTGACTCATTCCCTACTGTGAAGAGTTACTTTAGAAGTATTGTCGATAGTTCAAAAGAGAAAGGATATGTAGAAACTCTCTTAAAACGCCGTAGATACTTTGACTATGAAAATGCAACACCTATGTTTCGAGCAGCTTATGAACGTGAAAGTGTAAACTCTGTTTTTCAAGGGAGTGCATCTGATTTAATTAAGTTAAGTATGAATAAAATTCATAGTCTCATAATTGAAGAACAGTTAAATGCAAAAATGTTATTACAAATTCACGATGAACTTATTTTTGAAGTAGATGCTAAAGAGGCTGAAGTTCTAGCGACACGATTTCGTACAATTATGGAGGATATTATGCCTTTAAACATCCCTCTTAAAGCATCTCTTAATATAGGTGACAATTGGAGTCAACTTAAGTAGTTGAAATTTTAACTACTTGTTTGTAAGTTTATAGATATAACTAAATACCTCAGCGATGGCCTTATACATCTCAGGAGGTACTTCTCTATCTATTTCAAGCTGAGAGAGCATCT
>CAZMBK010000022.1:0-17388 GCA_964564315.1 uncultured Sulfurimonas sp.
CTAAAAGTGTAGCTATCCTTTATGAAGAGGATTCCCAAGAGATAAAAAATTTAAGGAATAGTAATGAGTAAAGTAACAAAGACAGAACAAGAGTGGAGAAGTAAGCTAAGCCCTGAAGCTTTCTCTGTATGTAGAATGCATGGAACAGAAGCTCCATTTTCAGGAGAGTTTTATGACTACAAAGGAGAGGGTACTTATAAATGTGTCTGTTGTAATACACCACTGTTTGAGTCGGAGACAAAATTTGACTCAGGGACAGGGTGGCCAAGTTACTTTGAAGCAGTTGAAGATGCTGTTATAGAGATTAAAGATATGACACATGGGATGATGCGAGTTGAAGTTGTATGTGCCACTTGTGATGCACACTTAGGGCATGTTTTTCCAGATGGTCCAGAACCAACCGGTCAAAGATACTGCATAAATTCTGTCTGCTTAACTTTTGAGGAAAAATAATGATAAAAAATAAAAAACTAGCTTTTGCTACAACACTAGCCTTAACATTTGCACTCAGTGCTTGTGGCTCAAACTCTACACCTAAACAAGAAGCTCCAAGTAAAAAAGTAGAGATAAATTCTCAAGTAAACACTAAACAACCCACTGTTGTACTCCAAACAACAGCAGGAGAGTTAACAATTACTCTTTTTCCAGATATAGCACCACTTGCTGTAGAAAATTTTATGACTCATATAAAAGAGGGTTACTATAACCATATTGCATTTCACAGGATTATAAAAGATTTTATGATTCAAGGTGGAGATCCTACTGAGAGTGGTAGAGGTGGCGAATCTATATGGCATAAAAATTTCAAAGATGAGTTTAAAGACAAAACTTTTAACAAGGCTGGAATTCTTGCAATGGCTAATAGAGGTCCAGCGACCAATGGAAGTCAGTTCTTTATCACTACTGCTCCAACACCATGGTTAAATGGTTATCACACCATCTTTGGTGAAATCACTCCAGACTCTTATAAAGTTTTAAAAAAACTCAACAACACGCCTGTAAATGGTAGTGTTCCAAAATCAAGAGTAGAAATAATAAAAGCATTTGTGAAAAGCGAAGGAAAATAGATGGAAATGCACACTATGCAAAAGCTTGAAGAAGAGGCTCTTAAAAAAAGTGGTACAGACTTTACACGTTTAGGGTTTGCACTTTTCTTTATGATAGCAGTTCTTACATTTAGCTTTTTAAATAATGGTGGTATTCCAAACAATATGTTCTTAGCAATAGCTGCACTTATAGGTGCCTATATGGCGATGAATATTGGAGCAAATGATGTAGCAAATAATGTAGGTCCTGCTGTTGGATCAAAAGCTATGACAATGGGTATGGCTATTGTAATTGCTGCCGTTTTTGAAGCAGGTGGTGCACTTATAGCTGGTGGAGAAGTTGTCAAAACTATTAAAAAAGGCATTATTGATATTTCTGCATTTGGTGGGAATGCCGATCCTTTTATCTGGGCTATGATGGCTGCACTTTTAGCAGCTGCTCTTTGGCTTAACTTTGCAACTATGATGCGAGCACCAGTCTCCACTACACACTCTATAGTTGGTGGTGTTATGGGTGCAGGTATTGCAGCTGCTGGATTTAGCATCGTTTCATGGGGAACGATGGGAAAAATTGCTGCTTCTTGGGTTATTTCTCCTGTTCTAGGAGGTGTTATCGCTGCTGCATTTTTATATGCTATTAAGAAATCTATTATTTTTAAAGAGGACAAAATAGCCGCTGCAAAAAGGTATGTCCCTCTTTTTGTAGCACTCATGTCATGGGCATTTGTAACCTATCTTACACTTAAAGGTCTTAAAAAAATATGGCCTTCAGTGGTAGATATTCTAAATATGATTCCATTAGTAAGTATAGAGATGACAAAAAAGCCAACACTCCTTACAGCCCTTATATTAGGGGCGAGTGTTGCTATTATAGTTTTCTTTGCAGTTAGACAAAAGCTCTCTTCAAAAGAAAATATGCAAAACAATAAAGAGTCTGTAAATATGCTCTTTACTATCCCTCTTATTTTTGCAGCTGCACTTTTAAGTTTTGCACATGGGGCAAATGATGTTGCTAATGCCATTGGACCATTAGCTGCGATTAGTGATGCTGTTGTAAATGGTGGTATCTCTAGTAAAGCGAGTATTCCTCTTTGGGTTATGGGTGTTGGTGCTTTAGGAATTGCACTAGGGCTTGCTCTTTATGGACCAAAACTTATTAAGACTGTTGGAAGTGAGATTACAGAGTTAGATCAGATTCGTGCATTTTCCATTGCTATGGCTGCTTCTATTACTGTTATTATTGCTTCGCAACTTGGACTTCCTGTAAGCTCCACACATATCGCTATTGGTGGTGTTTTTGGTGTTGGCTTTCTACGTGAATATCTTCACTTAAGTGATACTGAAACAACAATAGAAGAAGATAAAGAGCTTATAAAAGATGAAAAAACAACTCTCAATGCATATAAGTCTGAACTTCATAAGTTAGAGAGAAAAGAGAAAAAGAATGTAACAGAGTATGAGAGAGTTGTCGCACTTTATAAACTTATTGCAGATGAAGAGAAGATTATAAAATCGACAAAAAAACATATAAAACAGACAAAAAAAGTTGAGTATGTAAAACGCGATGCTGTGAAAAAAATCATAGCCGCATGGATTATTACAGTTCCAGCCGCAGCCACACTCTCAGCGATTCTTTTTTATATGATTCGTGGCATAATGATTTAGTGCTAAACCCTATCTAAAGCCTCTTGTACTCTTATGGCTTGTGAGTGCTCTTGCACATCATGAACTCTTAAAATTGAAGCTCCATTCTTGGCAGCTTCTAAATGAAGTGCGAGGGTTCCTCCAACTCTTTTATCTACCCCACTCCCATCTATCTTTGCTATCATAGACTTACGTGATGCACCAACTAAGAGAGGTTTTCCTAGAGACATAAAGTGTTCAAGATGCTTAATAAGTTTGAGATTATCTTCTAATGTTTTTCCAAAACCAATGCCTACATCTAAAATAATATCTTTAATTCCAAAACGCTCAGCCTTAGCTATTCTCTGCTCTAAAAAGATATAGAGTTCCTCTAGTATATTTTCATACTGGGGATTATCTTGCATTGTCTGAGGGGTTCCCTGCATATGCATAATAACTACCTCAGCATTATACTCTGCACAAAGTTTACATACAACATCACTCTCTAAACCTGTAATATCATTGACAATCTTAAAGCCTGACTTTAGTGCATACTCTATAACAAGGGGCGAATAACTATCTATACTAAACTTTACCTTCTCATGTAACTTTCTCTTAAAAATACTATCAGCTATGGGAGCAATTCGTGCTAACTCTTCTGCTTCACTCACACTTTTAGTATTTGGAGCAGAAGAGACACCCCCTATATCTATAATAGTCGCACCATCAGATATCATCAACTCTATTTTTTCTAAAGCATCATCCTCTTTAAATCTACTCCCCTTAAAAAAACTATCATCATTAGCATTTATAATACCCATAATTGCAACACTTCTTACTCTTTTTACCAAGGCAATAGCTTTAAGTTTTTTTGCAAGGTTTTTAAGACCAAAAGGCTGTGCTAACTCTTTTTTAGAGAGTTTTAAAAGTTGTGCAGTTGTAGCAATAAGTAGACAGTTTACCCTTGGCATTTGTGCAACAACTGTACCGCGAGGTACAGCTAAGTCAGCACCTATAGAGAGTGCATCTTGTTTTAAAATATTTGCCCCACCTACATGAAGATTCTTAATACTTACAAGATGTACTTTCGCTTTAGCTGCTAAAATATTCACACCTCCATCATCAACACCAAGCAGTCTCAAGTGTTGCTTAATATCTATGTTAGAGGAAAGTTTTTCTACTATCATTATTTCTCTCTTGAAAAGCTCATAAGTATCATAGCAAGAACACTCTGAGGTCGTGCATTAAGATTTAAAAGTCTATATGCTTTATCAAAGTTATCAAGTTGAGAAGGGGTCAAAATAAGCATATCTTCTACAGTTGCTCTATAAAAAAGGGCTTGAAGTAACTCTTTTGCTTGCTCTTTTTTAATTCGAGAGTGCTCTTTTAAAAAAGAAAACACCTCTTTATAGTCAAGTCTTGCAAGGTTTATTTCAACTTGAACTCTCTCTCTATGTGTATTTACTTTTAAGATAGGTAAACGCGAACGTACCGTAGGTAAAAGGTTTGATTTTGTAGGGCTAATGAGGATAAATTCAATATTACGAGGAGGCTCTTCTAAAAGTTTTAAAAGAGAGTTTTGTGCAACATCCGTTAAATCACTTGCCCCTAAAATAATGTACTTTGTTTGGGACTCACTAATGTAAGCTTCTTTAAGTACTGCCTTTGCATGCTCTATCTTAAAACTCTCATCAGTTACAACAAACTTTACAACACGAAAAGGCTTTAAATCCTCTTCTAGTCGCTCCGCTTCGGCCTCTATTTCATCAGAGATGATAATATGACCTTTTACACTACTAAGAGCTTGCATCAACCTCTCCAAACATAGTTGCATTGAGAGATGCATTGAAAAGTCTGTAGAGTTGCAGTAGTTTTATGTCTAAAATCTTATCATAAGATTTTAGTGTAAATGCATCATTAAAATCTTCATCAAATATCCAAAAGTAACTATTGTCTCGACGTTTTGCGATATCACTACGTTTATCTTCACCCTTGCCTATATACCAAAAGAAGTAGTCCTCTTTATAGGAAAGACTTATCATATCCTCTAAAACATCTATCATATCACCACCATTAATGGCATTATAATGTACAAAAAGGGAATCTATACTTAATATGGGAACAAGTGGTCTATCTAAGGATGCAGAGTTAAGTACTGAGAGTATATAACTCTCTAACCACTTTCTCTTCTCATCCGTAATAAGAATTATAGTTTTTCCCTCTAAAATCTGTTCAAGTGCAAACGCAGTAGTCTTACTCCACTCAAAACGTTGCTCTTCAAGCCAAGAGAGACTCCCGCCCTCTTCTCGTATAGCATCTAAACTCCACTGTGCAAAATCTGCCACTTCTTTTACTTATCTAACTCGTAAGCATCGTGAAGTCCACGAACAGCAAGTTCAGCATACTTCTCATCAATAACCATAGAAATTTTTATCTCAGATGTTGAGATCATATTGATATTAATGTTATTGTCTGCCATCGTTGAAAATGCTTTTGCAGCAACACCAGTATGACTTCTCATGCCAACACCAACAACAGAGACCTTACAAATATCTTCATTATAAGAGTCTGCATTTATCTCGCCATCTTGAACAAAAACATCTACTATAGATTTTGCATCACTCAGATCACTTACAGGAACAGTAAAGTCTATGTTTGTAGTCTCATCAACCGCTTTGTTTTGAATAATCATATCGACATTTACTTCCGCTTCAGCGAGTTTATTAAAGATATCTGATGCTATGCCAGGTCTATCTTTTACACCTAAAAGTGAGATTCTTGCTTGATTTCTATCTAATGCGATTCCGCTTACTAATGGTGCTTCCATAATATTCTCTTCCTTTGTTATTAATGTTCCCTCTTCGTCTGAAAAGCTTGTTCTTGTTACTAAATTTACATTCAATTTTTTTGCCATCTCAACAGAACGATTCTGTAAAACTTTTGCACCCAAAGATGCTAACTCTAACATCTCATCATAAGATATTTTATCAAGTTTTTTAGCCTTAGGTTCAATACGAGGATCTGTTGTAAATATACCACTTACATCTGTATATATCTCACATAGATCAGCCTTAAGTGCCCCTGCTATAGCTACAGCTGAGAGATCAGAACCACCACGACCAAGAGTTGTTACATCTCCATGCTCATTTACGCCTTGAAAACCAGCAACAACAATAATTTTTCCCTCTTTTACAGCCTCTTGCATGACTTCAGGGTTGATCTCCTCTATACGTGCTTTTGTATGATGAATATCGGTAATAATTCCTGCTTTTCTTCCTGTCATAGCCGTAGCATTATGACCCATCTCTTGCAGTGCGATGGAGAGTAAAGATGCAGTAACTCTCTCACCAGCACTCAGTAACATATCCATCTCAGCACGAGCAGGATTTTTAGAAAAATGCTCAGCATACCCTACAAGCTTATTTGTCTCACCACTCATAGCTGAGACAACAACAACCACATCATTACCCGCTTTTTTTGTAGCACTTACACGATTTGCTACATTTTGAATACGATCTAAGTCACCAACACTTGTTCCGCCAAATTTTTGAACTATTAACATCTACAATAATCCTTCTGATTTAAAATAATGTAAAACTTTTTCATATACAGGTTTTTTAAAATGTGCCGTATGATCTAAGACATCTTTTACACTAATGAACTTATAATCAGAAAATTCTGGATGCTCTGTATCTAGGTTAATTATAGCATCACTCTTGAACTTCATAAGAAAGTATCTTTGTGTCTGTCCTTTGTAAGGTTTCATTCTTTCTGCTATTTTACTTGGAAAATCATAAGAAATCCACTCAGGATACTCTGCAATAATTTCAGCAGATGCTGTACCAATCTCCTCTTCCATCTCACGGAAAAGAGCCTCTTTAACCTCTTCACCATTGTCAATTCCCCCTTGAGGAAACTGCCAAATGTCAAGAAGGTCGTTACGTTGTGCTATGAAAATCTCTTTCTTTTGAGGATAATTTTCAGAAACAATAATCATCGCCACATTTGGACGATATTCGCTTTTTTTGCTCATTTATTTGCCTGTAATATAATTGTCGCGATTATACAAAAATAGTAATTAAACTAAGATAATGTAACTCTTTTTTGCTACAATTAGAAAAATTAAAAAGTATTTACCGAGGAGCTAGCATATGCAAGAGGCAGAGTATAAAGATTACTATAATCGCATGATTGAAGCATTTATTGATAAGCCTGAAAAAACTCTCTGGTATCAAAATGCTTTTTCAAAATTTAATATTAATGGTGTAGATAGTATGAAATGGCACTGGAGTTGGTGGGCATTTGGAGGAGGTGCAGGCTTTTTACTTTACAGAAAAGAGTACCTTGCTGCATTTATCCTCTTCATTGGCTCATTTATACTTGGTATGATTCCATTTGCGGGTCTTCTTATTATGATTCTCTCAGGTGGACTCTCCACTTTCTTTATCTATAAAGGTTTCAAGAGAAAACTTGCAGAAGTTGAACAAAATGTGGAAGATATTGAGACACGTATATCTACTATGCGAGAGATTGGAGGGTATCACACTTGGGTAATCTGGGTGTACGGTATCCTTTCTGCTCTCTTATTAAGCTTTGTGGGATCGATGCTACTTATTGCTGTGAACTACCCTCAGTAATGTTACTCTATATACATATACCATTTTGTGACTCCAAATGCTCATACTGTGCATTTAACTCTTATGTTGATAAATTTCATCTCAAACGCGACTATATGCTTGCACTAGAGAAACAGCTTATTTACGAACTTAAGCGATTTAAAGCATCAAAAAACTCTATAGAAACTATTTTTATAGGTGGAGGAACTCCTTCCACAGTAGAGCCAAAACTCTATGAAAATATTTTTACACTACTGCAACCCTACCTAAAAGCAAACATTGAGATTACAAGTGAAGCAAATCCTAACAGTGCTACTTATGAGTGGCTAAAGGGGATGAGACGACTTGGTGTAAATCGTATTAGTTTTGGGGTACAGAGTTTTGATGAAAAAAAATTAAAACTACTTAACCGTGCTCATACACCACAAATGGCAAAGGATGCCATTATTACTGCTCAAAAAATAGGCTTTAAAAATCTTTCACTTGATCTTATCTATGCAACACTAGGTGATACAAAAAAACTTTTAAAAAAAGATATAGAATCAGCATTTGCACTCCCTATAAATCATATAAGTGCTTATGCTCTTACCATTGAAGAGGGTACTGCATTTGCTTCTAAACCACAAATGAGTAAGGAGCAGTTAGCACTTACTACTTGGATATTTAAAGCCATAGAGCAAAAAGGTCTCCCTCAGTACGAAATAAGTAACTTTGGAGCATACCAATCTTCTCATAATCTTGGTTACTGGAAATATAAAGAGTATATAGGAGCAGGAGCAGGAGCAGTTGGTAAACTTGGACTTACACGTTACTATCCAACTGCCAGTATAGAAGATTACATTCAAAATCCTCTCAATATTACAGAAGAGATTTTAAGCCAAGAGGATAAAAAAATAGAACAGTTCTTTTTAGGAATGCGCTCTTGTGTTGGAATAGATGAAAATCTTTTCTCTCCAAATGAGTGCAAACAAGCGAAACTTTTACTGAGTGAAAATAAACTTAGCTATAAAAATGGCACTTACTATAACCTTGATTACCTTTTAGCGGATGAAATCACACTCTTCTTAACTGCATAATCACTCTTTAATCATTCTTTGGATAAAATCCGCCTTATAATATAAATAACTCTGAAGGTTTTACATGTTTGGTATGGGTTTTACTGAAATACTTATAATAGCTGTTATCGCCATCCTCTTTTTAGGACCAGATAAACTTCCTGGTGCTATGGTAGATATAGCGAAATTTTTTAGAAGTGCAAAGAATGCTATGGGCACTGTTAAAGATACTATTGAAGAGGAGATGCATGTAAGTGACATCAAAAAAGAGGCTCTAGCTTATAAACAAGAGTTAGAACAAGCATCCTCTGAGATTTATAAAGCAACTGATATAAAAGCTCAAGTAGGTGCACAGTTTGAGGGCATAACAGAGTCTCTGTTGGATAATGATGTCGATGTTGTAGTCGATAAACGTAATAAAGAAGAAGATATAGTGACTTTTAAAAAGAGTACTAAGAAACAAGAAAAAAAAGAAGAGATAAAAGATGTTTGATGAACTCCGTCCACACTTAGTAGAGCTTAGAAAGAGACTTGGCATCTCTGTTGGTACTCTTATTGTTATGTTTTTTGTTATGTTTTTCTTTCATGAAGCACTCTTAAGCTGGATGGTAGAACCACTTAACACTGCACTTATTGAAGTTGGAAAGAAGTCAGTTCATGCAGCTGATGGGATGATAACAACGTCTCAAGTAGGTGGTGCATTTTTTGTAGCATTAAAAGTCTCGTTTTTTGCAGCTATATTAGGGGCTATTCCTGTTATTCTTTCACAAATTTGGATGTTTATCGCACCTGGTCTCTATGCAAATGAGAAAAAAATGGTAATTCCTTTTGTTCTTGGGGGTACTACTATGTTTCTTAGTGGGGTACTCTTTGCTTACTATGTTGTTACCCCTTTTGGTTTTGATTTTCTTATTACCTTTGGTAGTTTTAAATTTACTCCTCTTATAAATATTGAAGATTATGTCGGATTTTTTACAAAAATTATGTTTGGTTTTGGACTTGCATTTCAACTTCCCGTTTTTGCTTACTTCTTAGCACTCTTAGGTCTTGTAAACGATAAACAGATGATGGCTTTTTTCAAATATGCTATTGTAATTATTTTCATAGTTGCTGCACTTTTAACACCGCCTGATGTTTTAACACAACTTCTTATGGCTGGACCATTAATCATCCTTTATGGGGCTTCTATTCTCATTGTAAAAATGGTAAATCCTGCTGACCCTGAAGATGAAGATGAAAATGAAAATGAAGAAACTCAAGAGAGTTTAACGCAAGCACCAAAGGAGTAGATTTTATGTCTACTCCCGCTGAACTGCTTACTAAAAGCTATGATTTTATACTTCCTCAAGCACTAATAGCAACGCATCCTGCCTCGCCAAGAGATCATGCAAAGCTTCTTGTTTATGATAGAAAAACAGATACAATCACCCATACATATTTTTATGAATTTGAAAAGTTTATCCCAAAAGAGACAGCTCTTATTTTTAATGATACAAAGGTAATAAAAGCTAGACTCTTTGGGCATAAACCTAGTGGTGGAAAGATTGAGCTACTTATAAACCGTGCATTAAATGCAGTAGATATAAATGTCTACATTCGGGGAAAAGTAAAAATAGATACAGAAATTTTATTTGAAAACTCCCTTGTAGCAAAAGTTAAAAAACTCAATGATGATGGCAGTCGTATAGTAAACTTTTTCCTTGAAGCAAAAGCACTCCGTTTTGAAGAACTGCTTCCAATCATAGATAAAATAGGACATATCCCTCTTCCTCCTTACATTAACCGAGAAGATAACAAAGAAGATGCTGATGAGTACCAAACAGTCTTTGCTAAAGAAGAGGGAGCCGTTGCAGCACCCACAGCATCGCTCCACTTTACAGATACACAACATGCAAGAATCTGTCAGAATCATCCACATGCATATGTAACACTTCATGTTGGAAGTGGTACATTTAAGCCTGTAGATGCAGAGATCATTACAGAGCATCCCATGCATTCAGAATACTATGATATTTCAAATAAAGCAAAAAATATACTCGACTCAGATAGAGCCATTTTAAGTATAGGGACAACCTCTACAAGAACTGTAGAGTTTTATGCTAAACATGGAAAAATACAAAAAGGAGAAGCAAACCTCTTCTTGCATCCAAACAATAAGCCAAGTCGAGTCGATCACCTCTTAACGAACTTTCACCTACCAAAATCAACACTACTTATGCTTGTAGCATCTTTTGTCGGCTTAGAAAAAACACAAGAATTATATGCAGAGGCAATAAAAGAAAAGTACCGTTTTTACTCTTATGGCGATGCTATGTTAATACTATAGTTCCATTTATAACCTCTATACTACCACTTAATTCAGCTTCAAAAACTTCACTAGGAAATTTTTGAAGTGCTTCATTATAACTTGGTGTACTTTTACAAAACTCTAAAAACGAATTACTCTCTTTCTTTTTCTCTTTAAGTTTTCCACTAAACTCTTTTACAAAAAGGTCAATATCATAAATAGCTTCTGCTTTTGCTTCTTGCAGTAATCTATTTGTCGCTTCACTCTCCCCTATTCTATGTGCTAAAACATAAATCTTTTTTCCCATTGATAAAGCATACTCTACACTTCGCATACTACCCGAGTTTAAATCTGCATAAGTAACAATAAGTATATCGCCAAGTGCTACAACAAGTTCATTTCTGAGGACAAAGTTATAACGTGTTGATGGGGAACCCTCTTTAAACTGACTCAGAAGCAAGCCATGTTCCTCTATCTCTTGAATCAGATTACTATTAATTGCAGGGTAGCGTTTATCTAGACCTGTTGCTGCAACCATTATGGTATTTTTTGACCCAGCAGCTTTATGAGCAATAGCATCTACACCAATTGCCCCACCACTTACTATACAAACTCCCGATTGGGAGAGTTTTTGCACAAGCTCATGTGTCTTGACTCTCGCATACTGGTTTGGTTTTCGACTTCCAATAATAGAGATTTTTTTTCTTTTTAAAAGTGATTTATCTCCTATAGAAGAGAGTTCTTGAGGATACTTTTTCATACCATCCAACTCTTTTACATGAAAGTCTATCTTCTCTATTAACATTTTAGTAAAGTCTATTTATATAGACTAACTCCACTTCTTTAAGTAATTTTTTTGACTCATAGAGTGCTCGAAGTGTATTTTTGTGTGGATGCCCTATAGCTATAGCTGTTCCATGAATTTTTGCTACTTTTATAGCTTTCTTTATCTGTCCTAAAACATACTTTTTATCCATATGATGATCTAAAAATACATCACGTGCCACATATTTTAGTCCAAAGTTCTTCATAACTTTTGGAGCTTTTGTTTGAGCTGTTGTTCTGCTATCTATAAAATAGATACCATTTTTTTTCAATGCTGTTATTAGTCTATTCATTGCTACTTCATTTGAAGTAAACTTACTTCCAGTATGGTTATTAATATATTTTACTTTGGGAAAAAGTTTTTTGATCTCTTTTATTCTTTTAAAAAGATGATTTTGAGAATCCGTTATTCGAAGAGTACTAGGCTCTTCTGCACTCCAATTTTGTGCTTCCATTGGAAGGTGCACCATATAAATTAATTCATGTGCTGCGAGTTTTGGTGTATTTGGTCTCGCTTTACTTGGTGGTAAAAAAGACATTGTCAATGGAATATGAAGACTTTTAATTGCTCTAACCTGAGAAGATGTACCCACATCATCAATAATTATAGCTAATCGTGGCTTTCCTGAACTCACATACTTTTTTCTCTTTATCGGTTTTGGTTCTTGAGAAAGAGATTTTCCATCAAACTCATGTGCTGCTGAAATATAATTATTTTTCTCTTCTGGTCTCTCTTTTTTCAGTACTTCTTTTAATCTTTTATTGACACTTGATTCTTTTTTCATAGCACTTTTTTCAAGTTTTGTAAGAACCTCAAGCCTTTTAGACTCTGCTTTTTTAGCACTCTTTGTAAAACTCTCTTTAGCATCCCCATACCCCATATAGTATCCTGCTAAAAGAGAAGCTAA
Organism: uncultured Sulfurimonas sp.; assembly: GCA_964564315.1. Classification (GTDB taxonomy): domain Bacteria; phylum Campylobacterota; class Campylobacteria; order Campylobacterales; family Sulfurimonadaceae; genus Sulfurimonas. The sequence continues at coordinate 12,361 of CAZMBK010000022.1, forward strand.
AATAAGAGCTATTATTGCTAAACCCCAAGCGATATATGTGAGAAAATTTGAATTACTTTTCTTTTTTCTTATGACTTTTGTACTCTTCTTTTTATTTACTTTTTTCTTTACCATTTTTGTCATCTTTTTAAAATTTTTGAAACTATACTCTCTTATATATTAATATTGGATTTTTATTGCTTAGAGACATATTTTTAATCTCTAAAATGATATAATTTAGAATCTCACATCTATAGAGGATTTTTTATTTTGCTCTCAAAACATAGTATTCGTAAAAATTTTTTAATTCAACTTCTTTTTTCTTCAGTATTTTTAATACTTTTTTTCTCTTCTATCCTCTATTTTTTTATAGAAAGGTCAATCTATGATGATAAACATATTGAATTAAAGCAGTATGCTCAAAATATTGTTGAAAACAGATTTGTTTTTCAGCAAGAAGAGTCTTTTTCAGAAAACTTTTTCTCACTTAATATTGAAATCATCACCCTACAAAATAAAAATATTGGTATCTCTCAATATGAAAAAACCACTAAAAAACATACATACTTAACACTCATCTATCCCTATAATGTTCAAACAGGTACATATCTAAAAATGACAAAAGATATTACTGCTACAAAAAAGCTTTTAAAAAAAATACTCAACTATATCTTTCTTATTAATATTGCAGGATTTATTTTTATTTTTCTCTATGCTTTCACACTCTCAAGAATGTTAGTCAGACCACTCAAAACACTTAGTTCAAAGCTCTCAAATATGAATGAACATATTATGCGTCCTATAGACATAGCGACACTTCCTATAGAGTTTGAACCACTTGGAGAGACTATAAACCATCTTATTGCTAGAATACAAAACTTTGTAAAATATCAAAAAGAACTTTTTATAGGTACCGCACATGAACTTAAAACTCCGCTTGCTGTTATTAAACTAAAAAATCAAGTGACCCTTATAAAAAAACGCTCTCCAGAGGAGTATATTGATGCACTTAAAGTTACAAACAAGACTATTGATGAGATGAATATAATTGTTTCTAATATACTCAATATTGGGCGACAAGAGGGTGCACAGCTTGATAAACCTGTGCAAGTAGATATTATTGAACTTCTCAAACAAAAAGCAGATGATTTTAAACTTCTTGCAAGCAGTGAAGGAAAAGAGCTCCGTATGAGTTTTGAACCAAATGGCTTTATGGCTACTCTTCAAATAAGTCTTCTTAACCAAATAGTACAAAATTTTCTACAAAATGCATTAAAGTTTACACCAAAAGAGAAGAGTGTGACACTGAGAAGCCAACTCGATGATAATGGTCTTCTTATACAGGTTATAGATGAGGGTTGCGGTATAGATGAGAGTGTAGATCTTTTTGCTCCATTTAAGCGACAGGGAAATAAACAGGGTGTTGGATTAGGTCTCTTTTTAGCTAAAAGTGCTGCAGATGCATTAGGTGCAAAAATAAAACTAGCGAATCGAACAGATGGAATTGATGGTACAGTTGCGTCACTACAACTCAATTCAAAATTATCTTGCATTATTCCTCGAAATAACTAAGCCATTTAAAAAACAATAAAGCTTTATTTTGATATAAATCAACCAAGAAAGATAGATACCAATTTTTATAAGGTTTTTTAATGGCATTAATAATAAATGACGAATGTATAGCATGTGATGCATGTAGAGAAGAGTGTCCTACTATAGCGATAGAAGAGGGAGACCCGATTTATTATATTGACCCAGATCGTTGTACTGAATGTGTTGGAATCTATGATGAACCAGCATGTATATCTGTCTGCCCTGTTGATTGTATAGTTCCAGACAAAGATAATGTTGAGTCTATTGCCGAGTTACAGTTTAAGGCAAAAAACTTAGAGATAGAAGAGTAGCAGTTGGCAAAAAGAGTTGCTGTTATAGACATAGGTTCAAACTCTGTGAGAATGGTTGTTTATGAAAAGACATCTCGATATGCATTTCACCTTCTACACGAAGCTAAAAGCAGGGTTCGCATCTCTGAGGATGCCTATAAGTACAATGGTGATTTGCAAGAAGAACCAATGCAGAGAACTTTTCTTGCCCTCTCTGACTTTCTCCAAATAGTAAAATCCTTCAAAGTAAGAAAAATTCTCTGTGTTGCAACTTCAGCACTTCGTGATGCACCCAACCAAAAAGATTTTTTAAAACGGGTGAGTAGTGAACTCAAACTTAATATTAAAATTATTAGTGGAGAGAAGGAAGCTTACTTTGGGGCTATTGCTTGTGCCAACCTTCTTCCAAGACAAAAAAACTCCCTTAGCATTGATATAGGAGGGGGTTCTACTGAATTTAGTAAAATAAATGGAAATAGTGTTACGAATACTCTTTCACTTAAGCTTGGAACCGTTCGGCTCAAAGAACTCTTTTTTGACAAAGATGATATAAAAGGAGCTATTAAATATATTGACAGTGAACTTGACAAACTCTCCCTCTCAAATATTAATACTCTTATAGGCATTGGTGGAACATTTAGAGCAGTTTCGAGTGCAATAATGAAAATAGAAGAGTATAAACTCAATAAGCTTCATGCATATGAGTATAATTCAGAAATATTATCAACTTATATAGAAGCCCTCTTAAGAACAACGACAGAGAGTGAACTCAGCTCTTTAGAAATTAAGAGTAATCGTTTTGATGTAATTAAACCTGGAGCTTTAATACTCCAAAGAGTTCTCGCTCGATTGGATATAAGTAATATTATTACAAGTGGTGTAGGGGTTAGAGAAGGTGTTTATCTCAGTGATTTACTTAGAAATTCTAAGCATAAGTTTCCACATAACTTTAATACATCAGTAAAATATCTTCTCGATTCTCATCTCAATGATACATCATTTTCTACTATGCTTAATACATTAAGTAAAAAACTTTTTGATCTGACATATAAATATTTTAACTTAGATCCAAGCTATAGATATGAGCTTGGAATTGCGGCAAAGCTCTATCCGACAGGAAGTAGTGTTCACTTTTATTCTCAAAACAAACATACTTATTATCTTATACAAAATGCTCTAGAGTACGGTTTTACCCATAAAAGTAATACTCTTATAGCTACACTTTGTAAATATGCGAATAAAAAAAGTCCAGCAGATTCGCATCTTGAGAAATATAATGCACTACTCCCTACTCAGCACACTACAGAGAGACTATCCTACCTACTCTCTCTTAGTATTGCACTTCTTAGCCATAGACCTAGAAATATTGACTTTGATTTAAAGTTTGAAGATGCAGTTCTAACTGTTCTCTCTACAAAGGAATTATATATTTCCAAAGATGCTGTTCTGGAATTAGAGCTGCCTACAGAAGATTTTAGAATTACTTTTAATTCTTAAAATCTCTGCCCCATAGTAAACTCAAAGCTTGAAGCTTTGTCGTAAACCTCTTCATTAAGAGGTGATGCAAACATAAGCTGAATAGGACCGACAGGGGAGAACCACTCAATACCTGCACCATAGCCACCACGAGATATTTCAGTAATGTCATCATCCCCTATAAAACCCCAATCAGCAAACATAACCAAACGCATTTTTGCTTTTGGAATCAAAGGAATACTTAATTCCAAAGAGTTTGAAAATGTTTTATTTCCCCCTATTCTTCTTGGATCACCATTACTGAGGTCAAGTGTTCCATCATCATTTTTTAAGAATGGAGAGAGAGAGTAAGACTCATATCCTCTCACACTACCAATTCCACCCATATAAAACTTTTCTGCAAGTGGAATATAACCATTATCTACAACAACATTTAAACGTGCTTTGTATCTAAATATAGCATCAAAACCTATGTACTCTTCAAGTCCAACATATTTACCAAAGTTTGTTCTTGATTTTAAATAATTTGCATCCGCACTTATACCTGTTTTTTCAAAACTTTGTGACATATTAAAACCAATACGAGGTAAATAATAATCATCAGTATTATCCCATTTAGCACTTACTGTTACACCACTTTTCGTATAATCCTCAAAATAAAAGGTATCTATAGGAACAGAAGTCTGTGTTCCAAAAAATTCATATGCATTCCCAGAGTAACCATACCCTATGTATCCAGATATAAAACGAGAAAAACGATGTCCAACCCCTATGCTTACACCATCAGTACTCACAGCATAGTCATTGTACTCATAGTATGATTTATATATAGAAAAGTTACCACTAAAATCACTATCATTCAGTCTTGGGTTAGAGATATTAAATGAGTATGATTGTGTAGTCTGTGATTTTTCAGCTTTCACACCAACATTAATACCTGAACCCCAAATATTTCTATCGTTAACACCAATACTTACTAAGATCCCGCCATATGAACCATAACCACCACCAAGTTGCACATTTCCAGTTGGTGCTTCTTTTAATTTTACAACAAGATCCATAGTCTGATTATTTACACGTTTCTCTTCAATAGTGGTACCCTCAAAGAAACCTAAACGACCTAATGAGTTACGAGAATCTTTTAAGTCTGTTAAAGAGTAGTTATCCCCAGGTCCCAAGTAGAGTTCACGACGAATAATTCTATCAAGTGTTCGACTATTCCCAGAGATAAGAACATCACGAATTTTCACCTTATCACCTGGCATAATTTTAAACACAACTTCTACAGTATGATCATCTTTATTTTTCTTTAAATCAGGAACAACTTGCACAAATGCATAACTCTTATCTGCAATAAGTGTTTTAATTCGCTCAGCATCGCTTCTAAAAGATTTAATATTAAAAATATCACCTTTTTCTAAAGAGATAATCTCTCTTAAACGCTGCTCTTCAACTACCTCTTTTGATTGAAAAAATGAAACTTTACTTATAGTATATGCCTTGCCCTCTGTTACCTGATAACTCATTTTTGCAGTGTAATCATTAAAATTTACACGAACAAATGGTTCAATTACTTTTGCATCTAAATACCCATACTGCATATAGTAATCACGAATTCTCAAGTTATCATAAGCCAAGTCTCTTAAACTCATTTTTCCATCATTACGACCCCAAAACCAACCCATAAACT
>CAZMBK010000023.1:0-3727 GCA_964564315.1 uncultured Sulfurimonas sp.
AAGCAAACAGCATCTATAAATCAAATGGATGCTTATTATGCTGAGTTAGAGTGTACTCCTAATGATGATTTTTCAGTTGTAAAAAAGAACTATCGAAGACTTATGAAAGAGCATCATTATGACTCACTTGTGAGTAAAGGACTTCCTAAAGATATGTTAGAATTTTCAGAAGAAAAGACTAAGCGACTCAATGAAGCTTATGCTGCTATAAAAGAACTTAGAGGTTAATTTTCTGTGAAATCATCAGATGTAAGTGCTATATTAAATAATAAAGAGAGACTTTTAACACAGACTTACTTTGATCTGCAACGTCACTTTGAAGAGAAGTATGGCCGTGACACGGTAGTCTTTATGGAAATTGGTACTTTTTATGAGGTTTATGAGGTTAACAATGATGAAGAGCAGATTGGTAAAGCCAAAGAGATAGCGGAACTTTTAAATATACAACTCACAAAGAAAAATAAAAATATAGTAGAAAATTCAGATAGAAATCCTCTCTTAGCAGGTGTTCCAGCTGTAAGTTTTGAACGCTACTTAAACCGTCTTATTCAAGAGCAAAAGTACACTGTTATAGTCGTAAAACAGAAGGGAAAACCCCCTAAAATAAGTCGTTATATCGCTCAGATAGTCTCTCCTGGAACAAATTTTGAGCATATAGTAGATAATGATGATAACTATATAGTTTCACTTATTATAGATAAATACAAAGATATTTATAGTGTAGGCTACTCCGCATTAGATGTAACCACAGGAAAAACTTGGCTCTATGAGACACACTCAACGAGTGAGGATCCCTCCTATGCATTAGATGAGGTTTTTAATCTTTTGAATGTATATAGAACAAGTGAAATTGTAGTAACATTTTTAGATGGTATAGATGATCAGCGTCATGTGATGCAGTATTTGGAAATTCCAGATCATTATCACTACTCGGTAAATAATCAAAGACCTAAGATAGAGTTTCAAAATAAACTCTTTGGTGAAGTCTATCAGGTTCAATCACTTCTCTCCCCCATAGAACACCTTGATCTTGAACGCAACCCTATGATAACAGAGTCTCTAGCAATACTTATTCATTTCGTAATAGAGCATGACTATCATATAGTACAAAAAATGTCACTGCCACGGTTAATAGATAATCGTCGTTTTATGTATCTTGGAAACAGTGCATTAGAGCAGATGGGAATTATTTCAAAAGATAGAAAAGAGTTTACACTTCTAAAAATGCTCGACAAAAGTGCCACCGCAATAGGGAGACGTCTACTCAAAGAGAGACTTTTAAACCCAATTATGGAAGAGGGTGAACTTAATCGCCGTTATAATCTTATAGAGAGAGTCTCCTCTCATGTACGTTACTTGGATGAGATGATGCGGGGTGTTTATGATCTTGAGAGACTATCTCGCCGACTCAATCTTGGTCGTTTACATCCATTTGAGATGAACCATGTTTATGACTCTATGCAGTCCGTAAAAGAGTTAATGCTCTATGTAAAAAAACATAAGATTCAAAAGACACCTTTTCATGAGTCTGAAGTAGATGAATTTCTTCGTGATATTAACAAAAGTATAGATCTCGACGTCTCTCGCCGTTTTACAAGTGCAACTGTAGATGAGAACTTTTTAATGAGTGGTGTAGATGAGACTATAGATACTCTTGTTAAAGAGAATGATGTGATGCTTATAGCATTTAAAGATATTATGAAACGAATAGAGGGGATTTTAGAGTCGGTTAATGCGGGAAGCTCTAACCGACTTGTAACATTGGGGCTTTTAGAGAAAGAGGGCTATTACATTTCACTCTCTAAAAATCGTTACTCTCTTATAGAATTAGAGTTTAAAAAAGATGCTTTTTTCTTACAGTATAGTGTGAAAAAACTGACAAATTCTGTAAAAATCACCTCTGCCTTTACGGATGAACTCTCCGATAAAATTATGAAAAATCGCCGTATGATAGTGACTCTTGTAAAAGAGAAGTATATAAATCTGCAAGCTGTATATGAACGCAGATACTCACTACTCTTTGATCGTGTAATTGCTTATGTTTCTGATCTTGATGTAGGTGTAAGCTCTTCAAAAGTAGCCCAAGCTTATAAGCACTCTCGACCTATGATTGTAGAAGCTAAAGAGGATGAAAACTTTATGCAAATAATGCAACTTCGCCATCCACTTATTGAGTTACAAGAGAGAGGTGGACTCTATGTGCCTAATGACATAGTGATGGGAAGTCGTGAGTATATGGATCTTCCTCATCCTGATACTGTTATGCTTGATGTAAATGTTCATGATGGGCATGATGTGAATGGTGTTTTACTCTATGGTATAAACTCAAGTGGGAAAAGTTCTCTTATGAAAAGTATAGGTATCGCGACACTGATGGCGCAGTCTGGATTTTTTGTGAGTGCTTCTGTTATGAAGTTTAGCATATTTGACTCTCTTTTTACTCGCATAGTCTCTAAAGATAATCTTGCCAAAGGACTCTCAACCTTTGCTGTTGAGATGCTTGAGTTAAAAAATATATTTAACCGTGCTACTGTACGATCTTTAGTTCTTGGTGATGAGATAAGTCATGGAACAGAGACACTTTCTGGTGTTGCCATAGTTGCGAGTGCCATTAAAAAACTAGCAAATACCCGTTGTCTTTTTCTCTTTGCTACACACCTGCACCAACTCTCAACAATGCAAGAGATACGAAGACTTAACAATGTAGTAGATCTGCATCTAAGTGTTGAGTATGATGAATCAGCGGATAAACTTCTCTTTAACCGTGTCCTTCAGGCAGGGAGTGGGAGTAGTATTTATGGTTTGGAGTTTGCAAAATCTCTGCATATGGATAGTGAATTTTTAGAAGAGGCAAATGCTATTCGAAAACGACTTGCTAATGATTTTGATGAGTTAGAGCTTCTAGTGAAGAAAAAAACGAGTAAGTACAACAAAGAGCTTTATGTGACAAAGTGTATTATCTGTGGGGCAATGGCCGAGGATGTGCATCATATATCCCAAAGAAGTTTAGCTGATGAAGCTGGATTTATAGGACATTTTCATAAGGATAACAAGCATAATCTTATTCCTCTGTGTAAAGAGCATCATATGCAAATTCATGATGGAAAACTACATGTAAATGGTTTCATTATGACAAGTAAAGGTTTAGAGTTACAGTTTGAAGAGCAGATGAGTAAACCTAAAGTAAAAAAAATAGAAGATCCCCAAATAAATAAAGATATAAAAGTGAAGCAGGTAAAAAGTGAATCAAATGATTTTGTGCTTGATGACTGGTAGCATATAGATATCTGCTATATGCTGGTGTTATGTAAAAAGAGCTACTGTAGAGAACTCACAGCCTCTTTTGCAAAAGAGATAAAAGCATCGGCTCCTGGAACAAAAGGTATAAGCGAAGTCCCAATCCCTCCCCAAACTACAATCAGTGCCATCACTACAATCATAATGGTACTAATCCCAAGTGGGAGTCTCTTTTGCTCAGCATCACTCTCATAAAAGTACATCATTGCAATGAGTTTAAAGTAGTAATAGACTGATATAAATGCTGTGAGTATACCAAGTGCAGCGAGTAAAATTTGTCCCGATTCTATGGCCGCACTAAAGATATAAAATTTTCCTAAAAATCCAATGGTAGATGGAAATCCTGCAAGAGAGAGCATAAAAATAGACATCATAAGTGCCATATAGGGACGCTTTTTTGCAAAACCTTTAAAGTCATCATAACTCATCT
>CAZMBK010000023.1:3827-16619 GCA_964564315.1 uncultured Sulfurimonas sp.
AGTGCCATATAGGGACGCTTTTTTGCAAAACCTTTAAAGTCATCATAACTCATCTGTCCTCTTCTTTGTGAGGCTATAAAACTCAATATTCCAAAAGCACCAACTGAACTAATAAAGTAAGCGATAAGGTAGAACATAATGGCAGGGGCTGCGATGCTTGAGTGAACTCCAAGTGAAGAGATACCTATAAGTAGATAGCCACTATGGACTATGCTCGAACCTGCAAGCATCCTCTTTACTAGGTTTTGTTTTATAGCTATAAGTGAACCACCTATAAGTGTAAGAATAGTCATTATCTCTAAGAGTTCACTCCAGATGTAGTTAATAGATGAAAAGTTTACAAGATATAGACGCAGGGCAATCGCAAAAATAGCTATCTTAAAAGTAGATGCCATAAACATAGTAATAGGGTAGGGTGCACCATGATAGACATCTAAAATCCATGAGTGAAAAGGGACAGCTCCAATTTTAAACATAATTGTAACCATTAAAAATGAGGCACCAACTATAAGGAGTGTCATCTCTTGTAACTCGTGAGAGTGTACATAAAGAGCAATTTCATTGAGTGTTGTAGCTCCAACTGCACCATAAATAAGAGCTGTTCCAAGCATAAAAAATGCACCAGTAAGTGAGCCTAAAACCATATACTTCATCATCGCTTCACTGCTACTGCGTTTACTTTTATGATAACCTGCTAGTGCATATATGCTAAGCGAAGCTATCTCAAGGGCTATAAAGGCAGTAAGTAATTCATGGGCGTGTGCGAGCATCATCATACCAAAAACACTAAAGAGTAGTAGGGAAAAATATTCACCATTGAAGTAGTTACGGCTTTTTATATAGTCGTTGTTTATAAGAAGCGTTAAGATAGCTCCTAGTGTAAACATCATATCAAAGAGTGAAGCAAATTTATCAAGAATAAAACTTTGATGAAAGATAGACTCAAAAAGGTAGCTATTAGTCTCTGTGCTAAAGTTTATAAATTGTAAAAAAAGTGAGAGGAGTAAAAAAGCTACAGCGATAAGGTTAAAAGATTTAATACTAAGCTTTGAATGACTCAAAAGCATAAGTGTTAATGCACCAAAAATTATAATTGCCATAGGAAGGGCTAAGAAAATATCTTGCATTATTACATCACTCCTAAAGTAGTTGGTAGTTTTTGAAGAGTCTCTAAAAGGAGAGGTTCAAAGTAGGGTGTAAAGAGAGAGGGTGCTAATCCTGTTACTAAAAGGAGTATAAAAAGAGGTACTACAATGCAGAGTTCTCTAAGGTTGAGGTCATTAAACACATGACTTTTGTTTGGCTCTCCAAAAAGTGTGCGTTGTAACATCCAAAAGATATATATCATCGCAGAGAGCATTGTTGTAGCGGTGACAACCCCTATCCAAAAACTAGCTTTAAAAGCACCTATAATGATGAGTAGTTCTGCTACAAACCCACCAGTCCCAGGAACTCCAGCGATACTTAAAGCAAAAAAAGTAAAGAAAAAAGTAAAGAGAGGTGCCTTTGTTGCAATGCCTCCAAGCTCACTAATATTTACTGTTTTAAAACGGGTGTATGTGAGTCCTATCATTAGAAATATTCCCGCACTTGAGAGAGCATGTGTTGCTATAAAATAGAGACTACCTGACCAAGTATACTCATTTGCAAGGATAAGTCCAAGTGCAATAAGTGAGAGGTGTGAGCCTGAGGAGTAGGCGAACATTCTTCTAAGGTTATCTTCTGTGATGGCACGAATGCCATAGTAGAGAAGTCCTAAGAGTGTAAGCGTGATGATGACAGGAGCATAGTAAAGAAGAGTCTCCTCAAAGAGTCCAAATCCAAAACGCCATAACCCATAAATGCCAAGTTTAGCCATAATAGAGGACATAATTACAACAGCAGGTGTGGGTGCAGAACCATAAGCAGGTGCCATCCAAGTATGAAAACCAAGGAGAGGAATTTTTATGGCAAAAGCAAGTAAAAATCCTGCGGTAAGCCATATAGAAGTGTGAACATTAAACTCTAATGTTGCTAGGTTTGAGAGTGCAAAACTCCAAACACCATGTGTCTCAAAGTAGATAAAACCAAGATAAAGAATAGAGAAGAGCATAGACATAGAGCCAAGAATGGTCATAAGGAGTATTTTCATAGAGTTATACTGTTTGAGACCATTACCATATTTTCCTATCATAACAAAGATAGGCAGAAGCATCGTCTCCCAAAAAAGGTAGAAGAGAATAAGATCAAGAGAGAGAACAGCTCCTGTTACTCCAGTTTGAAGAAGCATTAAGTTATAGTAGTATCCTTTACGACTCTCTTTCATCATATAGATATAGAGAGGGGGCATAAGGAGTGCTATAAGTAGTAAGAGAACCAAAGAGAGGGCATCTACTCCTAAGATGTATTTTATACCTGCGTTTTGAATCCATGGGAGATCCTTACTAAACTGCATAGTTGTAATACTTGGGTCAAAGTGTAGAATCAACCAAAAAACAAGTAGAAGTGTTCCTACTGAGGAGAGCATAGCACCTACTCTAAGTTGTGTGAGTGAAGCCCTAAATAGCCCTAAAATAACTGCAAAACTAAGGGGTAAGAAGATGATACTCGTTAAAATATGCTCACTCATTAGAGAACTCCTAGTTTAAAAATAAGATAACTACTCATCATAGAAACCCCTGCAATAATGTAAAGTGCATAGTAGCGAACTTTTCCATTTTGAAGTTGTGCAAAGAGGAGAGAGATGTTCATGTAGAGTCTAACAAGAGCATTTATAAAACCATCAAAGAGTTTTGGATCAAGAGTATTTGCTATGATATTACTCATGGATAGAAGAGCTTTTACAATAAGAAAATCATAAAACTCATCGATATAAAACTTATGAATAGCAAGCTTTCTAAAACTACTATCTGCTTTTGCGGGAAGAGCATCTGTAGCAAAAAGTTTGTAAGCGAGTAGCATACCTATAAATGCTAAAGAAACATTGAGTGTAGCTATCATATACTCTGTTATATGAGAGAGATGGTGAACTCTATCTGGAAGTGCTAAGAAATTTGTGATGAGGTTACTCCCTCCATAGGCTTCATTCACTCCAAGAAATCCAGCAGTTGTTGCACCTACTGCTAAAATGAGCAGGGGAAGAGTCATAGACAATGGTAGTTTTTGGAGTCTGTGAGACTCTTTTGTATTGGCATGAAAAACGCTAAAAAGCATTCGAAACATATAAAATGCTGTGAGCCCAGCGGTGAGTGTCCCAACGCCCCATATCACATAGTGCTCAGAGGCGAATGCTGTTACTAAAATGGCATCTTTGGAAAAAAATCCTGAAAAAGGAGGAATGCCACTAATGGCTAAAGTGGCGATAAACATAGTGATGTAGACAAGTTTTAGTCTTGTTTTTAATCCACCCATCTTAAATATATTTTGCTCATGATGCAGTGCAATTATAACAGCACCTGCACCCATAAAGAGAAGGGCTTTAAAAAAAGCATGGGTAAAGACATGAAAGATACCACTAGAGTAAGCGCCTAAACCAACGGCTATAAACATATAGCCGAGTTGGCTCATAGTAGAGTATGCAAGAATTTTTTTAATGTCGCTTTGATAAGATGCGATAATGGCGCCAAAGAGTGCTGAAGCTGCACCAACAGTTGCTATAAAGAGCCCAATATTTGGAATTTCTTCATAGATAAAACTATAGCGTGCTACCATATAAACACCAGCTGTAACCATAGTTGCAGCATGAATAAGTGCTGAGACAGGAGTTGGTCCTGCCATAGCATCTGGTAACCATACATAGAGAGGAATCTGTGCTGATTTTCCCATAGCTCCCACAAAAAGAAGTCCACCTATAATGCTAAGAGTTGTGTGGTCTATAGTTAAGATATTTAGTTTTATAGCCTCATAGGTAAAGCTAGTTCCCTCTAAAGAGATAAAAAGTAGAGAGAGAGCTATAATAAAACCAAAATCACCAACACGGTTCAGTATAAAAGCCTTATTTGCTGCTGTAATATTTTTAGAGTCAGTATGATAAAAACCGATAAGAAGGTAAGAGCTAAGCCCTACAAGCTCCCATCCTATAAACATCATAATAGGGTTATCTGCTAAGACTAGAAGTAACATACTTCCCATAAAGAGATTAAAGTAAGCAAAAAACTTTCCATATCCTGCATCCTCTTTCATATAGCCTGCTGCATAAATGTGGATGAGTAAGCCTATAAAAGTAATAAAGCTTATCATGAGGGCACTGAGTCTATCTGCCATAAATGCTACCGATATTTTAAATGCAGCAATATCTATCCATGTAAAAAGTTCGTTGTGAATAGTTTCTGCTCCATTTATAAGGGAGTAGCTTTCTATAAGTGCAAGAGCCGTAATGAGAACAGGGACACCAACACCGACTACTGTAAAGAAGTAGTAGCGTTTGGCACTGGGATTTTGTAAATAAACAATACCTATAAGGAGTGCAGAGAAAAAAGGTAAAATAACTATGACACTTAACATTTAGCGCACCTCTTGTAGTTCATTGAAGTCATCGCTATTTATGGTTTTTCTAGCTCTATAGAGATGAATTATCATGGCTAAAAAGAGTGCTGCTTCAGAGGCTATGGCACCTACCATAAGTAGTGCCATTACAGAACCTCCTCCATCTCCTAGGAGTTTGGAGAGTGTTGCTAAGAGAAGAGAGATAGAACTTAGCATTAACTCTATAGACATATAGACAATAAAAAGGTTTTTTCGGCTAACAACACCGACTAAACCTAAACTAAAGAGAATAGAGACAAGGGCAAAGAAATAGTCTGGACTCATTGTATCTCTTCCTTTCTCGCGATAACTATAGCTCCAATCATTGCAGTTAAAAGTAAAATACTTAATATTTCAAAAGGTAAAACCCACTCACTAAAGAGAATATCACCCATGATTTTAGCATTGAGTGTATGAGTCTGTGTAAAGTAGTCTGGAAGTGTCTGGAGTGCTTTAAATAGCAAAAGTGTAAAGGGTGCTACTAAAAAAGATGTCAGTAAAATCCATTTATACTTATGTGGCTCTTTTGGAAGCTGTTCCTCTTTTGCATTGAGTGTTAAAATAGTCAGCATACTCAGAATAACAATAGCCCCAACACTTACCATAATCTGTGCTATTGCTAAAAATCGACTCCCTAAAAGGGAAAATAAGCCAGCAATGCCTATCATTGCAATTAAAAATCCAAAAGCAGAGAAAACAGTCTGTTTATTTGTTAGCATTGCGATGATACCACCGAGTATAAATGCAGTGAGTATAAAAAATATACTTAGTTCTAAAAGATTAGCCTCTTGCACAACTCACCTCCTCACTAAATGCTCCCTTATGACTTAAGAGTCTCTCTTTATCCATCACAAAATCCTTACGACTGTTTCCTGTAAGTGAAAATATACCTGTATCCATACGAATAGCATCACAGGGACATGCCTCAACACAGTAGCCACAAAAGATACACTCTAGGGTATCTATGAAAAAACTTTTTGGTCTTTTTTCATCAAGCCCATCCTCTCTCTCTTGTGCTTCTATAAATATACAGTTTGAGGGGCAAGCCGTTGCACACATAAAGCAAGCAACACAGGCTTCTGTTCCATCTTTTCTATGTGTAAGTCGATGGAGTCCACGGTAGCGAGTAGTAATGTCACTTGGTTGCTCTTCGGGGTAGCGAAGTGTCTCTATGGCATTTATATCGTTTACATTTTTAAAGAGATGTTTAAAGGTGACTTTTATTCCATCAGCAATAGCGGGAAGATAGAGTTTATCTCTTAAGCTGTTACTTGGTCTTGGGATAACTTTTATGTTTTGACTCATGAGGAGACTCCTACAACGATGATGGCTGTTATAAAAAGGTTGAAAAGTCCAAGTGGTAAAAGATAGTACCATCCAAGTTTTTGTACTTGGTCATAGCGAAAGCGAGGAATAGTCCAACGGATGAGAATAAAAAAGATATTAAAAAGCATCATTTTTACAACAAAAATTACTATTTGAAAAAGGGCAATAGCTAGAGAGTTTGCAAGTGGATTTTGTGCTACAAATGCAAGATAAATAAGAGTCGCTTCAATAGAAAGAGTGACACTTATAAGAATTATACTAAGGACTTTGGTTTCAAAGTTTCGCCCACCATCACTAGAGAGTGTACTTTTTACTCTGTTGTTTTTTTTCATCCATCGTATCATTATAAAAACTACTATGGGAAGTGTGATTATGAGAGAGAGGGCAAAGATAGAAAAGTTTTCTAGGAGTGTTTTTGTATCTATCCAAGGGAGTTGGTAGCCACCAAATATAGTAGTGACAATAACTGCACTTGCTGTATTCATAGCGACATACTCCCCCATAAAATACATTGCAAACTTCATAGCAGTATGCTCGGTCATAAACCCAGCGACTATCTCACTCTCTCCCTCTGCTACAGTAAAAGGGTTACGGTTTGTTTCAGCAAAAAGAGCAATGATGAGAATAATAGAGGCTAATGGTTGCATAAAAATACCCCAAGCAGGAATAAAACCAAAAAAAGTACCACTTTGAAAGTGTACCATTGCATTAAAATCAACTGTGTTATAGGTAAGAACAAAGGAGATAATACTGAGTCCAAGTGCAAGTTCGTAGGAGATAACCATACTTCCAGCACGAGCAGCTCCTAAGAGAGCATACTTGTTATGTGAAAGCCAACCTCCAAATATAATACCTAAAACACCAACTGCACTGATAGAGAGATACCAGAAAACTCCGAAGTCTATAGGGAGTGCTTGAACTCGAAGTGCTTCACCATCTATGATGAGAGTATCTGCAAAGGGGATAGCCATAAATGCCAAAAATGCTGCTACAAAGGTGATAACAGGTGCGAGCATAAAGAGCCATTTTCCCATCTTTATATGGCTTGGGTAGTACTCCTCTTTAAGCAAAAGTTTTACAACATCTGCAAAAGATTGTACAAGACCACCTAAACGAAATCCAAAAATATTAGTACGATTTGGACCGACTCTATCTTGGATAAGTGAGGCGATGCGTCGTTCCAACCAAACAAGTACAGGGATGGTAAGGAGTGCTAAAAGTGTCCCAAGAACAAAGGAAATAATGGCTACTGCTATAGAAGCTGTACTCATAACCCTAACCTTTGTATGGACTCTATAACTGTCATTATAGGTATATTTTTATCTATAGCTTTTTGAGAGTACTGTGTAATGCCATCTTCATTTGTAAGTGAACCACTCGACTCACTAAACACTGCAATAGCAAAGCAGAGTTCAGCAGACTCTCGTGAGTGTGTTAAGAAGTTTATTTTTTTATCACTCTCAAACTCTTGTGGGTGGTTAAAATTTATAATAAGTCCTATTTTTTCAGGTCTCTGAGTGTTTATTCCCATTCTTTTAATAGTCTCAGCATTTGCAGCTCGCATAGAACTTTTGAGCATATCATCTCCAAATGCTTTCTCTTCATAAACCTCAAGAGGTGAAAAAATAGTTGCGTTTATGCTCTTTGCAAATGTAACTATGGCTTCTATCTCTTCTGTGTAAAGATTTGCATCAATAATAACAGAGATATTACTCTTATATAAAAATATAAGCTCTTTAGCTTGTTTTATAGCCTCATCTGTATCTATAATAACTCCATTTAAGAGTGTACTCTCTTGGCGATTTTCTTGTAGTTCTTTGTAGCTAAGTCTCCCTGTATCACAGATAAAAAATCCATTAATAGCATCATTTCTTCGAGGGCGAAATCTATAGATAGTATCATCTTTGTACTTGAGTTTGTTATGATCTATGTAGACATTACACCCTTTTGCACACCCATGACAAACACCCTCTGCTGTCTCTAAAAACCAGACACGTTGCGAAAATCTAAAATCTTTACTTGTTAATGCTCCAACAGGACATAAGTCGACTACATTCATAGCATAAGGATTTGAGAGTGGTCTATTTGGCATAGTTGTGACCTTAGCATTATCTCCTCGACCAACTATTCCGAGTTCATGCGTACCTGTTATTTTGTCAGTAAAACGGGTACATCTTGCACATAAAACACAACGCTCTTGATCGAGCATCACATTTGCTCCTAAATCTACAGCCTTATTATGTTTTACCTTCTCTTCTATGGTGATTTTAGAAGTGTGTAGACCATACTCCATATAAAAATCTTGTAAAGAGCACTCTCCTGCTTGGTCACATGTAGGGCAATCAACTGGATGGTTTATAAGTTCGAGTTCAAGTATGTCAGTATGCACTTGTTTTATAGTATCTGTTTTAGTATTAACAACCATACCCTCTTTTATAAGGGTATCACAAGCAATCTGTGGACGTTTCTGCCCCTCAATGCCTACCATACACATACGACAATTTCCATCAGCACCTAAGGACTCATGGTAACAAAAGTAGGGGATTTTTATATCTTCTTGAATAAGAAGTTGTATAAGTAGAGAGCCTGCTTCTGCTTCATAATCCTGCCCATCAACAATAATTTTTACTAGAGTACTCATACTAGTACCGCCTCAAACTCATCTCTAAATTTTTGAATAAATGAAACAATCACTTGGGAAATAGAGGGTGCGAAAACACAGATAGTTTTACCATTCATAATGTCTGCTAACTCAAAGAGCTTTTCTAGGTCTGCTTCTGTTCCCTTCCCTTCTAATATACGAGCAACAATGGTATCACTCCATCCACTCCCTTCTCTACAAGGAGTACACTGTCCACAAGACTCTTCATGGTAAAACTCTAAGATGTTTTTTAGTGCAGCAACCATATCTGTATCTTCATCCATTATTATCATGCCACCTGTTCCTAAAGAACTTCCAGCACCTCTAAGTGCTTCATAGTCAAGTGTTAAGCCCTCACACTCTGCTGCTGTTAAAACACCACATGAAACACCACCTGGAATAACTGCCTTAAGTTTTTTGCCATTTTTCACACCTCCACCATAATGCTCTATATACTCAAGCATATTTGTTCCAAACTCTGCTTCATACACTCCTGGTCTCTCTATATGTCCACTCATGGCAAAAAGGAGAGTTCCTGGGGATTTTTCTGTTCCATAAGATCTGTAAGCATCTGCTCCATTTTGTACTATAAAAGGAACAGTAGCAATAGTCTCAACATTATTAACAAGTGTTGGATTTTCAAAGAACCATTCAGGCTCTTTTTGTTTTGGTTTGAGTCTTGGATGTCCACGCTTTCCCTCCATAGACTCTAAAAGTGCAGATTTCTCACCACAGATATAAGCACCCGCTCCACGATGAATAGTAATGTCACACTCTTTTAAAATACCCGCCTCATATGCTTCATCAATGGCACTTTGCAGAATATTTTGATACGCTTTATACTCTCCACGAATGTAAATATAGGCTGCTTTTGCCTTAATAGCATAACAGCTAAGAATAATTCCCTCTATAAGAAGATGGGGATCTTTACTTATAATCTGTCTATCTTTAAAGGTCCCTGGTTCACTCTCATCACAGTTGACTACTAAAAAGTTTGGTTTTTTGTCATCAAGGGGCATGAGTTCCCACTTAAGTCCAGCAGGAGCACCACCACCACCTTTTCCACGAAGCATAGAGTCTTTTATGATCTGTATTATCTGTTGTGGGGCATAGATATCCATCTTCTCTAAACTTTTGTAAGCACCATACTCTTTCGCAACATGGAGATTAAAAGCATTTTGAATATGAAACTTCGAAGAGACTATTTTAGATTCTCTCATAGTAACTCCTCTAAAATTGTATCTATCTTTTGAGGTGTTAAATTTTCATAGTTTTTATCTTTTATCTGCATGACTGGTGCCGTGCCACAAGAGCCTAAACACTCTACATGGTTTATATTTACATCTTTAGACTCTAAATATTTTAAAATTTTATCACTTCCACAGAGTTTACAAGAGAGTGTTTTACAAACATCAACTTGGAGTTTTTTTGGTTTTTCTAACTGAAACATTGTATAAAAAGTGGCGACTCTATAGATCTCCATAGGGGGTATAGTAGTCACTTCACTAATGGTATCTATCGCGTCAAGTGAGATAAACTCCTCTTGAGATTGTGCCATCCATAAGCAGGGTAGAGAGAGAGCTTTTGGGCTTGGATAACGTTTTTTAAGCTCCTCGATCTTGTTTAAATTCTCTTGAGTAAATTTAAAACTCATCTATCCATCTCCCCTGCAATAATATTTAAACTTCCTAGTGTCATAATGGCATCAGCAACTTGGTAGTTTTCTATGATCTTTGGATAGGCTGAGAGATGATAGAAACTAGGGGGACGTACTTTTACCTTATAGGGTGTGCCACTCCCATCACTTACTATAAAAAAGCCAAGCTCACCGTTAGCCGCTTCATAGGCACTATAGTGTTCACCCTCAGGAACTTTTACTCCATCTATAACAAGTTTAAACTGATTCATCATTCCTTCTATCCCACCATAAACAGACTCTTTAGAAGGCATAATAATACTTTTATCATTCACATTAAAATCACCATCAGGAATATCTTTCATCACTTGTTTGATGATTCTTATAGACTGGTTCATCTCTTCAAAACGCACCATCATTCTGTCATAAGTATCCCCATGACTTCCAACAACCATATCAAAATCAAAAGTGTCATAATAGTAATAGGGGTTTGAGAAACGCAGATCGTAAGCAACACCACTTGCTCTGAGGTTTGGACCAGTAAAACCATAGTCTATCGCTTCTTTAGCTGTGACAGGTGAGACATCTTGTATACGTTCATTATAGATACGGTTATGAAAGATCATTTTCATTGAGTCACTTATGCCTAGCTCTATTTTTTGAAGGACACTCTTCAGGTCACTTTCCCATCCTTCATAGAGATCATGAGTCATACCACCTATTCGCATATAGGAGTTTGTAAGTCTTGCCCCTGTGAGTTTTGAGAGAAAGTCATAGGCATCATTTCTTGGATTAAAAAGATACCAGTAGTTTGTCTGTCCACCCATATCTAGGAGACCAGCTGATAAACAGACAAGATGATCGATAATGCGAGAGAGTTCTCCTACAAGAACACGTATAAATATCCCACGATCAGGAAGGGTAATATCTAACATCTCCTCAACAGTTTTACTAAATGCAATGTTGTTCATAATGGCTGAACAGTAGTTAAGACGGTCTGTGTAGGGGATGATCTGGTTATAGTTGTGGTTTTCACATGACTTCTCAAATCCACGATGTAGGTAGCCTATTTCAGAAGCCGCAGCGACTATGGTCTCTCCATCTAGTGCAGCTAAGGTTCGGATGGTGCCATGACTTGCAGGGTGTGAAGGTCCTAAGTTTACTACCATAAGATTGTTATCGTTGAGGTCTAGCTTGCGCTCACTTAAAAGTGGTCGCATCTCATCCATCAAGTCCTGAGAGACAGTACACATCTGCCCCTTTGTAATCTCATAATCTTTTCGCAGGGGATGTCCAACAAACTCCATATGATTGAGTAATCGTTTGAGATTTTTATGCCCTATAAAGTTGATACCATACTGATCATACACTTCTCTCTCAGCCCAGTCAGCAGCACTAAAAAGAGAAGAGATCGTAGCTACTCCTACTGTAGCATCACTCACTTTTACTTTGTAGATAACTGTTTTTGTAAAAGAGCTATCTCTAAGTATATAAATAAGCTCAAAACGGGAGCTTGATGGATGAGACTTATGCAAGTTATCTATACATGTTATATCAAGGAGGAGGGTGAAGTTTAGTTCCTCTTTTGCTTTTTCTAAGCTAGTAAAAAGTGCTTCACTCTCAATGAGAATAATTTCAGACATCATCTAAATCTCCATGAAAGTCACTGTTTCGTAATGCAAAAATTGGTTCGCGTTTAAGTTGTCTTTGAATATCTAAAACAGCATCAATAATAGCTTCAGGTCGAGGGGGACACCCTGCGACATAGACATCAACAGGGACTATGCTATCAATCCCTTGGAGGGTTGTGTAGTTATCATAAAATCCACCTGTAGAAGCACAAGCTCCAACTGCGACACACCATTTAGGCTCTGGCATTTGATCCCAGATTTGCTTTAAAATAGGAGCCTGTTTATAGCTTACTGTTCCTGCTACTATGAGTAGGTCAGCATGACGAGGGGAGAAACGCAGTACCTCTGCACCAAAACGGGAAATATCATAACGAGAAGCTGCTGTTGCCATAAACTCTATGGCACAACAGGCTGTCCCAAAAACAAAAGGCCACAAAGAGGCTTCACGACCCCAGTTTACAACACTCTCAAGAGTTGTTGTTACAACGGCTTCATCTAAAAGATGGGTATTACTTACGTCCATTTAAGTACTCCTGATTTATAAACATAGAGAAGTCCGCCAACAAGAAGCCCTAAGAAAACAAACATCTCCCCAAGTGCAAAAAATCCAAGATCACGGAGATTAAGTGCCCATGGAAACATATAGAGTACTTCAACATCAAAAATTAAGAAGATGATACCGACGAGGAAAAACTTTACATTAAAGCCACTAAAAGAGTCCTCATGTACTTGACGTATGCCTCCCTCTACAACCTCATTTTTACGAGTGTTGTCACTAGAGACACCAAGATACTTTGTAAGATGAAATGCGAGTGGTAAAATGATTACAATGGCGAGAATCATAAATGAGGCTAATGTGAGTGAATTGTTCATATGAAGATTGTATCATCATTGAGTATTGCTATAACTAAATTTCTTGGTAAATAGAATTTTTTCTTGTGCTATGTTACCGTTTATCTTTAACTGTATCATCTAAAATCAAATATGCTTCATCACTCATCCTCAAATTTTAAGCTAACATATGCACTTTTAATGGAATAATGACAAATAACAGA
>CAZMBK010000024.1:0-16550 GCA_964564315.1 uncultured Sulfurimonas sp.
AGTGAGAAAGATGTTGCTTCTTGTGGTGCTGCTGTAGATATGGGGATTTCTACTCTCTTGGGGGTTGTAAAAGATATAGACTTAAAAGGGAAAATAGCTTTTACAGGAAACGAAGCGATCTCTTTTGATAAGCTTATTTTTGCTACTGGTTCTAAACCTTTTGTGCATGACTCTCTACGACACTCCTTAGCACTTGATGGTGTTTTTACTGTGGCTAAAAATAAAGAGCTTATAGATAAATCAAAAGCTTATATTGAAGATAAAACAAATATTGTTGTCGTTGGAACGGGGTTTATAGGAATAGAGATGGCGATGGAACTCTCTTCTAGTGGTAAAAAAGTAACTGTTGTTGGTGGGAGTAAGCATATTTTAAAGGGTGCTTTTGATTCTGAGATTGCGGCAGAAGCTGAAGAGATACTTTTAGATTCTGGAGTTACTTTTATAGGCAGTGATAGAGTAACAGAGATCATAGATAAAAATGCAGATAACATTGTAAATGCTGTAAAACTAAAGAGTGGAAAGATAATAGACACAGAAGTAGTTATCTTAGCAACTGGATATAAACCAAACACTGAACTTGCCCAAAAAGTAGGTGTCTCTCTTGGTCACTATGGTGGCATATGGGTTGATGAGTATATGAGAACAGAGAACCATGATGTCTTTGCTGTAGGTGACTGTAGTGCTAGACGAGCCTTTATAACAAAAGTACCCTCCAAGGTGATGCTAGCTTCTACTTCTGCCGCAGAGGGACGAGTTGCGGGAAGTGCTCTGTATGGACTTGAATACATTAGAGGTTTTAGTGGAACAATAGCAATTTTTTCAACTATGATTGGTAAAACTGCATTCTCCTCTGCTGGAGTTACACAAGATGAGGCTAAAGATGCTGGTATGGATGTTGTAGTAGGAACATTTAGTGGAATGAACCGCCATCCTGCAACTATACCTGGGGCTCAAAGACAGTTTGTAAAACTTGTGGCAACTCGTCATGGTGGACAGATTATAGGTGGGCAAATAGTTGGTGGCAATGAAACGGGTGAGATGATAAACATCATAGGACTTATGATAGAGAGTGGACAGAGTGTTTACAATGTGATGTCTATGCAAGTAGCAACGCAACCGATGCTTACAGCTGCACCAACTTCTTACCCAATCGTGATGGCGGCAATTATGGCTATGAAAAAGATAGAGCATAAGTGATGATAGAAACTTTTATAATCTATGCTATTGCTGTAAGTGTAAGTGTGTTTTTACTCTATCTTTTAGGGATAAGTGTCGCTCCTTATGCTCCTAATAAAATAAAAAATGAGCATTTTGAGTGTGGCTTACCTGCATCAGCGGCTACTCCAAAAAAAGCCAACTTTGGATTTTTTGTTTATGCCATTATGTTTATAGTCGCAGATATGACAGGGCTTTTCTTTACTCTTTTTGTATATGCAACAGATAGACATGCTTCCATTGTGGCAGCTATATTTGCTATTATTATCGCTTTGGCGATTACTTTATCTATGAAGGAACATCATGCTCAAAATTCTTGATTTTTTCGACTATGCAAAGAGTGAATCTCTTTGGATGGCACACTTCTGTACAGGATGTTGCTCACTAGAGATGGCAGCAGCTATGGGTCCACGTTATGACTGGGAACGTTATGGGTACCTCCCAACACCAACACCACGTCAAGCAGATGTTTTAATGATAACAGGGCTTGTTAGTAAGAAGATTTTACCTGCACTTCTTAGAACATATGCTCAAATGCCTGAACCAAAATATGTTGTAGCTCTTGGGGCTTGCTCTTTTGATGGTGGTCCATATAATGACTCACTCTCTGTTATAAAAAATCCTACAGAGATATTACCAGCTGATATTTTCATCGCAGGATGTCCTCCTAAGCCTGAAGCTATTATAGAAGGACTTGAAGCGATAAAGAAGAAAATAAAAGAGGGTATTCCTAGTGCTGCTAGTCAGGGTGGACTCTGGAAAGAGATGGAGTTTTAGATGGATTATGTGAGAAAAATTGTAGAAGAGTTTGAGTCCAAATACATAGAAAACTATAAAAAAAATTGGCTTAAAGCAAAACTAAGTTCAAAAGGTGATCTTCTCAGTATTGCTAAAAAGTTAAAAGAAGAGGGTCTGCGTTCACTCTCTACGGTCTCCCCTACAGACTTTTTAGAAGAGAATGTTATGGAGGTAAACTACTTTTTTGAAGATTTAGATACGAAACGCAACCTTTGGTTAAAAGTTGATCTTCCTCGTGAAGTAGAGGAGTGTAGTATAGAGTCTCTGACACCACTTTTTGCGAGTGCTGAGTGGCATGAGCGAGAGGCTTACTCTATGTTCGGCGTAAACTTTTTAAATCATCCTGATTTGAGAGACATTATTAAGAGTCAAGATTATGCAGGGGTCTATCCATTTCGTAAAGATTTTGACTGGGATGCACATGAAGAGAATACTGTGCAAAACATTCAGAGTATTGTGGATGCCTTTAAAGAAGAACAAAATGAGAATGAGCTTGATTTAGATAGTGACTCTTCTGAGACTATACTCAACTGGGGACCTACACACCCTGCGAGTGGTCCTATTCGTTTGCGAGTGCATTGTGATGGGGAGGAAATTATCTCCATTGATCCTGATATTGGCTATGTTTGGCGAGCCTTAGAGCATCTTGTTACGAAAAAAGATTTTGTGGGGGCTATTGTAGCTGTTGAGAGACTCTGTTTTATGGACAATGTCAACTCTATGACGGGCTATGCTATGGCAGTTGAAGAGATAGCAGGCGTAGAGATAACTCCTTTTGCTTCATGGATGCGAGTAGTTCTTGGTGAGACAGCTCGTATCTCTTCACACTTTATGGGTCTTGGAATGTTTTTTAACAATATGGGACTCCATACTTTAGCGATGTGGAACATGGACACAAGAGAGTTTTTCTTAGACTTTTTAGAGTCCTACTCTGGTGCTAGAATAGCGACAGCTTCGGTTGAACCAGGTGGTGTTCGTTATGGCTTAGATATGGTAATGTTTGAAGAACTTCAAAAGGCTCTTGATAAGTTTGATGAGAGTATAGGAGAAGTAGAGGCTATTTTTGTAAAAAATCCTACTATGAAACTTCGCGCGAATAATGTGGGTGTTTTAAGTAAAGATGAGATTCATACCTTTGGTTTGAGTGGTATAGTAGCACGAGGAAGTGGTGTAAAAACTGACATTCGTATAGATGAGCCTTATGCTGCCTATGGTGAACTTAACTTAGAGTATATTACTCAAGAGGGTGGAAGTTCTAAAGATAGGTTTGAGATGCTTTTTCGTGAGCTCA
This sequence comes from uncultured Sulfurimonas sp., assembly GCA_964564315.1. GTDB lineage: Bacteria > Campylobacterota > Campylobacteria > Campylobacterales > Sulfurimonadaceae > Sulfurimonas. The sequence goes on from CAZMBK010000024.1 coordinate 3,305, forward strand.
AACAGTCTGTTAGCATCATAAAACAAGCAAAAGCACATATAGAAGAGGCTGTTGCAAGTGGAGAGATGAACCCTACAAAAGATCATATGGTTAAGATGCCTAAAAAATTGCCAAAAGGGGAGGCTATTAGTCGTGTTGAGTGGGCTAGGGGTGAGGTGCTTATGCACCTCGTCACAGAGGAGAAAGCAAAATCTCCTTATAGACTTAAGATGCGAGCACCGAGTTTCAACCATACTATGATGTTAAATCATCTCCTAAAAGGGCAATCGCTCTCAGATATTCCACTTATTTTTGGAAGTCTTTACATTTGCCAAGGAGATTTAGATAGATGATAGAAACAATCATACAAGCAGTTGTTTTTCCAGGACTTCTCTACACTCTTCTTTGGACAGTAGGTCTTTTTTGGTTCTTTAGAAAGTTTATGGCAGCACTGCATAAACGTGTTGGACCTCACTTCAATGGAGTAGCAGGGAGTTATCAGACACTGTTTGATCTCTCAAAACTTTTAACAAAGGAGAGTATTACCCCAGTTGGAGTAAACCCTTATCTCTTTTCCATTATGCCACTTCTTGCAGTTGTGGTTGCGATGCTCCCCTCTGCATTTATCCCCTGGACAGATAGTGGTGCAGTTGTAGGGAGTGAGTATGGACTTTTAGCCCTTGTTATTCTCATAGGTGTTGAGCCATTTTTACTCTTTTTAACTGGATTTGGTTCGAACAATAAGTACTCTTTTCTAGGGGGTATACGGATTTTAACACAGTCTATCTCCATGGAGACCTCTTTTTTCTTAGCAGCACTCTCTCCTGCACTTCTTTTTGGGACACTCAATCTCTCTACTATTGTGGATTCAAGTTCATGGTTTAGTTTTTTAGTTTTGTTTCCTGGATTTATTCTCTACTTTATTGCACTCTTAGGACTCTTAGAGCAACCTCCTTTTAATATTCCTGATGCAGAACAAGAGATAGTATATGGTTTTTATACAGAGTATAGTGGTACAAACTACTTTTTACTCAAACTCGCAGAGTTTGCGGAGTTTATGGCGGTATTTGCAGGGGCAGTAACACTTTTCTTAGGAGCCTATAAAGGAGTTTTTGTTGACAGCTACTTCTTCTTTTTTACAAAGATGTTATTTATTGCCATTGTGATGATGACTATTCGTGCGGCAACACCTCGTATAACTTTAGCACAGATGCTTAACTTTTCATGGAGATATATGGTGCCAATCACACTACTAAATCTTGCTTGGGTACTTTTAGCAAAAGCACTCTTTTTTGTAGGAGCGTAAAGATATGATACTAGATATAATGAAAAAAACAACAAGAGTCGCAAAAGCACTCTTTACAAAGTCACCTGCTACAAAAGATGTTCGTTTTGAGTCTATGCATCATCCTTCTCGTTATAGGGGAGAGCATAGAGTTGATTATGAGACTTGTATAGGGTGTGATAGTTGTAATAAAATCTGCCCAACAAATGCCATAGTTATGAAACATCTTCCTTTTAAAAAGCAAAATATTGTGCCTGAAGTAAATTTGGCAGTCTGTATATTTTGTGGCTTGTGTGAAGATGTATGTCCTACAAAACCAGAGAAGTCAATCATCTTAAGTGGTGGTCGCTACGATATGCTTAGTGGTGGCTGGCATGAGGATCAAAATGACTTTTGGGTGCATGTCGATATTCCTCAAAGTTATATAGACTCACGTTTAGAAGAGGAGGAAGCTGCTCGTGTGAAAAAAGAGTTAGCTGCCAAGAAAAAAGCTGCTGAGTTAGAGGCAAAGAAAAAAGCCGAAGCCGAAATAAGTAAAACAGGAGATATGAAATGAATATAGTTCTCTTAGTCATAGCACTACTTTTAGCAATAGGTTCATTAGTTATAAAAAAGAGTGTTCCCTCTATCATTAGTTTTATTCTTATGATGTTTATTTTAGGAGTTTACTACATAGGTCTTGATGCAAAGCTTTTAGGGCTTTTTCAGATTTTCATTTATACGGGAGGTATTATGGTTTTAATGCTTTTTGGGGTAACCATTATCGGTGTAGAGTATCCTGAGGCGAAGATGCGACCATGGTCAGCAGCAAGTGCTGCTTTAGTGTTTGTTGCACTCTCAGCTCTCTTTTTAAAAAATGTAGAGAGTCTCACACTCTTAGCAACATCACAAACAGAAGATATAAGACTTTTTGCATCTGACTTTAGTGATTTTGTTATTATATTTGCACTTATTGCAAGTTCACTTCTTTATGGAACTATAAAGATGAGTAGTACACTCAAAGCAAGAAGGAGTAAAAATGTTTGAAACTGAGATGCTTTTTGCCTTTGCTCTTTTTGCCTTAGGCTTGTATGGGGTGAGTTCACGAAGAGATTTTTTACGTATATTTTTCTCTATGGAGATGCTTTTAAACAGTGTTATTATGATGTTAGCTATTACCGCACACTACTTAGGAATGACACAAAACATAGTCTTAGCCTATATGCTCATTATCATAGCAACACTTGAGGCAGCTGCTGGACTTCTTATATTTGCCGCTGCAAATAAAGTAGCAAAAGTAGTAAGCCCAGATGAGCTAAACATAGAGGAGAGTAAATAATGGAAAACTTAGCTTTAACACTTTTACTCCTTCCAATGTTTGGTGCTATTTTTGCATTTATTGTAGGAAAACTTAATGCTAAACTTGCTTTTTGGAGTGCCGAACTTATAGGTTTAGCACTTTTTCTTATCACCTTAAAGCTTTACATGGATTATAGTGAACCTATCGATATAGCGATGAACTGGTTTACCTTAGGGGCGTGGCATATTCCTTTTGGTATTTACATAGATGAACTCTCTTTAGTAATGCTTCTTATTGCAACGGGTTTAGGATTTTTAGATATTCATTTTGCGCATGATTATATGGCAGATGATCCTTATAAACCACGATATTATGCAAAAGTACTCTTTTTTATTGGGGGTATGATTCTTCTTGTAAGTGCAAAAGATATGGTCTCTCTCTTTACTGGTTGGGAGTTTATGGGACTTGCTTCTTATCTACTTATCTCCTTTTGGCATGAGAGCAAAGATCCTGCTGATGCAGGTATGAGTGCATTTTTATTTACTCGTTTTGGAGATATTTTTCTTTTTGCTGCTATTGGATTGCTCTTTTATACTACAGGTACACTCGACTTAGTTCATTTAAATGAGATGGCATCTAATGGTGAGATAGATAAAAATATGATCTATATTATTAGTGTTTTTATTTTTATAGCTGCCATTGGGAAGTCTGGACAGTTTCCACTTTTCCCATGGCTTATGCGAGCGATGGAAGGTCCAACAACTGTATCAGCACTTATTCATGGGGCGACAATGGTAAACAGTGGTATCTACATAGTAGCAAGACTCTTTGACTTTTATGTAGCTGGTGAAGCACTCATCATAGTTGCTGCATTTGGGGCTGTTAGTGCCTTTATTGGGGCTACTTCAGCACTTGTTCAGAGTGAGCTTAAAAAAGTACTTGCTTACTCTACTATGTCACATCTCTCCCTTGCTTTTATTGGTTTAGGGGCAGGGAGTTTAGCTGCTGGTATGAGTCATCTTGTAAACCATGCTGTATTTAAAGCACTTCTTTTCTTAGGAGCAGGGGCTATTATAATGTCTGCTTCTCATGTAAAAGATATGTGGCGTTTTGGAGGCTTTTCTAAAAAGATGATTGGTGTTTCTATTTTTATGGGTCTTGGAGCTTTGAGTCTCTCAGGAATTCCCCCTTTTAGTGGGTTTTACTCGAAGGATGCCATCATAGCAACGACACTTTTAAACCCTCAAACATCAGGGCTAATAGCAACGCTTACCATTATCGCAGGTGTGCTTTCTATCGCTTATATAGGAAGACTTTGGTTTTTGACTTTTGCAGGAGAAAACCGTGATGCGGCGCTGTATGAAAAAGTAAAGAAACCCTCATTCTTTTGGATAACACTTCCTTTAGCCATTATGGCAGTAGCTACTTTTGTGATGGGATTTTATCAAGATGGTATTACAGAATTAGTAAGTGGTGAAGTTTATGAAGAGCCTCATGTAGCAGGTCTCTTAGTAGGGCTTCTCTCAACTATAGCTTTTGTAGGATTTATAGTCTATCTTTACTATGTAAAACATTTAGATATTGTAAAAAAAGTCGCTTCACAACCCTTTATGAAAGCTATTCATACGGTACTTTTTAATGGTTACTTTGTTGAATTTTTTATTCACTACTTCTCTCGTGAAGTTATTGTGGGTGGTGTAGCTAAAATGGTGCAGTGGATAGATATACATGTAGTAGATGCAGCTGTAAATGGGGTGCAAGGTTTAAGTAGTAAAATCGCAAAGCTCTTTAAAAAATCAGAGAGTCATCTTGCTGGAGATAATTCAGGTGCTATGGTTGTAGGACTTCTTGTTCTGCTTCTTGTACTTTATATAGGGGGTGCTCTGTGAGTGCTTTAGAGTTTATATTTGTCCCATTTGGCTTGTTTATTATTTTGAGTCTTTTTATTCGTGGTGAGAGTAGTTTGAGTAAGTATATTGCACTTACCTTATTTGGATTTATGCTATCTTTCTCATTTGAGCTTTATAGTGCACTTCCATTACAAGGTTATATGGAACTTGGGAACTATCTTGAAGTAAAAGAGTTTGGGTTTTCTCTCTCTTTGGCTGTGGATAGATTGAGTGTTATTATGCTTATTCTTACCTCTGTTCTTCTTATCCTTGTTGGACTCTCAAGCTGGAGTATGAAAAACCAAGCGATGTATTTTAACCTACTTATAGCATTTTCAGGTGCTATTTTTGGTGTTTTTATGAGTACAGATTTTTTATGGTTTTTTATCTTTTGGGAGTTAACTTTAGTACCTATGTACTTTCTTGTGGGTATTTGGGGTGCAGAGCGAAGAGTGTATGCTGCAGTGAAGTTTTTTCTCTATACTCATGTCGCTTCTATGTTTATACTTCTTGCATTTTTTCTTATCCACAAAGAGAGTGGTAGTTTCGATATGCGTTTTGTAAAAGAGTCTATGCTTCTCTCTCCTGTACTTATTTGGTGGCTTCTTTTTACTGGTTTTGCTGTAAAAATGCCGATATTTCCATTTCATACATGGCTTCCCGATGCGCATGTTCAAGCACCAGCTCCTATATCTGTACTGCTTGCAGGTGTACTTCTTAAAATGGGTGCATATGCGATGATACGTATGGTGATACTCCTCTTCCCAGAGACTTCACAAGAGTATGCTTGGGTAATTTTACTTTTAGGAGTAGTAACACTTTTTTATGCAGGATTTATGGCTCTTAAAGAGACACATCTTAAAAAGATGGTGGCATATAGCTCTATTTCGCATATGGGCTTAGTAGTGATTGCTATCTCTACTCTAAGTTATGCTGGTTTAAGTGCTGCGGTATACGAGATGTTAGGGCATGCATTTATTATTGCACCACTTTTTTTAATTGCGGGATATTTTCATCATAAAACAGGTTCATGGCAGATGCAAGATATGGGTGGGATTATGCAAAAAACACCGTATGTCTCAGCAATTTTTGTTGTTGCAGGGCTTGGAGCTTTAGGACTACCAGGGACTATGGGCTTTGTAGGTGAGTTAAGTATACTTCTAAGTGCTATGAAATCACATGGTATTTGGCTTGCGGCTATTGCACTTGCATCTATGATCGGAGCAGGGTATATCATCTGGACATTTCGTAGAGTTATCTATGGTGAGATGAGTGAAGTGGTTGCAAAAACAAAATTTAGTATGAATCCTATGGAGTTTTTGGCACTCCTTGTTTTTACTCTTTTTATTATTGGCTTTGGGCTTTTCCCGAGTATTTTATTTGATGCGATCAATCCTATTTTTAGTTCGTATCCATTTTTAGGAGGTGCTTTATGATAAGTGCATTCACTCTTCTGTTTTTGGCTGCTCTTTTAAGTATAGCACTGCATAGAAGTTACTTTTTAAAACCTTTTGCTCTTATGGCATTAGGTATCTCTGCATTTTTTACACTTGATGGAGCAGTTGTACCCCTTAGTGGTTTTGTAAGTGATGTAAGTACACAACTTTTTGAGCTCATAGTGGAGATAGTTCTTTTTGCACTTGTTTTACATGAGGATGAAGATATTAGTATTACACAAGTGCTTTTTATTGGGGCGGCTTCTGTTTTACTTCTACAGAGCAATACTCTTATTAGTTTTGTTCTCTCTTTTGAAGCGGTAAGTATTATTTCTGTTGTTCTTGTGAGCTACATTAAGACTAAGGATCAGGCTGAGGGTGCAGTGAAGATGTTTATCGCTGGAGCTTTAGGAACAGGCTTTCTCTTTTTAGGTGTTTTCTTTTATGTAATGGGTGGAGGTGATTTACTTCAAGAGATTACAAGTGAAGCAAATAGATTTGAGATTATAGGGCTCTTTATTATGCTTAGTGGTATCTTTTATAAGCTTACTATTGTTCCTTTTCATGGTTGGGCAGTGGATTCTTATGCACTTGTTCGCCACTCTCATGCTGCAATACTTACAGCAGTGGCAAAAACAGTTGTAGCACTTGCAACTTTCAAACTCTTTGCTCCTTTTTTAGCTACACATATTAATCTCTCCGTACCACTTTTAGCAACCTTAGCCGTAATAACGATGACACTTGGAAATTTTTTAGCACTTTTTGAAAAAAACATTGCAAAGATTCTTTCATACTCCTCTATCGCTCATGCTGGGTATATTCTTTTGGCTTTTGTAGCTGTAAAGAGTGAGTATGCAAAAGATGGAATTTTGTATATGTCTATTGCTTACATTTTTATGCAGAGTGCTGCATTTTTAGTCCTAGATATACTTAGAAAGAAGTATGAGGTGCAGAGACTTCAAGAGTTACAGGGATTTGTTTCTCAAAATGCTATCTTGGCTTTTTTCTTTACACTGCAACTCTTTTCGCTTGCTGGAATTCCCCTTCTTGCAGGTTTTTTAAGTAAGGCAGTTGTATTTTATGCTGTAGTTGATGCCGGTTTTTGGTACATAGCTCTTATAGCACTTTTAAACTCGGCACTCTCTGTTGGGTACTATGCTTGGATTATAAAAACAATTTATTTTGATAAAAGTACATCAAAAGAGCGTCATGTAGAGATTACACTACCACTCTTTGCACAGATTATTTTAGCAGTGGGAACAATTTACTTTGGTATATTTGCAGGAGTTGTTTTCTCGAGTTCTCTCTAGTATAGTTGCATGAAAATTTATTTCTTAAAAAAACTTTAAAAAATAATAAAATAATATCTTAAAGGAGAAATGAATTTTCCTGAGATATAATTTTCCATAATTAATTACAAATATAAGGACATAAACAATGTCAGAAAAACAAATATTTCAACCAAACCCAGAGTTCGCTAAAAATGCCAATATAGGTAGTATGGATGAGTATCATGCTCTTATGAAAAAAGCTACAGATGATTATGAGGGTTTTTGGGGCGATGCTGCCAAAGAAAAAATAGACTGGATTGAACCATTTACAGATGTTTTAGATGAGTCTAAAGCTCCATTTGTAAAGTGGTTTGATGGTGGTAAACTCAATGTTGCTCACCAATGTATAGACCGTCACTTAGATACACGTAAAAATAAAGCGGCTATTATCTTTGAGGGTGACCGTGGTGATGTTCAAACTATCACTTACCTTGACCTTTACAAAAATGTAAATCGTTTTGCTAATCTGCTTAAAGAAGACTTTGGTGTGGTTAAGGGTGACCGTGTTGTTATCTATATGCCGATGATTCCTGAAGCTGCTTATGCGATGCTTGCTTGTGCAAGAATAGGGGCTATTCACTCTATTGTATTTGGTGGGTTCTCTTCTGAAGCACTCAAAGACCGTATCGAAGATGCTGAGGCTAAGGTAGTTATCACTGCTGATGGTGCATTTCGTAAGACTAAACCATATATGCTAAAGCCTGTGGTAGATGCTGCCTTAGAAGGTGAAACGCCAGTTGAGAAAGTTCTTGTCGTTGAGCGTAATAATGAAGATGTAACTTGGAAATCGGGTCGTGACTACTCTTACAATGAGTTAATCAAAGATAAATCTTCAAAATGTGAAGCTGAGCCTATGGACTCTGAAGATCCACTCTTCTTACTCTACACATCAGGTTCAACTGGTAAACCAAAAGGTGTTCAGCATAACTCTGCTGGGTATATTTTATGGGCACAGATGACTATGGAGTGGGTATTTGACGTTAAAGAGAATGATACTTACTGGTGTACTGCTGATGTTGGTTGGATTACAGGGCATACTTACATAGTTTACGGACCTTTAGCTATGGGTGCGACAACTGTAATGTTTGAGGGTGTTATTACTCATCCTGATGCTGGTCGTCCTTGGGCAATGGTTGAAAACCATAGAATTAACCAGTTCTATACAGCTCCAACAGCCATAAGAGTTTTACATAAAATGGGTGAAGATGAGCCTAAAAAATACGATCTTTCAAGTCTTAAAGTTCTTGGAACAGTTGGTGAGCCTATTGACCCACCTGCATGGAAATGGTACTATGAAGAGGTTGGTAACTCTAAGTGTGCAATTGTCGATACTTACTGGCAGACTGAAACGGGTGGGCATATAGTTTCTCCACTTCCAGGGGCTACTCCAATTAAACCAGGGTGTGCAACACTGCCACTTCCAGGAATTATGGCTGAGATTTTAGACCCTGCTACTGGTGAGAAAATGGAAGCGGGTGAGACAGGTTATATGTGTATTACTAAACCTTGGCCTGCACAAATTCGTGGTGTTTGGGGCGATGAAGAGCGTTACAAGAAATCATACTTTGGTGATGTGAAGAAAGATGGCAAAGCTGTTTACTTTACTGGTGATGGTGCAAGATACGATGAAGATGGTTATATAACTATTACAGGTCGTACGGATGATGTTATTAATGTAAGTGGTCACCGTATGGGAACTGCTGAAGTTGAAGCGGCTATTAAAAAACATGCAAATGTAGCAGAAGTTGCAGTTGTTGGGAAACCACATGAACTTAAGGGTGAGGGTATCTTTGCCTACATCGTTCTTAAATCTGATGATGGTGTGGCTGATGAAGTTGCAGAGGTTAAAATTATCAATGGTATCATTAAAAAAGAGATTGGAAACATTGCTCTATGTGATGATATGGTTTTTTCACCGGGTTTACCAAAAACTCGTTCAGGAAAAATTATGCGTCGAATACTAAGAACTATTGCTAAGGGTGAAAAAATCACTCAAGATATTTCAACACTAGAAGATCCATCTATTGTTGCTACACTTGAAGCGATGGTAAACGGGTAGTCCAATATAGTAACTCGTTTTATTCTCCATAAATAAAATGAGTTATCTCTTTTGAGTTAATTTTACTAACTTACACTTAATTTTATAGTAATATGTTATACTTCGTTCCAAATAGGTTGCAAGTATGAATAATGACTCAGTATTAAATCAGTACCAAAACATTGTCGATGCCACAAATATTGTCTCTAAGTCTGATATATATGGAAATATAACTTACATAAATAGTAAATTTATTGAGATATCAGGTTACTCAAGAGAAGAACTTATAGGTAAACCTCACAGTATCTTAAGAGATCCAAATGCTTCTAGTGTTCTATTTAAAGATTTATGGAAAACAATTAAGTCAAAAAAGACATGGAACGGTGTGATATCAAACAGAAAAAAAGATGGTAGTAACTATACAGTAGAAGCTTCTATATTCCCAATTTTAGATTCAAATAAAGAGATAGTTGAGTATATATCTATTCGACATGATATCAGTGACCTGATAAACCTTAATAAGGAAGTTACTAAACTTCATAATGATAGATTAGAACAGGAGCAATTAGCAAAAGAGAAATTTGAGTTTGGAATAATAAATGAAATGAGGCAAGATGAGTGTCAAATTTTGTATTATCCTGCAGATACATTAAGTGGAGATTTTTACTCTATATATAAAAGGGATGATGGTTCGATCTTTATGTATCTTTTAGATGGACAAGGGCATGGAATATCTGCTGCTTTAACTGTTTTTTCTATCTCTTCTGTAATGTCAAAATTTGTTAATAAAGTAGAAACATTAGAAGATTTAATGGAAAAGTTATCTCCAAATATAAAAAATTTTCTAGGTGATGAAGAGCAACTCTCTTATACAATGATTATGATTGCTAAAGATAAAAAGAGCATCTCTTTTTCTTCAGCAGGGATGTATCCTTTTTTAATTAAGAAGAGTAATGAGGTGTTGAAAATTAAATCTAACAATACACCATTTATGAATTTTTCTCCAGCTCCCGCAGTTAAAAAGCTAAATGTAGAGGATATGAATTCTATACTAGTGTATAGTGATGGTATTGTGGAACATGAAAATAAGGAGATTTTAGAGTATCTCCCCAAAAAGTTAATTTTGAATCCCGCACTCATTGCTAATGCATTTAAGGAGATACGCTCATATAAATTTGATGATGATGTTACATTAGTTCATTTACAGATATAAAGTGTAAAATGTTATAATCTCCTAATTAAATTATAAAAAAGAGAAATATTATGGAATTATGTGTTGCCTTAGATTTACCTACAAAAGAAGAAAATTTAGCTTTAATTGAAAAAATTAAAGCTCACAGTGTCTGGTTAAAAGTTGGACTTCGTACTTATATTCGTGATGGAGAAGAGTTTCTTAAAGCCATTAAAAAAATTAATCCTGACTTTAAAATATTTTTAGATCTGAAACTATATGATATTCCTAATACAATGGCAGATTCTGCTGAGTCTATTATGGGGCTTGGTGTAGATATGTTTAATGTTCATGCAAGTGCAGGAAAAAGAGCTATGCAAATGGTGATGGAGCGTTTAGAAAAGTATGAGTCTCGCCCTATTGTTTTAGCAGTAACTGCACTTACTTCATTTAGTGAAGAGGAGTTCACTGCTGTATATGAAAAAGATATTGCAAGTAAAGCGGATCAGTTTGCAAAAGATGCGATGGATTCTGGACTCGATGGTGTTGTCTGTTCTGCTTACGAGTCGGCTTCTATTAAAAATATTACAAATAAAGAGTTTATGACTTTAACACCAGGTATAAGACCTTTTGGTGAAGATGCAGGAGATCAAAAACGTGTGGCTAATGTAGCATTTGCTAGAGAACAGCATGTAGACTTTATAGTCGTTGGGCGACCAATTTATCAAGCTGAAAATCCATCAGAAGTTGTAAAAAGAATTTTAGAATTATAATAAATTTAGCAATTTTTAGGTAAAATCACGAAAAATTATATATTGAAGGTATTATTATGAGTACATGGAGCCCATCTAGTTGGAGAAACAAACCAATTTTACAACAACCAACTTATCCAGATCAAGCTGCGTTAGAGAGAGTTTTAGGCGAGCTTAAAAACTATCCACCACTTGTTTTTGCTGGAGAGGCACGTTCACTTAAAACACAACTTGCAAATGTAGCAAATGGTAACGCATTTTTACTTCAAGGCGGCGATTGTGCTGAGAGCTTTAGTGAGTTTCATGCTGATAATATTCGCGATACTTTTAAAGCTATGATGCAGATGGCAGTAGTGATGACATACTCTGGTGGTCTTCCTGTTGTGAAAGTTGGACGTATGGCTGGACAATTTGCTAAACCTCGTTCAAGTGATACTGAAACATTTGATGGTATTGAACTCGCTTCATATCGTGGTGATATCATTAATGGGACTGAATTCACTGCTGAGGCACGTATTCCTGATCCTGAACGTATGATAAAAGCATATAATCAGGCATCAGCAACTCAAAACTTACTCCGTGCATTTGCATCGGGTGGTTTAGCTGATTTGCACCAAGTGCATAAGTGGACATTAGATTTTGCACACCAAGGTGATGTAACGAAGAAGTATGAAAAACTTGCAGAGGATATTGAAAATTCTCTACAGTTTATGGAAGCTTGTGGTGTTACATCTAAAACATATAGAACACTTCGAGAGACTGATTTTTATACTTCTCATGAAGCTCTTTTACTTCCATATGAGGAAGCATTTACCCGTCAAGACTCTATAACTGGTGACTGGTATGATACATCAGCACATATGCTATGGATAGGTGACAGAACTCGCCAACTTGATGGTGCTCATGTTGAGTACCTTAAGGGTGTAAAAAATCCTATTGGTGTAAAAGCAGGACCATCTATGGATCCTGAGGATTTAGTAAAACTTTGTGCTGAACTTAACCCTGAAAATGAAGCGGGTAGATTAAATGTAATCGTTCGTATGGGTGCAGGAAAAGTTGGTGGAGATAAGGACAATGGTGGTATGCCAGCACTTATAAAAGCAGTTGAAAAAGAGGGTATAAAAGTTGTATGGTCATGTGATCCTATGCATGGAAATACTATAAAATCTTCAAATAACTACAAAACTCGTCCTGTTGATTCTATACTTACAGAGATGAAAGAGTTTTTCCAAATTCATAAAGCTGAGGGAACGCATGCAGGTGGTGTTCACTTAGAGATGACTGGTAAAAATGTAACTGAGTGTATTGGTGGTAGTTTTACTGTAACTGAAGAGAATCTTTCTTCTCGTTACCATACTCACTGTGATCCACGTTTAAATGCAGACCAATCTTTAGAGCTTGCATTTTTAATAGCAGACTCTTTAAAAGAAGCAAGAAAATAGACTCCTTCTTGGAGCTATTTTAAAAAAAAACTCTATCTCCTCTTCACTCTCTTCTACTTGCAGCATAATTGTAATCTGAATCTGCGTAATACAACTGAGTAGTTTTTTAAATGTGAATGAACCTTATAGTTAAGAGTTGATCTCCTCCTCTTTCTCTTGTATAGTCAGTAACTCTTCAACCTTGTTTTCGTAAAGCTCTTCGAGTTTTGCTAACTCCTCTGCAACTATACTGATTCCTCTCTCTTCGTAGCATTTTGGATTAGCTAAACACTCATTGACTTTTTCTATTTTTTCTTCGAGTTCATCTATCTCATTTGGGAGAGACTCTAGTGCCATTTTTTCTTTAAAAGTAAGTTTCAAAGTTTTTGGCTTCTCTCTTTTTGCTTCAGTTACCTTAGGTACTTGTGTTGCTTCTCTCTCCATTTGTGAGAGTTCTTTGACCTCTTTTTCCATATCTAAGTATTCACTATACTGTTGGTGTGACTCTTCTATTGTTTTATCAGCTTGAAAGATAAAGAGCTTTTTTGCAATCTTATCTACAAAGTATCTATCGTGAGAAACTATGATGACAGCTCCTGAAAAGTTTGTAAGTTGCTCTTCAAGGATGTTAATAGTTGGAATATCAAGATCATTAGTAGGCTCAT
>CAZMBK010000025.1:0-15453 GCA_964564315.1 uncultured Sulfurimonas sp.
CTATTTTTTCACCAAGAAGTTTTGCATAAACTGTTGGGTGTAGAGGTAAAAATGCTTCACCAAAACAAGCAGAGAAAGTAGCAACAGGTTCAGTAATACCACGTTCAGTTCCAGCAACTTTAGCAGTATATCCACTTAAGAAGTAGTACATCGCTTGCTCTTTAGTAAGTTTAGAAACTGGAGGTAGTACACCAAATGCATCAGCAGTTAAGAAGATGATGTTTTCAGGATGTCCAGCCATAAGATCTTTTTTATGATTTTCAATATGCTCAATAGGGTAAGAGACACGAGTGTTCTCAGTTTTAGAACCATCTTCATAGTCTACTTCACCCTCACCATACATAACAACATTTTCTAAAAGTGCATCCTCTCGAATTGCATTATAAATTTCTGGTTCACTTTTACCATCAAGGTTGATTACTTTTGCATAACAGCCACCCTCAAAGTTAAAGACACCATAGTTATCCCAACCATGTTCATCATCACCGATGAGAGCACGTTGTGGATCAGTTGAAAGAGTCGTTTTTCCTGTACCACTTAGTCCAAAGAAAAGTGCAGTATCACCACGTTCGCCAACATTTGCTGAACAGTGCATAGAGAGTTTACCCTCTAATGGTAACCAGTAGTTCATCATAGAGAAAATACCTTTTTTAAGCTCTCCTCCATACCATGTACCACCGATAATACAAGTATTTCTTTCTATATCAAAAAGTACAAATACTTCAGAATTTAAACCATGCTCTTTCCATTTATCATTTACTGCCTTACAAGCATTTAAAACAGTAAATCCTGGTTTAAAAACTTCTAGTTCAGAATCTGTAGGACGAATAAACATATTTTTAACAAAGTGAGATTGCCATGCTATCTCTGTAATAAAGCGAATAGAATGTTTTGAAGCAGGACTTGAACCACAAAATACATCAGTTATATATAAGTCTTTATTCGAGAGTTGCTCTTGTGCAACTACGAGAAGTTCATCAAAAATTTCAGCAGAAATTTTTTGGTTTACATCACCCCAAGCAATATATTTATTTGAAGGGTCACGATCTACAAAATACTTATCTTTTGGAGATCGCCCTGTAAATATACCAGTATCTACAGCAGTAGCACCTTTCTTTGTGAGTTGTACTTCACCATTATCTAGTTCATGTTTAATTAGGTCTTTATAGCTAAGGTTATGAAAAACCTCACCAACATTTTTTAATCCTAGCGCTTCTAATTCTGCTATATTCATAATTTACCTTGTGGTATAGTAATTGATATAAAAAACTTCATATCGTATATGTTTGAAATTATACTACTAATAAACCTAAATTAAAAGTAAATTTTGAATATTTGTAAAATATTGTGGAGGAATAAAAGAATAGTAAAAAAAGTTCATTATGAAAAATTAGTTTAAGATTAGTTTGGTAGAATTCTCTTTTACTTTTATTGTGATCGCGTAACTCAGCGGTAGAGTGCCACCTTGACATGGTGGTGGTCGTTGGTTCAAATCCAATCGTGATCACCATTCAAAAAATCTTCTTAAAACTTTATTTTACAATTAATGAAGAGAAATTACTTCTCCTCCTCCATGAAAAGTGCATCAAGTAGACCATCAACAAACTCTTGCTTGTCAAACACTACTAAATCTTCAGGTTGTTCACCCGTTCCTATAAAAAGTATAGGGAGTTCGAGTGCATAAGCTATACTAAAAATACTTCCACCCTTAGCTGTTCCATCAAGTTTTGTGATAATAATACCGTCGATACCTACCATCTCATTAAATGCTTTTGCTTGAGCAATTGCAGAGTTTCCTTGTGTTCCATCTATGACTAAGAGTGTTCTATGCGGTGCACCCTCATGTGACTTGCCACAGATTCGGTTTATTTTTATAAGTTCATTTGCTAGGTTTGTTTGTGTATGGAGACGTCCAGCTGTATCTATGATGACATGATCATAGCCTTTAGATTTTGCGGAGTCTATGGTGTCATAAGCAACTGCTGAAGAATCATGTCCCTGTTTTGAAGCAACAATGGGAATATCGAGTCTTTTTGCCCAGAGTGTGAGTTGTTCAATGGCTGCTGCACGGAATGTATCTCCTGCACCTAAAATGACTTTTTTACCCTCTTGTTGATACTTGTATGCAAGTTTAGAAATAGTTGTCGTTTTTCCCGCACCATTTACTCCAATAATGAGATCTACAAAAGGAGCTTTATACTCTGGCATAGTGTATGAAGTATGTGAAAGTGTAGCAAGAAGTTTCGAGCGGAGTATTTCACGTGTTATTTTAGACTGGTAAATTTCATTCATAATGATCTCTACAAGTGCATACTCAACATCTGCTTCTAGTAATATATCTTCAAGTTCCTCTTTTGAGAAGGTTATTTTTCTTTTTGGAGCTACAGTTTTTATAGCCTCTATTGTTTTAGCAAGTGATTTTTTTATAAAACCAAACATCTATTTTCCTAATGCTTGTTTTATATCGCTCTCTAAGAACTCTTCTTCAACCGCCCCTTGATAGAAGTTTATAAGTTTGCCATCCTTATACATAACCATAAGGGGAATACCAAAATTTCTTCCAATATTAAGTTTTGCTGTAACTGCATCTATAAGACGTCCATTTTCGTTTGAGTTTACAAGTGAATACTTTGCATTAAACTCTTTTTTAAATAATTGAAGTTTAGAATCTGGTAAATTTTGTTCAATTGTTATTCCAAGGACAACTAGATTATCTTTATATTTTTTTTGTAAAGATGTAAGGTGTGATGCTTCTGCTTGACAAGGAGGACACCATGTTGCAAAAATATCAAAGATAATTACTTTGTCTTTTGCACCATCAAGAGTGAAACCAGCACTCTCTTTTTGTATAACATACTGTTTTTTATCAAGTGATGTAAGAATAAACTCATTTGTTGAGAGCATTGAGTTTGCCTCTTGCACACTGCTTGAAGTTTTTGTTTGTTCTTCATCTTTAGAACAAGCATTTAAGAGCAAACTTAATGCTACTAAAGTGGAAAGAAAAGAGATTTTTGACATAGTTTTAAAGCCTTTAGATGTGAAATTTATTTTATTTGTGTAAAATTTGAGAAATTATAGCAATTAAAGATTAAAAATGACTCTCACAAAAACCATATTAAGAGAAAATGCTCTGAAAAGTTTACAATTAAATGCTAAACGTAATAAAAAGTACAAATCTCACTTAGTTTCTAATAAACTTTTACAGCTGTTTAAAAATTTAAAAGGAAAAAAAATTCTTTTTTATTTTCCACTTCTTATGGAAGTAGATATTTTGAGAGTTTTAAAGCAGCTAAGAAAAAACAATGAAATATTTATACCATTTATGGTTGCACAAAGTTTCAAGATGGTACCATTTAGGTTACCTCTTCATAAGAAAAAATTTGGAATTTATGAAGCAGGAAATACAGTTAGAAATATAAAAAAAATAGATATAGCCATTGTTCCAGTTGTTGGAGTAGATGGAAATTTACAAAGAGTCGGTTTTGGAAAAGGGATGTATGATCGTTTTTTTGAAAAGTTACAAAAACGACCCTATACAATTTTTACACAATTAGAATTATGTTACACAAAAGAGTTAGTTTGCGATGCATACGATATCGCTTGTGATCTTTTAATAACTCCAAAAAAGAGTCTTAAAAGATCTTTTAAAATGAAAAATATAGGAACATAAAAATGTTAAACGAAATGCTACTAGGTGGTGGAACAGCCATTGTTAGTGGTGTTGTGGGATTTTTAATATCTAAAAAATTAACAAATGCAAACTTTGATGTTTATATGACTCAGGCACAGGCTAAGGCAAATGTCATTGAAAATGAGGCACAGACTGTTTTAGAAAGAGCACACTTAAAAGCTCAAGAAATAGAAAATAAGGCTCAAAGTAAATTTGAGAGTGTAAAGTCTCGTGTCAAAGCAGATATGCAACAAAGAGAGAATGAAGTAGCACGAAAAGAGCAAAACTTTAGTAATTATAAAGCAGTCGAAGATGCAAAAATTCAAGAAGAACTCACACGACTCAAAGCACAAAAAGTTAATTTAGAAAGAAATGAAAAGTCACTCACATCACTTCAAGAGAAATATGAGAGAAAAATAGATGATGCACTACATATTATAGAACATAGTGCAGGTATGACACAAGAGGAAGCTAAAGAAGTTCTTCTTAAAAAGGTTGAGTATAAAGCACGTGGTGATATAGCTCATATAGTAAGACGTTATGAGAATGAAGCAAGAAAAGAGGGTGAACGCAAGGCTAACTTTATTTTAGCTCAGGCAACAAGTCGTTTTGCTGGAGAGTTCGCTAGTGAGCGTTTAACTAATCTTGTGCATCTTGAAAATGATGAGCTTAAAGGTCGTATTATTGGAAAAGAGGGTCGAAATATTAAGGCTCTTGAGACTCTTTTAGGTGTTGATATTATTATAGATGACACTCCAAATGCTATTTTAGTAAGTAGCTTCAATCTTTATAGACGGGCAATTGCTACAAAAACACTCCAACTTCTTATAGAAGATGGTCGTATTCAACCTGCTCGTATAGAAGAGATATTTACTAAGGTAAGTGATGAGTTTGAGTCTAAAATATTAGCAGAAGGTGAAGAAGTTGTTGCCGATATGGGACTTGGTGTAATGCATCCAGAACTTATGAAACTTATAGGGCGTCTGCGATATCGTGCAAGTTATGGACAGAATGCCTTAGCACATACTCTAGAAGTTGCTTATCTTGCAGGTGTTATGGCTGCTGAGATGGGAGGTGATATAATCTTAGCAAAAAGAGCAGGATTACTCCACGACATAGGAAAAGCACTTACACATGATCAAGATGGTAATCATGTTGATCTTGGTGCTGAAGTTTGTCGTCGTTTTAATGAAGATGAAGTTGTTATAAATGCCATTTATGCACACCATGGACAGCAAGAGATAAACTCTATAGAGTGTGGTGCTGTTTGTGCAGCCGATGCACTCTCCGCTGCAAGACCAGGTGCTAGGCGTGAGGTTTTAGAATCTTTCTTAAAACGTGTTACTGAAATAGAAGAGATCGCCTCTGCACAGAGTGGTGTAAAACAGGCTTATGCCATAAATGCAGGTAGAGAAGTTCGTGTTCTTGTCAATGCAACACTTATAAATGATGATGAGTCTATTTTAATGGCAAGAGAGATTGCTAAAGAAATAGAGGAGAGAGTTCAGTACCCTGGAGAGATAAAGGTAAATGTTATTAGAGAGAGTCGGGCAGTAGAGTTTGCAAAGTAGCAAACTCTCTAAAATTATTTTGATTTATCAACTGTAACGATGATTGCACCACGTAAATCACCCATTTTATAACCAAGTGCCTTATCGAGAGGGTATCGACTTGCTATTGCACGTTTTATATCTATGTTCTTTATATCGCCATGACACTCTAAACAGATTTGTTTTTTTATAAATAAAGGTTTATAGTACTTATATGTATGGTTATCTACTTTTTCTATAAGATGTTTAGGAAGTATTATATTCATCTCTTTCATCTTCTCAAATGAAGCTAAAATTGCCAACTCTTTTTTAGAAGCTTTATTTGCAGGACTTCTATACTTTGCACTAATTCGTTTTACTCTTACTCCATTTGGAAGTTTTTTATTTACATTTTCTGTAAGTGTAAATGCCTCATTTGAACAAAAATCAAGTGCACTCATAACACCACCATCTGCCAATCTTTTTTTCATGTTTTTACCAAGTGTTTGTAACAACATCTTTGAACCACGATCTCCTATTTTTACTACAGATTTAAGTTCTGCATCTCTCTTTTGAGAAGGAGCTGCTAAAAGAAGTGAACTACTAAGTGCTACTATTGTTGTAAGTTTTAAAATATTTATCATTTTTTATCCTTTATATATGAAATTTATGCAAAATTATAGCAGGTCTTATAATATTTTAATGCAAATTTGACTATAATCTCGACAATATTTTACGTCAGGGAGCTTTTCTATGCCAGAATTGTTTACATTTTTCGGTCTTGTTACACATGATAAGACATTTATCTACATCACTCACATGTTGCTTTCAGCGGGTATCGCTCTTTTACTAGTTAAAATGGCTATGTCAAACTTACAAGTTGTTCCTAAGGGTACTCAAAACCTTATGGAAGCTTATATCGGTGGCGTTTTAAAGATGGGTGCTGATGTTATGGGTGAAGAGCCTGCACGTCGTTACCTTCCACTTGTAGCTACTATTGGTCTTTTTGTTGGTATTGCTAACTTAATCGGTGTTATTCCAGGTTTTGAAGCACCTACTGGATTCTTAGAGATGCCTCTTACTCTTGCTCTTGTAGTATTTGTTTACTATAACTTCGAAGGTATCCGTCGTCAAGGTGTTGTAAAATACTTCAAACACTTTCTTGGTCCAGTTTGGTGGTTATACTGGTTAATGTTCCCAATCGAGATCGTTTCTCACTTCTCAAGACTTGTTTCTTTATCTTTCCGTTTATTTGGAAATGTAAAAGGTGATGATATGTTCTTAATGGTAATCTTAATGCTAGCTCCATGGTTATTACCAATGATTCCATTTGCACTTTTAACTTTCATGGCATTCTTACAAGCTTTCATCTTTATGATGCTTACATATGTTTACCTTGGTGGTGCAGTAGCTGTTGAAGATCACTAGGTCTTTTTACAGATGCAAAAAGATATTTATAATAATATCATAGGTTTTTTGCAAGGAGCATCATGGGCTGTAGTGCTCATAGGTGCTTACTTCACTTTTAAATTTACTCTCTCTTTTGGACTTCCTTTTGGAATCTTTTTTACTACACTTTATATAATTTTTTCACTTCTTTTTATCTTGCTTTTGGATGCTTTTTCTGTGCAAAAACAAAAGCTAGAAGAGCTTAAAAAACAGACAAAACTACTTGAAAATCTTACTTTAAAAGAGAGTAGTTCTTAGAATATACCTATAATTTTACTTACTTTATGAGAGATAAAAGCTTCTTTTTGCTAAAATAGAATAATTATATTTTATTCTAACAAGGAACTCTATGTTTGAAGTAGTTATCGGTCTTGAAGTCCATGTACAATTAAACACAAAAACTAAATTATTTTGCTCGTGTGCAACGAGTTTTAATCACCCACAAAATACAAATACTTGTCCAACTTGTTTAGCACTTCCAGGTGCTCTTCCTGTACTAAATCAAGAAGTTTTACAGAAGGCTGTTATGCTTGGTACTGCACTTGGTGCTACAGTAAATCGTGAATCATTCTTCGATAGAAAATCATACTTTTATCCAGATAGTCCATCAGCATATCAGATTACACAGTTTTATAAACCTGTTATACAAAATGGTACTCTAGAGATTGATTTTAAAGATGGAAAGAAAAAAATTATTCGTGTAGGATTTGCTCATATTGAAGCAGATGCTGGAAAAAATATTCATGATGGTGATATTTCTAAAGTTGACTTAAATCGTGCAGGAACACCGCTCCTTGAAATAGTGACAGAACCTGATATGAGAAGTTCTGAGGAAGCGATCCTTTATCTTAAAAAACTACACTCTATCATTCGTTATCTTGATATTGGTGATGCAAATATGCAAGAGGGATCATTTCGTGTGGATGTAAATGTTTCCATACGTCCAAAAGGTGATGAAAAACTCTATACACGTGTTGAAATTAAAAATATTAATAGTTTCAAGTTTATAGAAAAAGCTATAGAAGTAGAAGTGATTCGTCAGAGCGAGGCATGGGAAGATGGTGTTTATGACGATGAAATTTGCCAAGAGACACGCCTCTTTGATCAAGTAAAACAAGAGACACGTTCTATGCGTGGTAAAGAGGAAGCTGCTGATTATCGTTACTTTCCAGAACCTGATCTACTCAAAGCAGTAGTAACAGATGAGATGATGGAAAAATATTCTAAAATTCCAGAACTTCCAGATGCTAAACGTGATAGATTTGTAAAAGAGTTTGGTCTTAATGCTTATAATGCTGGTGTAATTACTTCAAGTGTTGAGATGGCTCACTATTTTGAAGCGATGATGGCAGAGGGTATTAGTGGGAAAAATGCTACGACTTGGTTAACAGTTGAGCTTTTAGCACGTATGAAAGGTGATGTAAATATTACAAATACACCTGTAGATGCAAAAAAACTTGGTACCTTAGTCAAACGCATTGAAGATCAAACAGTAAGTGGAAAAGCTGCAAAAGAAGTTCTTGATTACTTAATGGAAAATGATGGAACTGTCGATGATACTATTGATAAGCTTGGACTGAAACAAGTAACAGATATGGGTGCTATTGAAGCCATTTGCGATGAGATAATTGCTGCAAATCCTGAAAAAGTTGAACAACTTAAGGGTGGAAAAGATAAACTTTTTGGTTTCTTTGTTGGACAGGTAATGAAAGCCTCTAAGGGGAGTGCAAATCCTCAAGCAGTGAATGAAATTCTTAAAGTAAAACTAGGATAATCTCTTATGTTTAAACGCCTGATAGTAGATGCTGCATACTTTCTACAGACATCCAAACGCTATCAGTCAAGAAAACAATTTTTTAGAAATCTTCTTGAAAACAATAAGTACAAGTATAAAAAATATGTAGATATTTTTATGATTGTACTTATTTTTATGAGTGTGGCTGTTCTTATTCGAGAGGTAAAACATCCTATACATGACTATATGTTTTATTTTAATAGTTATGTTATCTCATTCATCTTTTTTATTGAGTACTTATTACGTTTTTGGATTCACAGTAGTGTTTCTAAAATTATTGTTGACCGTGCAGAACACGATAGCTTTTTATCACGAAATATAAATTTGCTAAAAGCTTTTAAAAAAATTATTAGTGTAAAACTCTCTTATATCTTTTCCATTACGGCTATTATTGATTTTCTTGCAATAATGCCATTTTTTCATGAACTGCGACTTTTAAGACTTTTTATACTTTTTAGAGTTTTTAAACTTTTTCGTTATGCAAATAGTTTTCAAACCCTTGCAAGTGTTTTAGCAACTAAAAAGTTTGAGTTCTTCACACTTGCTATATTTGCTTCTATTGTTATTTTTGTTTCTTCTGTACTTATCTATGTTATGGAGGCAAATAATCCTTCTTCTCCTATTGATACACTTTTTGAGGCTGTATACTGGTCTATAGTAACTATATCTACTGTTGGTTATGGTGATGTGACACCTGTCACTTTTGAGGGGAGAGTTGTTGCTATAATTGTTATTATTGCTGGAATTGCTGTGCTTGCCTTTACAACATCACTTGTAGTCTCTGCATTTACAGAAAAACTTGATGAAATTCGAGAGGTTAAAACTGTAGAAGATATATCAAAACTAAAAAGTTTTTATCTCGTTTGTGGGTATGAGAGTGTTGCACAAGATGTTGTTCGAAAACTTTCAAAACATCATAAAGATATTATTATTTTAGATGAAGATAGTGCGAGGGTTGAGCGAGCAAAGAGTGATGGCTTTACAGCACTTAATTATCCACCTGGAAAACTAGAGAGCTATAAGAAATTGCATATAAACATTGAAAAACAGGTAAAAGCTGTACTTTGTCTTTATGAAAGTGATGTAGAGAATGTATATACTGCTTTAACAGTTCGTTCTTTAAGTAAAGAGATTTTTATTCTTTCTCTATTAATGGAAAATTCAAATCGTAAAAAATTAGAGTTTACTGGTATAAATAAAATTGTGTATCCGCAAGAACTTATAGGTTTAGTGACAAGAGAACTTATAGGGCAACCTGTTGCATTTGAGATAATTCATGAGCTACGAAGTGAAACTTCAAATGTAAAAATTACAGAGCTAGCCATTACCCAAAGAATTATAGATAATTTTTTAAATACTGGTGAATTAGGAAATGAAGCTTATAGGGTAGTACTTTTAGGAATTCATAAAAAAGCAACACAAAGATTTTATTTTAACCCTTTAAAAGATACACTCTTAGAAAATGGTGATTTTCTTCTTGTGATTGGTTACAATGTTTTTATTAAAGAGTTTGAACAACATCTACATACAAAGGTACGAGATGAGTAAGAGTAGTGCACTGATATTTGGTTTTAATAATTATGCAATAGAGATACTAAAAAATGTAGAAAAAGAGTATGATAATGTAAAAATATATTCACTTGATGAAGAGAACATCAGTAATGAAGAGTATGAAATTTCTCATTTTGATTTGAGTGATGATTGGCAAGAGATAGAAGAAGAGATAGACATCGACAACTCAATTGCTTTTTGTATTTTAGAAGATACTGCAGAAAATATTTTTTTAACTATTTCTCTTCGAGCTTCTTATGAAAAGCTCTCTATTATAGCAATAGCATCACATAAAGAGAATGCAAACAAACTTTTAATGGCTGGTGCAAATAAGGTTATTCCTTTAGTGGAAACAACTGCAGACATTATTACAAATATGTTGGAAAACCCTATTTCAAATAGTGTTTTACATGCTATTCTTTATGAGACAAGTGCCTTGAAAATAGCACAAATTAAAATAGGAAAAGATAGTCACTTTAAAGATGAAGAGCTCTCTAGTATCGACTGGGGTCATTATAATGGCATTATTGTTCTTTCCGTTATGCATAAGGATATGAGTAGTGAGTTTATCTATTCATCTAAGGCAAAACGCCATGTAATGGAAGAGGGTGATGTTTTAGTTGTTGTCGGGTATGAGGCAGATATTAAAGAGTTTGAAAAAAAAATAGGGAGTAATCGATATGTCAATTGGAGTAATTGGAGCTGGTAAATGGGGGAGTGCATTAGCATTTGCATTTTCTGAGAAAAACGAGGTTTTTATTACCTCCCGAAGAGCGAGAGATTTACCAAATTTTGTATCACTTGAAAAAATTTTAGAGTGCGAATTTTTAATTATTACTGTTCCTGCACAGCAGATTGCTTTATGGTTAAAAGAGAACTTTATCTTTAATGGACAGAAGATTTTAGTCGCTTCTAAAGGTATAGAAGCGAGTAGTGGTAAATTTTTAAATGAGATATATGCAGAGTATGTTCCTGATGAAAATATAGCTTTTCTCTCTGGTCCTTCTTTTGCGGTTGAAGTACAGAAGTCTCTTCCTACAGCACTTGTAGTGAATGCAAAAAATGAAGCATTGAGTAAAGAGTTTGCAGGACTTTTCCCCTCTTTTATAAAAGCATACAGATCAGTAGATGTAATGGGTGCAGAAGTGGCAGGAGCTTATAAAAATGTTATAGCAATAGCTGCTGGAATTTGTGAAGGTTTGAAGCTTGGAAATAATGCAGCTGCTGCACTTATAAGTCGTGGTTTAGTTGAGATGCAACGTTTTGGTTTAGCGTATGGAGCAGAGGTTGATACCTTTACTGGTTTAGGGGGTGCAGGGGACCTTTTTCTTACAGCATCTTCTTCTATGAGTAGAAATTATCGTGTTGGCTTAGGTATAGCTGATGGAAAATCTCAAGCAGAGATACTTGAAGCCTTAGGAGAAGTAGCAGAGGGAATAGGAACTACATATGCTCTGCATGAACTCTCAAAAAACAACAATCTTTACCTTCCAATAGCACAAGAAGTTTATGCAATGCTTGAGGGTAAAAGTCCAAAAGAGTCTCTTCGAGACCTTTTATCTCAGTAAAAAGTAGAGCATATGACATATACATTAAAGCAGTTACAAGCAGGGGAGTTAGTTGGAGCAAAAGAGGTGAAAATCTCTGAAAACTTGACAACATTTCCAAGAGAACTTTTTGAACTTACAGATACCCTAGAGCTTTTAGATTTAAGTAATAACAAACTTAGTGAACTGCCTGAGGATTTTTATAAGTTTAAAAATTTAAAAATTGCTTTTTTCTCTTTTAATGAGTTTAAAGAGATGCCCTCTGTTTTTAAGGAGTGTCATAATCTTTTTATGCTTGGGTTTAAAACAAATCAGATAGAGAAGTTTGATGAAGATATTTTACCACTCAACATTAGCTGGTTGATATTAACAGATAATAAACTTACAGAACTTCCAAATTCTATAGGAAAACTTACTAAAATGCAGAAGTTTCCACTTGCTGGAAATAGATTAACTACTTTACCAAAAAGTATGGAAAATTTAAAAAATTTAGAGTTAATTCGTTTATCTGCTAATAATTTATGTGAGCTACCAGAGTTTTTACTCTCATTACCAAAACTAGCATGGCTGGCATTTAGTGGAAATCCTTGTTCTGTAAGTAAATCGACTAAAATGAAAGTTTTAGAGTATAAAGATCTTGAAATGGATAAGCTTTTAGGGGAGGGTGCTTCTGGAAAAATTTACCGTGGACACTCGAAGGAGTTTAACCGTGTAGTAGCTATAAAACTTTTTAAAGGTGCTGTTACCAGTGATGGATATGCAAAAGATGAGATGAATGCTTGTATGCAAGCGGGTGAGCACCCCAATCTCATAAAAGTGTTAGCACGACTTGAGCATAAGCATTTGGGTTTAGTTTTAGAATTTATCTCGCCATCTTTTAAAAATTTGGGAAATCCTCCTACTTTTGAGAGTTGTAGTCGTGATACTTATGATAGCTCTTTGCATTTAACTATTGAGGATGTTCAAAAAGTAGCAGAGGCAAT
The DNA here is from genome assembly GCA_964564315.1 of uncultured Sulfurimonas sp. GTDB lineage: Bacteria > Campylobacterota > Campylobacteria > Campylobacterales > Sulfurimonadaceae > Sulfurimonas. The sequence continues at coordinate 12,525 of CAZMBK010000025.1, forward strand.
CTGCTCAGCTGCTGCACATCTTCACTCTAAAGGTATTATGCATGGTGACCTTTATGCACATAATATCTTAGTTAATTCTAAATATGAGACATATTTAGGAGATTTTGGTGCAGCGAGTTTTTATGAAAAAGATTTCAAACTTTATGAACAGTTAGAGGTTTTAGCTTTTGGAAACCTACTTGAAGATATGCTCTCTTTAGTGAATGAAAAATCTGGGGAGCTTTATAAAAAACTTGAAAATCTTAGGAAAAAGACACAGAATCCTTTTGTAAGTGAGCGACCACTCTTTTGTGAGATGGAGTTTTAAAATGAATGCACAAGTTTTAAAAATACTACTCTCTTTAGTTATTGGTTTTGCCATTTTTCTTCTTAGTAGTACTGTTTTTAACACTACACAGAGTTCACTCCTTGGTATTATCGCTCTGCTTGTAACACTCTGGACAAATGAAGCACTCCCTTTAGGTGTAGTTTCTCTTTTTCCTATTATCTTATTTCCTGCATTTGAGATTATAAATACAAAAGCGACAGCTATTAACTATGCACATCCTATTATATTTCTTTTTTTAGGTGGATTTTTACTTGCTATTGGAGTGGAAAAAACAAAGCTTCATATCTATATATCAAATAAAATCTTGGGTCTGTTTCCCTCTACACCGAGAGGAATGATCTTCTCATTAGCATTTACATCGGCACTGCTAAGCTCTATACTCTCAAATACAACAACAACACTACTTCTAATCTCCATAGCAATTTTTTTAACTGATCACATGAGACTCAAGATGCGTTTTGCTTTGGCTATTGCTTATGGTGCAAATATTGGTGGTATACTTACACCTATTGGTACACCCCCAAATCTTGTACTTCTGGGTATTATGGAAGATAAAGGGCTGGAGTTAGTTCCTTTTTTTCAGTGGATGTATATGGTCGCTCCACTCGTTATTTTTATGATTGTTAGTATGAGCTTTTTACTCTCTATAGGGACAAAAAATATAGAGATTACACATACACCAAAGAGTCAACCCCTTGATAGTGAGCAAAAAAAAGTAGTAACAATTTTACTGACTCTTATTGGTTTACTTCTTGTTAATGCTTCTATTAAACCCTATTGGAGTGGTTTAGGACTTAGTGAAACAGGTATTTTATTAGGCTTTGGTTTACTTCTGTTTATGCCACCTTTAAATATTTTGAATTGGAAAGAGGACAATGGAAAAATCCCTTATGAGATTATATTGCTCTTTGGTGCAGGTTTCTCTATAGCTAAAGCTTTTGGCACAGTAGGTCTTGCTGATGAAGTAGCATCTTATCTTGTAAGTATTACACATCTACCACCTTTAATGTTACTACTCTGTGTGGCACTGCTTATCACTTTTACCACAGAGGTGACTTCAAATGTAGCAATGATCTCTATAATGCTTCCTGTTATTTACTCTGTTTCAGAGTTAGCTGGTGTAAATACAACACTATTTATGATGGTTGCTACACTTTGTGCTAGTTATGCGTTTATGCTTCCCATCGCCACACCTCCCAATGCAATAGCCATGAGCACTGGAGCTATAAATGTAAAAGATATGATGCGCTATGGGATTGTGCTAAATGTTATTGGAGTTGTTGCTATAGTAAGTATTGCTGAGTATTTTTGGAAAGGAATTTTATAGTGATAGTAAATAATATAACAAAATATTTATCTTATTTTACGGCATTTATACTTGCTCTTTTAGTGATGCTTATAGTATATGATGCAACGGCTCGTTATCTTTTCTCTTTAGGGTCTACTGCGTTGCAAGAGTTAGAGTGGCACTTCTTTGATGTTGTCATACTCTTCTCTATTGCCTATACTTTAAAACATAATGCACATGTAAGAGTAGATATATTTTATGATAAATTTCCTTTAAAGACACAAACTTTTATAGATATAGTGGCACTTTTATTATTTATTTTACCACTCTCTAGTCTAATCATATACATCGGTTTTGGTTTTGTGGAGCTGAGTTTTTTACAGAGTGAAGCTTCTTCTGATCCGGGGGGACTCTCCCATCGCTGGATAGTCAAATCTTTGATGCCTTTAGCTTTTCTCTTTTTAGCACTGCAGAGTATTTCAGAACTTCTTCAAAAGCTTAATAAATGGAGAACATTATGATAGCTCTAGTAATGTTTGTAGTTGCACTTACTCTTCTTCTTCTTGGAATCCCTGTAGCATTTGCCTTTGGTGGTGTGGCGATGATGTTCGCATTTGTTATACCAGAATTAGGCTTTGAAGTTTTCAATATTTTACCATTTCGAATTTATGGAATTATGAATAATACTACCCTTATGGCTGTTCCTCTTTTCATAATGATGGGGCTTATTTTAGAGAAATCTGGTATGGCTGAGCGACTGCTTATCTCTATGTCTGCTATGTTTAAAGGTGTCCGTGGGGGTCTTGGGGTAAGTGTTGTTTTAGTAGGGGCTATTTTAGCAGCATCTACAGGGATTGTCTCTGCCTCTGTGGTTATGATGAGTGTAATCGCTCTACCCCTTATGATAAATGCAGGCTATAATAAAAGTCTTGCAAGTGGTACTATTGCTGCTTCTGGAACACTTGGACAGATTATACCCCCTTCGATTATATTGATTGTTTTAGGGGATGTTATGAGTGTGAGTGTAGGTGATCTTTTTATGGGTGCAGTACTTCCAGGGCTTACACTTGTAAGTCTCTATATTACTTACATATTAATCCGAGCTTACCTAAAACCAAATGATGCACCTGCTATGCAGAGTGATGAAAATATTACTCTCTTTGATCTACTTAAAGCTATTATCCCTCCACTTCTTCTTATGGTTTCTGTTTTGGGAAGCATCTTCGCTGGTATTGCTTCTCCTACAGAGTCTGCTGCATTTGGGGTTGTTGGGGGTATTATTCTTTCAAGTTTTAACAAAACCTTGAGTTTTG